>JAUNVO010000109.1:2355-10373 GCA_030540695.1 Micrococcaceae bacterium | reverse complement strand
CGTTCGGGCTTCCTGCCCGAGGAACGTGCCTACTTCGATCGCTTCTTCGGCGAGGAGATCGGCTACAAGGATGTTGCCCGCGAGTTGGCCGGCGAGGTCGATGGACCATTCACTTGGTGGTCATGGCGGGGGCAGGCCTTCGTCAACGACACCGGATGGCGCATCGACTACCAGATGGCCACGCCGGATCTTGCCTCCCGCGCGACAAAGTCCGTCGTTGACCGTGCGTCAAGCTATGACGTGCGCTTTTCGGACCACGCCCCGTTGGTCGTCGACTACCAGTTCTAAAGGACTTTTCATCATCATGAGCGATACCTTCGCCACACCCGCCCGGCCCAGAGTGCTCTCCGGGATGCAGCCCTCCGGAGACTCCCTGCACCTGGGCAACTACCTCGGCGCGCTGGTCAACTGGGTCAAGACCCAGGACGATTACGATGCGTTCTTCTTCATTCCGGACATGCACGCGATCACCGTGCCGCAAGATGCGGCAGGACTGCGCGAGCGTACCCGCAAGACGGCCGCACAATTCATCGCCGGCGGCATCGACCTGGAGAAATCAACGCTTTTTGTTCAATCACAGGTGCCCGAACACGCCCAACTGGCCTGGGTGCTGAACTGCATCACCGGCTTCGGTGAAGCCAGCCGGATGACCCAGTTCAAGGACAAGAGTTCCAAGGGCGGCGCCGACGCGTCCTCGGTGGGCCTCTTCACCTACCCCGTATTGATGGCCGCCGACATCCTGCTCTACCAGCCACAGGGTGTTCCGGTAGGAGACGACCAGCGCCAGCACGTGGAACTGGCCCGCGACCTTGCCGCCCGCTTCAACCATCGCTACGGGGAAACGTTCGTGGTGCCCGAGGCGTTCATCAAGAAGGAGGGGGCGCGCATTTACGACCTGCAGAACCCCACCTCCAAGATGTCGAAGTCTTCCTCCAGCCCCAACGGACTGATCAACGTCCTGGATGACGCCAAGACCGTCGCCAAACGAATCAAATCGGCCGTGACCGACGATGACACCGTCATCGCCCACGACCGGGCCGCCAAGCCCGGTGTCACCAACCTGCTTGAGATCCTTTCCGCGGTCACCGGGACCCCGGTGCCCACGCTGGTCAGTGAATTCGAGGGAAAGATGTACGGGCACCTGAAGGTCGCCGTCGCCGACGCCGTTGTCGAAACGCTTTCTCCAGTCCGGGCACGCACCCTGGAATTGCTCGAGGATCCGGCTGAACTGGACTCGATCCTGGCCTCCGGCGCGCTCAAGGCCCGCGAGGTTGCTTCGCGGACCCTGGCTGATGTCTACGAACGTGTTGGTTTCATGCCACCAGTGGGTGGGATCCGCTAGGGATGGCCGTCAAAACGGGGACAAGAAGCGAAGGAGCCGTCGCCCAGGCGACGGCATTGGGGGTCGTTATTGAGATCCCGTCCCCGCTTGACGCCTCGCTGATCGACTGGCGCCGGGAATACGGAGGGGACCAGGCCGCCGCGGTGGCCCCGCACATCACCTTGGTCTCTGGCTCCACCACGGACTGGGAATCAGCGGCGGCCCACGTGCGCGCAGTAGCTTCGCGCATCGCTTCTTTCACGGTGCGGATGCGCGGGACCGGAACCTTCCGCCCGATCTCCCCGGTGGTGTTCCTGAACGTCACGGAGGGAGCGGAGGAATGCGGTGAATTGCATGATGCCTTGGTTGCCGGTCCTTTGCTGCACGAACTCGCCTACGGATACCATCCGCACTTGACCATTGCCCACGATGTCGACGAAGCCGTCATGGACCGCGCCCAGGAAGAGCTACGGGGCGTCTCCATGGGTTTCGTTGTCGAAAAGATCGGACTTTTCGGTCTGGATTCCACCGGGGCCTGGTCCCGGCGCGAGGAGTTGGGACTTGACGGGCCGTCACTTTAGAAACCGCACAGCGGTCAAATGGGACCTCTCCTCGGACGTCGAGCCGGCCGATGACATCGGCAGCGGCTACGACCCGGTCACCGAGGAACTCGGAACCAGGGCGCCAGGCGTGGTGGCGCGTCGGTTTGTCGGTGCCCCGCCAGTGGCACCGCCCTCGCCCTTGGACCCCCGGGCGCTCCAGGCCTTCATCAGGCTGAAAGCCCAGGAGCTCTATGCGGCACGTGCAAACGGCACGCCATGGTTGAAGGTCAAGTCCTTCTTTATTTTGTTGACCGCCAAGTTCTTTGCCCTCTACCCCATGCGCGTGTGGAACCTGTACGTCAGGCGCCGTGGACCGCTGCTTGCCGCCGGCGGCGCCTACCGGATGTTCTTCTCCATTGCCGCCATGCTGGTGGCGGGATTCACGCTCCTGAGCCTCTTTGCCAACGACAACCCGGTATTGCGGGACGGAGTGATCGACATGGTCGCCGCCACCACACCGGGACTTATCGACACCGGCGACGGGGGACTGGCAAAGCCCGAGGATCTGCTGGGCATCCAGCGCTTCGGCTGGACCCTGGCTATCTCCCTTGGCGCGTTGGTCTTCACGTCGCTGGGTTGGCTCGCCGGGTTGCGGGAGGGCATACGGACAATCTTTGGCCTCAAGCGCGACCGCTCAAACCCGGTGGTTTCCAAGCTTCGCGATGCCTTGCTGCTGCTGGTGCTGGGAGTGGCCCTGGTTGCCTCCAGCGCACTGGCGATTGGCTCCTCGTCCATGAT
The DNA here is from genome assembly GCA_030540695.1 of Micrococcaceae bacterium. Lineage (GTDB taxonomy): Bacteria > Actinomycetota > Actinomycetes > Actinomycetales > Micrococcaceae > Paeniglutamicibacter. The sequence continues at coordinate 7,712 of JAUNVO010000109.1, read as the reverse complement.
CGAGACCGTGGCCGGGGTGTTAAGCCTCAACGGATGGTGGACAAGCGTGCTGACCCGCGTGGGGTACGTCGTGGCCATGTTTGCCCTGGATTGCGCAACGGCCTGGGTGCTGCTTCGCGTGGCGTCCCGCGCCAGGATGATTACCGGTGGCTTGCTCGCCGGGGTCCTGCTGGCCGGTGCCGGGGCCACGACCCTGCGCTTCCTCTCGGCCATGTTGCTGGCCTCGCTGACCAATAACGTGCTCCTGGCGCCCTTTGCGGTGATCCTGGGACTATTCATCTGGTTCAACCTGCTGAGCCAGGCTTACCTGCTGTCCGCATCAATCGTTGCTGTGCGCTCGGCGGACATCCAGCGAGGCCGGCCGAGCAAGGCCTAACCGGGTTCGCGCCGAAGGTCCCGAGCCCCTGCAAAGCCCCCAGGGTGACCGGCCGAGCAAGGCCTAACCGGGCCCGCCCCGAAGGCACCGAGGCCCTGCAGTGCCCCCCAGGATGCCCGGCATGCGCCTGGGGGAGGGGTCCCTGAACCCCTTCGTCCGGATCATGCGGGCAAGTCTCCGCTTAACGCACTGTGATCCGGTTTCCCCCAAGGGAAACCGGACCACAGATCCTTCTAGCCGGAAACTAGATGGAGCGCGACAGGATGGCCTGCTTGACCTCGGCGATGGCCTTGGTCACCTGGATGCCTCGCGGGCATGCTTCGGTGCAGTTGAACGTCGTGCGGCAGCGCCACACGCCTTCCTTGTCATTGAGGATCTCCAGGCGCATGTCCCCTGCATCATCGCGCGAGTCGAAGATGAAGCGGTGTGCGTTGACGATTGCAGCCGGCCCGAAGTACTGGCCGTCGGTCCAGAAGACCGGGCATGAAGAGGTGCACGCGGCGCAGAGGATGCACTTGGTGGTGTCCTCGAACTTGGCGTGGTCCTCGGCGGACTGGTAACGCTCGGCCGAGGGCTCATGGCCCTTGTTCATCAGGAACGGCATGATCTCGCGGTAGGACTGGAAGAACGGTTCCATGTCGACGATGAGGTCCTTTTCAAGGGGCAGGCCCTTGATGGCTTCAACGGTGATCGGCTTGGAGTGGTCCAGGTCCTTGAGCAGCGTCTTGCAGGCCAGGCGGTTGCGGCCGTTGATGCGCATGGCATCGGAACCGCAAACGCCGTGGGCGCATGAACGGCGGAAGGACAGCGAACCGTCGTGCTCCCACTTGACCTTGTGCAGTGCATCGAGCACGCGATCGGTGCCGTACATGGTCAGCTTGAAGTCTTCCCAGTAGGCATCGGCCGTGGTCTCCGGCAAATACCGGCGAACACGCAGCGTGATGTTGAACTGCGGGATTTCTCCGCCGCCGCCGACTCCGGGCTTCAGCTCAATTTTTGAGGCTGGTTCTGGAAGTTCCGTGCTCATTAGTACTTACGCTCCATCGGCTGGTAACGGGTGAAGATTACAGGCTTGGTTTCCATGCGGATGCCGGGAATGCCTTCGGTGGTGGCCGTTGCGTCGCGGTAGGACATCGAGTGCTTCATGAAGTTCTCGTCGTCGCGGTCCGGGAAGTCCTCGCGGTAGTGACCGCCGCGCGATTCCTTGCGGTGCATCGCTGCCGTGGTCATGACCTCGGCCATGTCCAAGAGGAAGCCAAGCTCAATGGCCTCGAGCAGGTCAAGGTTGAAACGCTTGCCCTTGTCCTGCACCGAGACATCCTTGTAGCGAGTGCGCAGGTCCTCGATCACTTCAAGGGCCCGGGTGAGGGAATCCTTGTCCCGGAAGACCTGGACGTTGGCGTCCATGATGTCCTGGAGTTCCTTGCGAAGCGTTGCGACACGCTCGGTGCCGGTGGAGCTGAGCATGGAGTTGATCTGGTCCATGGTGAACTTTTCCGGGTCCTCCGGAAGATCAACAAACTCGGCACCCAGTGCGTACTTGGCCGCGGAGATGCCGGCACGCTTGCCGAACACGTTGATGTCCAACAGCGAGTTGGTGCCCAAGCGGTTTGACCCGTGCACCGATACGCAGGCGACCTCGCCGGCGGCGAACAGGCCGGGAATGGTGGTTTCGCTGTCCTGGAAGACCTCGGTCTCAACGTTGGTCGGGACCCCGCCCATGACATAGTGTGCGGTCGGGAAGACCGGCACCGGATCGGTGTAGGGCTCGACACCAAGGTAGGTGCGGGCGAACTCGGTGATGTCCGGGAGCTTGGCGTCGATGTGCGCCGGCTCCAGGTGGGTCAAGTCGAGCAGGACGTAGTCCTTGTTCGGGCCACAGCCGCGGCCTTCACGCACTTCGTTGGCCATCGACCGGGCGACAATGTCACGCGGTGCGAGGTCCTTGATGGTCGGGGCATAGCGCTCCATGAAGCGCTCGCCTTCGGAGTTGCGCAGGATGGCACCTTCGCCACGCGCAGCCTCGGAAAGCAGGATGCCCAGACCGGCCAGCCCGGTGGGGTGGAACTGGACGAATTCCATGTCCTCGAGCGGGATGCCCTTGCGGAAGGCGATCCCCATGCCGTCACCGGTGAGGGTGTGGGCATTGGACGTGGTCTTGAAGACCTTGCCTGCGCCGCCTGTGGCGAAGATGACGGACTTGGCTTGGAAGACGTGGAGTTCGCCGGTGGCCAGGTCGTAGGAAACCACGCCGGCAACGCGCTTCTGCTTGTAGGCGGTGCCGTCCTCGCGGAAGGCATCCTCCTCAACCATGAGCATGTCCAGGACGTAGTACTCGTTGTAGAACTCGACATTGTGCTTGACGCAGTTTTGGTACAACGTCTGCAGGATCATGTGTCCGGTGCGGTCCGCTGCGTAGCAAGCGCGGCGCACGGCGGCCTTGCCATGGTCACGGGTGTGGCCGCCGAAGCGGCGCTGGTCGATCTTGCCTTCGGGCGTGCGGTTGAAGGGCAGGCCCATCTTTTCCAGGTCCAGCACCGCGTCGATGGCCTCCTTGGCCATGATTTCCGCTGCGTCCTGGTCAACCAGGTAGTCCCCGCCCTTGACCGTGTCAAAGGTGTGCCATTCCCAGTTGTCTTCTTCTACGTTGGCCAGTGCTGCACACATGCCACCCTGCGCCGCACCGGTGTGCGAACGGGTCGGGTAAAGCTTGGTGAGAACGGCCGTACGTGCGCGCTGGCCGGATTCAATGGCTGCGCGCATGCCTGCGCCGCCAGCTCCGACAATCACGACGTCGTACTTGTGTACCTGCATACCTGATGCTCTCTTTTCTTGAATTCTTTGCGTCGGCGAACGAGGGCCGAAGATTACTGGCAAACCGTAAGGGTGCTACCGGCGATGCAAGGATCGAAGGTGAAGATCACCAAGGTGCCCAGGATGACGATGACGATGGTGGCTACGTAGAGAATGCCCTTGAGCCACGCGCGGGTGGAGTGCTTCTGCGCGTAGTCGTTGATGATGGTGCGCACGCCGTTGGTGCCGTGCAGCATCGCCAACCAGAGCATCGCAAGGTCCCAGAACTGCCACAGCGGATCTGCCCACTTGCCGGCGACGAAACCGAAGTCGATGGCGGAAATTCCGTCGCCAACCATGAGGTTGGCGAAAAGGTGCCCGAAGATCAGTACGATCAGCGCGACGCCGGAGAGGCGCATGAAGAGCCATGCGACCATTTCGAAGCTTCCACGCGACTTGCGTGCGCGGACATATTTCGGGTCGAGGCGTTGGCTGCGGGGTGCAGCGATATCAGCCGACATGGGTTAGTGACCTCCAAAGGCGATTGACAGGTGGCGGATGGAGAATCCGACCATGGTGATGACCCACAGGCCAAGGACGCCCCAAAGCATCTGGCGGTGGTACTTGGTCCCCTGCTTCCAGAAGTCGACCAGGATCAGGCGAAGACCATTGAACGCGTGGAACACGATGGCAGCGACCAGTGCGGTCTCGCCCAGTGCCATCAATGGGTTCTTGTAGGTGGCCATGACCGCGTCGTATGCCCCGGGAGCAACCCGGACCAGGGACGTGTCGAGCACGTGGACCAATAGGAATAAGAAAATAACGACACCCGTTATACGGTGCCCCACCCAAGACCACATGCCTTCGCGGCCGCGGTAGAGGGTGCCTGACGAAGCCTTCGACACTGAATTAACCTCCATGACTCGCAAGGGCGCATGTGTATCTTCCACACACTAAATTGACGCCTTGGTGCGAGCGTTCCTTTGCCTGATCTTAGACCACCACGGGCGGCGCTGCCCATTATTTCCCGAGCCCGTGTGAGTAGGCTCACCGGCTGGAGGCTTTGATGTGCCGAATATCCGGAATATCGGCGAAATAGATCAGGTTTGGGTGTCCTATTTTATTGTTTGCCGAAAAGGGATTCATCAGGTTCATCCATTACCCTTAGTCGGATGAACGCAGAACTCTTGGCACGATTCCACGGGGTCATCCCCGCCGGTGGCGTCGGCACCCGGCTGTGGCCGCTCTCCCGCGCCGCGGCCCCGAAATTCCTCCACGACCTGACGGGCTCGGGGTCAACGTTGATCCGCGCCACCTACGAGCGGCTCATCCCGCTGGCCGGCGAGAACATCATGGTGGTGACCGGCCGCGCCCACCGAACAGCGGTGTTGGCGCAGCTTCCGGAGCTCGATGACCTGAATCTGGTCCTGGAACCGGATCCCAAGGACTCCGCCGCGGCCATTGGCCTGGCGGCAGCGATCCTGTACTTGCGCAACCCCGAGACCATCATGGGTTCTTTCGCCGCCGACCAGGTCATCGTCCCTGTCGAGGTCTTCCAGGAGGCCGTTCGTGAGGCCATTCACACGGCGGCCACCGGCAAGATCGTGACCATCGGCATCCGTCCCACGATGCCATCGACCGGCTTTGGCTATATCCGGGCGGGGGAGAAGCTCGAGGTCTCCGGGGCCCCCACGGCACGCGACGTCGTGGAGTTCGTGGAGAAGCCCGACGAGAACACCGCACGCGGCTACCTGGCCGACGGCGGTTACCTGTGGAATGCGGGAATGTTCGTCGCCCCGGTGTCACTGATGCTTGAGCACCTCAAGCGCAGCGAGCCATTGCTGCACGATGGCCTGATGGAGATCGCGGCAGCCTGGGAAACCGGGGACAGGGTCGAGACCATGAACCGCATTTGGCCAGGCCTGCCCAAGACGGCGATCGACTACGCCGTGGCCGAGCCCGCCGCGGCGGCGGGGGATGTTGCGGTGATCCCCGGTGTGTTCAATTGGGACGACGTGGGGGACTTTGCGGCCATCGGGCGGCTTAACCCGGCCAGCGAGAAAACCGGTGTCACCGTCGTGGGGGCGAACCCGCGGGTGTACTCGGATAACGCCAGCGGTGTCGTGGTCACCGACTCCAAGCGCGTGATCGCCTTGATCGGCATCGACGACGTGGTGGTTGTCGACAC
>JAUNVO010000109.1:0-2255 GCA_030540695.1 Micrococcaceae bacterium | reverse complement strand
CAAGTCGTTGCTAGGCTCCTGATCCATGAGTGCCGTTAAGTATTCACCAGGACCCCCTACGCCCCATGACAAACCCGAAAGCCAGACCCCACCCGCGGCAGGACCAAACCGCGTTAACAAAGTGGTGTTTTTCGGCTCCGCCACCGGAGTGCTTGCCGTGGCCCTGTGGGCGATCATCTTCACAGAGAAAGCCGACGCCGTCATCGGCGCCGCCGTCACCTGGGTGGGCTCGACCTTTGGCTGGTGGTACTCCCTCGTCGTGGTCGCAGCCCTGATCTTCGTCATCGGGGTGGCGCTCTCCAAGGTCGGCAAGACCCGGTTGGGCCCGGACCACTCCCGGCCGACCTTCAACCTCTTCACCTGGACGGCGATGCTCTTTGCCGCCGGCATCGGGATCGATCTGATGTTCTTCTCGGTCTCCGAGCCCGTGGCCCAGTTCCTGGCCCCACCCACCGGTGACGGAAACACCGTCGAGGCCGCCCGCCAGGCCCTGGTCTGGACGCTGTTCCACTACGGGATCCTCGGGTGGGGGCTCTATGCGCTGATCGGGTTGGCGCTGGGCTACTTCGCGTACCGGCACAACCTTCCGCTGTCCATCCGCTCGGCCCTCTACCCGATCCTGGGCAAGCGCATCCATGGTCCGCTGGGTCACGGTGTGGACATCGCCGCGGTGCTGGGCACCATCTTCGGCATCGCCACCTCCCTGGGCATCGGTGTGGCCCAGCTGAACTTCGGGCTCTCCTTCATGTTCGGTGTCAAGGAAAACACCTCCTGGCAGATCGCCCTGATCGTCGTCGCCGTGGTGATGGCCACCATCTCGGTGCTGACCGGGGTGGAAAAGGGCATCCGGCGGCTCTCGGAGATCAACGTGATCCTGTGCGTCGCGTTGATGCTCTTCGTGCTGTTCGCCGGCAAGACCCGCTACCTGCTGGACGGGATCATCCTGAACGTCGGGGACACGATCTCGCGCTTCCCGGGCATGGCCCTGAACACCTTCGCCTACGACCGCCCCGATGAGTGGCTCAATGGCTGGACCCTGTTCTTCTGGGCCTGGTGGATTGCCTGGGCCCCCTTCGTCGGGCTCTTCCTGGCCCGCATCTCGCGCGGCCGGACCATCCGCCAGTTCATCACCGGTGTCCTGGTGGTCCCGTTCGCGTTTATCCTGTTGTGGATCTCCATCTTCGGCAACAGCGCCCTGGACCTGGTGCGAAACGGCAACGCGGCCTTCGGGGACGTGGCGATGAACCACCCGGAGCGTGCCTTCTACTCGATGCTTGAGCAGTACCCGGCACTGCCGCTGATTGCGGCGATCGCCACCTTCACCGGGTTGCTCTTCTACGTCACCAGTGCCGACTCCGGTGCCCTGGTGATGGCGAACTTCACCTCGCACCTCAACGACGCCGATTCCGACGGACCCAAGTGGGTACGGGTCTTCTGGTCGCTGGCGACCGGTCTGCTGACCCTGGCGATGCTTTTGGTCGACGGGGTGCCGACGTTGCAAAACGCCACGGTGATCATGGGCCTGCCGTTCTCGGTGGTGCTGGTGTTCATCATGCTGGGGCTTTACAAGGCGCTACGCGTGGAACGCGCGCTGGCCGGAAGCTACAAGAACACCCTGCACACCGTGCTGACCTCACGCACCGGATCCTCCGGGGTGGACCAACGCCGAAGCTGGCGCCAACGGCTGGCCCGCACCATGGCCTACCCCGGCAAGCGCCAAACCCAGCGCTTCGTCGAAGAGGTCGTGCAGCCGGCACTCGAAGAGGTGAACACCGAATTCGCCCGCTCCGGGGTCATCGGTGAACTGGTGCTCGAACCGGTCGGCAAGCTTGGCGTCAATTCCGTGGACCTCGTGGTCCAGCACGGCACCGAGAGACCGTTCAAATACCAGGTCCATCCGGTTGCCCTCAAGGTCCCCAGCTACGCACGGGACTCCTCCACCGGGGAGCAGTACTATCGCCTGGAGGTCTTCTCGCTGGAAGGCAGCCACGGGTATGACCTCATGGGGTGCACCCGCGAACAGATCATCGGCGACGTGCTTGACCAGTACGAAATCCATCTCTCCTTCCTGCGCGAGCAGGAGAACATCGACGGGCCATCCACGATCGCCGAAGCCACCGTGCCCAAAACCGATTGGGATGCGGACTTCGAGAACCCGGCAGCCGAGGCTGCAACGCCCAAGAGCACGGAAACAACAAGGGAAGGTTCACTCTCATGACCAACACCATTTTCATCAACGGGTCCTGGGGCCCGGC
>JAUNVO010000411.1 GCA_030540695.1 Micrococcaceae bacterium | reverse complement strand
AAATTACTAGGAAGACCTAGTAAATTTTCGCGCTTCCTAGTAATGTCGCCAATGAGCGAACAGGCATGGCACCACGAGGGGAAAACGGATGAAGATTGTCGTTTTGATCAAGCAGGTTCCCGACACCGCCGAAGAGCGGCAGCTGGAACCGGACACCGGACGGGTCGACCGGGAAGCCAGTGAACCGGTGATCGACGAGATCACCGAGCGCGCCCTGGAACTGGCGCTCACCATCAAGGACGGGGACAAATCCACAGAGGTCGTTGTGGCGACCATGGGGCCGGCGGGTGCGGCCAAATCCATCCGCAAGGCCCTGTCCATGGGTGCCGACTCGGGGATCCACGTGCTCGATGATTCTCTGGCCGGTGCGGACCTGGTTCTCACGGCACAGGCGCTGGCCGCGATGCTGCGTGAAGCGGGCGCCGATCTGGTGATCGCCGGCAACGCCTCCACCGACGGGTGGTCCGGCATGCTTCCGGCGATGCTGGCCGAACACCTCGGGCTGCCCCTGCTGGGATCACTCAGCTCTGCGGAGATCGGTGAGGCTCTGGTTAGCGGAACGCGCCAAAACGAATCCGGGACCCAAGAGGTCAGTGCCTCCTACCCGGCCATGATCACCGTCACCGAGCGCTTCGCCGAGGCCCGGTTCCCCAATTTCAAGGGAATCATGGGTGCCAAGCGCAAGCCGGTGGCAACACTTTCCGCTTCGGACCTTGGGCTTGGCGCCGAGGTCCGGTCGCGCGTACTGGATGTTGCCCAACGACCTGCGCGCGCCGCGGGACGAACGATCACCGACGACGGGAACGGCGCCGCCGAACTCGTCGACTTCCTTGCCTCCCGACGCCTGATCTAGCAAAGGACACACCCTTCCCATGGCAAACATCCTTGCATTGGTTGAACTGACCCACACCGGAGAACCCGCGGCGACCGCGCGCGGACTGTTGGCGCTGGCCGCCCGGCTGGGGACCCCCGTCGCAGTGACCGCCTCGGGTGCCGCGCTCCCACCCGGAACCGTGGCCCGGCTGGGCGAACTCGGCGCGGAAACGATCCACGCCGCCGAAATCCCCGATGCCGGTTCGATGCTCGTCACCCCGCTTGCGGACGCGTTGTCCGACGCCGTTGCCGCCCACGAACCCGCTGCCGTGCTCACCGCAGCATCGGTGGACGGACGCGAGGCCGCCGCGCGGCTGGCCGTGCGCACCGGCGGTGGACTGCTTGCCGACATCGTCGACGCCACGGCGGGGGAATCCGGTATCGTCACCGAGCACTCGGTCTTCGGCAGCAACTACACCGTGCACGCGGCCGTGAACGGTGCCCTGCCCATCATCACCCTGCGCACCGGCGCCATCGACGAACAGGCACCGGCGGCCGCGGGAACGCTCAACGCCGTGGTGCTGCAGCCATCGGGCACGGCCGTGGCATCGATCAACTCCTTTGCCGACACCCCGGCGGACTCCTCGCGGCCCGAACTGCGTGGCGCGGCCACGGTGGTCTCCGGCGGGCGCGGACTGGGCTCCG
>JAUNVO010000108.1:1675-10470 GCA_030540695.1 Micrococcaceae bacterium | reverse complement strand
GGAACCAGAAGTCATCGTGCTTGATGAGGCAGTTTCCGCACTGGACGTATCGGTCCAAGCACAAGTCTTGGACCTGTTGAGCAGTCTCCAGAAACAGCTGGGATTGAGCTATTTGTTCATATCCCATGACTTGGGCGTCATCCAACACATGAGTGACCGAGTAATGGTCATGAAAGACGGCAAGGCAGTCGAACAAGGTGACGCCGAACAAGTCTTCAACCGACCTGCACACCCTTACACGCGTGAGCTTTTGGCTTCTCTGCCCAGCTTCGCGGTCCGTGAAGATACGACAAGGAAAATTCACCCATGAGCAAGCCACTGTTGTTCAACGCCTTCCTGATGAACACCGCCTCGCATATCCACCACGGACAGTGGCGGCACCCCGAGGCAAGACAACATGAGTTCAACGATGTGAACCTGTGGATAGAGCTGGCCAAGACGCTGGAAGACGGCCTGTTTGACGCGATGTTCTTTGCCGATGTCTCGGGCCTTTACGGACCGGCCGGCGGGCAATACGCGGACAACGTCCACGAAGGTCTGCAGATCCCGTCCAACGACCCCGCAGTGCTCCTTGGCGCGCTGGCCGTGGCCACCAAAGACATCGGGCTTGCCTACACCTCCAACGTCATGCAGAACCATCCGTTCAACTTCGCGCGGCAGGTGTCCACCCTTGACCATATTTCAGCCGGTCGCATCGCCTGGAACATCGTGACCAGCACGCAGGAAAACGCCGCAAGGAACTTTGGTCTCGACGCCCTGGAGGAACATGACGCCCGCTACGACTGGGCCGACGAGTATCTGGACGTCGCATACAAGCTCTGGGAAGGCTCCTGGGACGAAGGCGCCTTGCTGCAAGACAAAACCGGCGGCCGCTATGCAGACCCGGCGAAGATCCACAAGATCAACCACGTCGGTCCGCGCTACCGCGTGGAAGGTCCCCACCTGCCGGCCCCTTCGCCGCAGCGGACCCCGCTGCTCTTCCAAGCTGGCGGATCCGAGCGAGGCGTCCGCTTTGCCGCCAAGCACGCCGAAGCGGTCTTCATCGGCCCGCCGAACCCCGAAGTCGCCAAGCTGCACACCTCGAACGCACGTGCCGAAGCGGTGCTTGCGGGACGCGGAGAAGACGACGTGAAGTTCTTCCAGGGCATCAGCTTCATCGTTGGCTCCACGAACAAGGAGCTGGATGCCAAACGCGACGAACTGGCGCAATACACTTCGATGCTCGGTTACCTGACCCATTTCTCGATGGGGATTCTGCCAGACGGCACTCGCCTGCCCGAGGACACCGAGCTGCGCAACATCCCCAACAACGGCGGACAGGGGTTCGTTGACTGGTTGCGACAAGCGACCCCCGACCGTGAACCCACGCTTGCCGACCTGACTCGCGACCGCATCTCCCGTGGTGTCGTGGCCGGGACCCCGGATCAGATCGCCGAGCAGCTCTCGGCGTGGCAGGAATCCGGCATCGACGGGATCAACGTCATCAACTGGCGGCTTCCGGGCACCTACCTCGAATTCAATGAACGGATACTGCCGACCCTGCAGAAGCGGGGGCTGGCCAAGAAACAGTATGAGCCCGGAACCCTGCGCAACAAGATTTTTGGCCGGGACCGTCTTGCGGACAACCATCCGGGTGCCGCCTACCGAGGCGCATTCGGGCCCAGCAGCCGTTTACAGGCCCAAGAGACAGCGGGGGCCCGGGTATAGGCACCGTTCCGGGCGATACCCCGGACATGGTGGTCCGTGCGCCCTCCCCTGGGAGCAAGGCGGAGGGTGGCCAACCTGCCTGTGCAGCCTTTGGAAGGGAGTTCGTCAAACGAAACAAAAGAGGCTTACCAGGCAGTTCCGTGACGCGAAGGCACGCTACGGCCTTCGCGTTTGGTACCTTGGCCCGCGAAGTCGGTAGGCTGGGAGCATGGCATTCCGTAATCGACGCGCAGCTAACCTTCCGGCAAAACTCTCACGCTCTTGGCTGCTGGTCAATGCCGCGAAACCCGAGACTTTCGGCCCGGCCCTTGCATCCGAGGCGGACTCGGTCATTTTTGACATGGAAGCAGCGGTCCCGGACGACAAGAAGGATGCCGCACGCGATGCCGTGGTCGAGGCGTTGTCCACCGGAATGACGGCATGGGTGCGGGTGAACGGCATCGACACAGATTTCTGGGCCAAGGACCTCGCCGAGCTCTCCAAGGCACCCGGCCTGCGCGGGGTCATGCTCGCCATGGCCGAGGAGCCGGTACAGGTCACCTACACTGCCATGCGTCTGAAGGCAGGCACCCCGGTGCTCGCCCTGGTTGAATCCGCCATTGGCATCGAGAACGCCACCGCCATCGCCTCGGCCCCCGGAACCTTCCGCCTGGCCTTCGGCGTCAACGACTTCCGCAAGGACACCGGCGTTTCCGATGACCCGCTGGCGCTGGCCTATGCCCGCGGCAAGCTGGTTGTCGCATCGCGTGTGGGAAAGCTTCCCGGCGCCATCGACGGACCGCCTGCCCCCGGCGCGGATTCCGCCGAGGTCTTGGCCGACTCCGCGGTCACCGCCTCCATGGGGATGACCGGCAAGTTGGCGCTTTCCCCGACCCAGATCGACGAGATCAACCTGGGCCTTTCGCCAAGCGCCGACGAACTGTCCTGGGCCCACGAACTGCTCGAGGCCCACGCCGCGGGCGCCTCGGTGGGTGACGGGTCCTACCTGCCGCGTCTGGCACGTGCCCAGAAGATCGCCGACCTGGCTGACTCCTACGGGCTGTGGAACGCCTAAACCCCTTTGCGGCCCCACGGGCCGCCCGGGGCCGATACCCGGCGCAGCGATGCGCCGGGTATCGGCCCCTTTGCTGTGGGTGGAGATTCCGTTGGGTGGCCACGTCTCCCTTGCCACCGAAGCCCTCTGGGCCGAGACTGGTTCGACGGAGCATCCCCAAAGCACCTGTTGGGAGGACGGAACCTGATGGACAACCTGTACGTGAAGCACCTGCTGCCGCGTCTTGTCGCATTCTCCTGCGGGAATGCGTCCCTGTCGCCCCTGCGCGCGCGAGTCTGCACGGGGCTGCGGGGGAGGGTGCTGGAATTGGGCTTCGGATCGGGCACCAACATTGGGCACTACCCGGGCATGGTCTCCGAGGTCGTGGCCATAGAGCCCTCGGATACTGCGTGGCGGCTCTCGGGCAAGGCGCGCGCCTCCGCTACCGTGCCGATCGTGCGAGGGTCCCTCGATGCCCAGCGTCTTGACGAGCCGGAAGCATCTTTCGACGCCGCCTTGAGCACGTTCACGCTATGCACCATCCCGGATGCCGCAGGCGCCTTGGCGGAGATCGCCCGGGTCCTCAAGCCCGGAGGGACCCTGCACTTTTTGGAACACGGGCTGGCCCCCGATGAAAAGGTCCGTCGTTTCCAGCGCCGGGCGGAGCCACTGCAGAAGATGCTCGCCGGTGGCTGCCACCTGACCCGACGCGTCGAAACGATGCTTGACGCGACGGGCTTCGTGATCACCGAACTAGACACCTTTTACCTGCCCGGGGCCCCTCGTTTCGAGTCCGCGCTCAGCCTGGGCACCGCAACCCGCCCCTAGTCCTTGGCGTAGCGGGTCACCAGTTCACGTTTGAGGATCTTCCCGCTGGGGCCCAGCGGGAACTCGGTGACGATCTCGATCAGCCTCGGATACTTGTAGGCGGCCAGCCGTTCCTGGGCGTAGTCGCCGATGGCCTTGGCATCGAGCCGGCTGTCGGCAGCGAGCGTCACGGCGGCCACGATTTCCTGTCCGTGGGTGTCGTCGGGCACCCCGAACACGGCCACGTTGGTGATTTCCGGATGCGTGAACAAGGCCTCCTCCACTTCGCGCGGGTATACGTTGTAGCCGTTGCGCAGGATCATGTCCTTCTTGCGGTCCACGATGGTGATGTAGCCATCGGCGTCCTTGGTGCCCAGGTCCCCGGTGCGGAACCAGCCATCGACGACGGCCTCGGCGGTGGCCTCGGGTCGGTTCAGGTAGCCGGAGAAGAGATTGTGCCCGCGCACCACCAGTTCGCCCAGTTCATCGGTTTCCAGCAGTTCGATGGCGTCGGGGACCTCGGGGCGTGCGACCTCGATCTCCACGCCCCAGATGGCCTGGCCAACGGTTCCGGGCCGCGGTTCGAGCCCCACGTGGTTGAAGGAAGCCACCGGGGAGGTCTCGGTCAGCCCGTAGCCCTCGTGGATGACGGCGCCGAAATGCTCGCTGAAACCCTCGAGGACCGCCAGCGGCAGGGCGGATCCCCCGGAGACGGCATAGCGCAGTGCGGTTGCCGGTTCCGGGCGCTCCTTGGCAGCGGCCAACAGCCCCACATACATGGTCGGTACCCCGATGAAGATGTTCACGCCCTCATCGAGCAGCATGGAAAGCGCGGCTTCGCCGGTGAACTTGGGCAGCAGCAGGATCTCGGCCCCGGCGCGCAGCCCCGCATTCAGGGCCACCGTCTGCCCGAAGGTATGGAAGAGCGGAAGGCCGCCAAAGATCTTGTCGCCCCTGCGCATGTCGAAGGTGTTCATCAGCAGCACGTTGACCTGTTCAACCAGTGCGAAGTGGGTTCCCAGGGCGCCCTTGGGCTTGCCGGTCGTTCCGGAGGTGTAGAGGATCGTGGCGATATCCAGTGGTCCCCGGGGCACATAGGTCCTGATCGGCGTGGCGTCCGCGGCCAGGTCCTCGAGCCGGGCGAATTCATCGTCCCCGGCGGAGGAGAGCACGCTGATCACCGAGGCACCGGCGGCCGCGGCCCCGGGCGCGCCTTCACCCAGCAACGGGGCGGCGCACACCATCGTCTTGACCTCGGCGTCTGCGAGCATGTATTCGATTTCGTGGCGCTTGAGCAGCGCATGAATGGGCACCGCCACCGCGCCCAGGGCGAGCACCGCGTAGTAGACCCGTGCGAAGTCGGTGACGTTCGGGATCAGGATGGCCACCTTGTCCCCGTCGCCGATCCCGGCCCCGGCCAGTGCCCCGGCGTAGGCGCGGGTCTGGTCCCAGAGGTCCTTGTAACTGGTGCTGGCCCCGCCCAGGGTGATTGCCGGTAGCTCCGGGTGGCGCTTGGCGGCTTCGGCCAGGATCGCGGCGACGGATAAGGTGGCGTTCGGAACGGCTTCGTGCACGGCGGTTCTCCCAAGACAGAGGTGGATTGCGTATGCCCTATCCTGCGCCTACCGGCCGGTAGGTGTCAATGAAACCGGCGCAACCGCCGGTTTAGCTGGTGCCGGCGATGACGTGCTGAAGCGGGATGTTTCCGTCGCTGAACCCAATGGTCCGACCGATGCTTGCCGGCTCGTCCAAGGCCGCAACGATGGCCTGGGCGACGTTGCCCCGGGAGGTCGAGGAATCGGCGGAGGACTCCGGCGCCGGGTTCAGCGAGCCGGTGGCATCCTCAAGCGTCAGCGACCCCGGGGCAAGGATGGTGTAGTCAAGGCCGCTGGAGCGCAGGTGCTCGTCGGCGGCGATCTTGGCGGCCATGTAGGGGTAGAACGGGTCATCCAGCGGCACCAGGTGTTCGGTGTCCGCGTTGAGGAAGGAAACCATGATGAAACGCTTGGCCCCTGCGATGCCGGCACCGTTCATCGAACGGATGGCGGCGTCGCGGTCCACCGCGTAGGTGCGCTCGGGGTCTCCGCCGCCTGCGCCGGCGGAGAAGACAATGGCATCGGAGCCTTCAAAGACCTCGGCGAGCTCCGCGGCCGACGCGCTCTCGATATCCAGGACCACTGCGGTGGCTCCGACCTCGGCGATGTCCCCGACATGCTCGGGGTTGCGAACGATGGAGCAGACCTCGTCGCCGCGTTTGGCCAACTTCGAGGCTGCCAGCAATGCGATCTTTCCGTGTCCGCCAATGATCGTGACCTTCATGGTGCTCCTTTGATTGGTGCGTGTTTTGCCGGCAACCCCGGGGGATCGGATGGATATCAGTCTGTGCAAGGCCAGAAGATCCTCCGGCCGGCTTGGCCGGCGCCGCATCGAGCGGCGGGGTCCCCTGCCTGGGACGGTTGCCTGTTGTGGTGTTGAACGTGGCCAGCGGCCCTTTTTATTCCGGACGCGCCCGCCGGGTCAGGAAGTCACCAGGATGCCGTCCTCGTCCGCATGCAGGATTGCCCCGGGGGAGAAGATGACCCCGCCGAAGGCCACGTCGATATCCACCGCGCCGATGGAGTCCTTGGCGCTCTTGCGCGGGTTGGACCCCAGCGCCTTGATGCCCAGCTCGGTTTGGGCCAACGCCA
Organism: Micrococcaceae bacterium; assembly: GCA_030540695.1. Lineage (GTDB taxonomy): Bacteria > Actinomycetota > Actinomycetes > Actinomycetales > Micrococcaceae > Paeniglutamicibacter. The sequence goes on along the minus strand of JAUNVO010000108.1, from coordinate 4,236 downwards.
CGCGGTCCCTGATCGCACCATTGATCACGACGCCGGCCCAGCCGTTGGAGACCGCCGCCGCGGCGATCATGTCGCCCATCAGCGCGGATTCCAGCGACCCCGCCCCGTCGACCACCAGGACCGCGCCATCGCCGGGGGAATTGAGCAGGGACTTGACCAGCCCGTTGTCCCGGTAGCACCGCACCGTGCGCACCGGGCCGCTGAAGCGAGCCCGGGCGCCGAGGTTTTCGAATTGCAGGGACACCGATTGCAGGGACTCGTCGGCGTCAAAAAGGTCACACGTGGTAGAGGTCATGGGCCATAGCCTACGAGCCCCGCGCACGGTTTTGCTGCCGCACGACGTTAGATGAACGTGTTGCGGCTGGTGCCCAGGGACTCGATGGAGGTTTCCAGCTCATCACCGGCCTTGAGCCACGGGTGCCGCCCGGCGCCGTTGCGCCGTCCCAAGGCCACCCCGGCGGGTGTCCCGGTGAGGATGACGTCCCCGGGGCTCAAGCGGTTGAACACCGACAGGTAGGCCACCAGCGCCGCGGGGGAAAAGACCAGATCGGCGGTGGAATCCTCCTGGACGACTTCGCCATTGACACGCGTGGTGATTTTCGCGTCCTTGGTGAAGGCCTCTGGACTGACCAGCCACGGACCCAGCGGTGTCGCGGCATCCCAACACTTTCCCTGCGTCCATTCGGTGCTTCGGCCCTGATATCCACGCATTGACACGTCGTTGGAGACCGCATAGCCGGCAATGTGCTTGTGGGCATCGGCCTCGGCGATCCTACGTCCGGGGGTGCCGATGATGACGGCCAACTCGCCCTCCCAGTCGATGCGGTGGTCCTCGGCCGGGATCTCGATCCGGTCGTTCGCGCCGGTGAGCGAGGAAGCGAACTTGGTGAACACCGTGGGGAACTCCGGCTCCTCCTTACCGACCTCGGCAATGTGGTTGCGGTAGTTCAATCCGATGCAGTACACCTTCGCGGGGTTGCTGATCAGCGGTGCGTAGTTGGCGTTTGCCAGCGGGGACCCTTCACCGGTTGCTGCTGCTCCCAGGGCCTGCGTGCGGACCTGGGGATCGGCCGCCAGGAAGGCTCCCACGTCCGGGAACCCGTCAAGGCCGACAAAATGGTCTTCGGTGATCAACGCGGCGAAGGTTTTTTCGGGAGCGGCGGCGTGGCGCAACGTAGCAAGTTTCATTCCCTCATCCCATCACATCCATCTCCGGGTACGGGCACGCATGACGGGTTGGGAACAGGGAAAATGCCTCGCTGCGACCGCGAAGGGCATCAAGAAAAAAGTGCTTGCTTTGTCATGAATCACGGCTACTCTTGAAGCAGGTCGCTAGCTTAGCTAGCTAAATATTTGTCCAGCGATCTATGGTCCTTCAAGGCGGAGAGTGGTTGTCGTGGAAAACACCGGAATGAACGAAGCATCAAGCCAGCCCGAAGCTGAAATAGGGGACTGGTCCGATCTTGGTCGGGAGCTGTGGACCTACCTCACCGGACGCGGTGCCGCAGTGAACTACACCCTGGTCGACATGACGGTGGAGGTGCCGCGTGACATCGGGCCCGACGCACCGCGCGCCACCTGGAAATTTGACGGTACATTGCGGGTCACCACCAGTGATGACGAAGCTGCGGGTTCCGACCCCTACCGAAAGTAGGCGGACTGTGCCATGCGTTTCGATATAGACATGGAATTTTCCGTTCAGTCACCCGGCGATGGTGAAAGCCAGCCGCGGCGGACCAACGGAACGGTCAAGGCCGCGGGCCGGACCATTACCGTCACTGCAGATTCGCTCTCGGACTTCCCTTCGGTGCGGACCATTGACCGGAGCGGACTCAACGAGTTCGCCCTGAAGCTCAAGGACGCCGGGATCACCCTGGTGGTTGAGGGGCCGGACGGCAATATCGTGAGCCTGGGAAACGTCAAGTCGAACCTCATCTCACGGATCGGCACGAGCTCCTCCGCCGTCAGGGTCGGCAAGCTCAGCGCGTCGCGCAAGCTTCTGGCCCGGAAGTCGGGTTCGGCTGCGGGCGAGGGCGTCGCCATCCCCGGAACCATGTTCCCGTTGGTGCCCACGGTCCTGCGTAATTACCGGCGTCGACCCACCACGACTCACTACACCCGGGGCAGCGGCGCGCCGCGGCTGATCTACGTCAAGGACAGCGAGACCTGGAACGGCAAGGCGCCAAGGGTCTTCGCCATTCCGCAAGAAGGACTCGACATCGGCAGTGCCGGCACCGACGGGCTGGTGCTTCCAGGCCTCGACCCGGTCCATGCGCGCATCGTGCACAACGAGCTTGATGAATACGTGCTGGTGGCGGTCGGCCAGGTGGGTGGAAGTGCCGGGCTGAAGCCCGGGAGCGAATACACGCTTAGAAGCGGTGCCCGGATCGAGCTCGGGGATTGGCGGATCCTGTTCTACCGCGAAGAGTACGCCGACCATGGCAGGCCGTTTGGCGGACGCAACGGCGGGGAGCTCTCGTTCCAGAAGCCGCAATACAACATGCACACCGGTCTCATCGAGCGCGATTCGAGCGTATAAGGGACTCCACGCTGCGGGAGCG
>JAUNVO010000108.1:0-1575 GCA_030540695.1 Micrococcaceae bacterium | reverse complement strand
GAGATCGCCTCGTGCTCGCCTGCTGCCACCAAGGCGCCCGGGGCCACGGCGGAATCGACGCAGACGGCCAGGGCCCCGGCTTCGAGAAATTCATTGGCGTTCGCCAGCGTGATGCCGCCGGTTGCCAGGAGCCGCACGCCCGGATAAGGCTCGAGCAGGTCGCTGAGGTAACCAGAACCCATGGTGCCGGCGGGGAAGATCTTGACCATGGCGCTTCCAAGGTCAAGGGCCATAGCGACCTCCGAGGGGGTCATGGCACCGAGGCAGAAAGGCACCCCGGCCTGGACAGCGACCTCGGCCACCTCCGGGCGGATGCCCGGGGAAACGATGAACTGCGCCCCGGCGTCGATGGCTGCCCGAGCCTGGTCGGCGTACAGCACGGTGCCCGCCCCGACGGTGGCCCCATGGGTGTATGCCGTCTCGGCTGCCCGGGTCAGGTGGGTGAGCATCTCTGGGATGGTGAAGGTCAGCTCGACGGCGTTGATGCCGCCGGCGACCAATGCGCCGCAGAGTTCGGCGGCATCGGTGATGGCCTCGGTGCGCACCACCACAAGGGATTTGTCCCGCTTGAGCAGCTCGATCATTTCCGGTGTGTTCATAGGGGTTGCGTAGTTCCTTCCGCGCCGCGGCGCAGGGAGCGGCCGGCGGAGGCCGACATGGGTCGGTGATCGAAAATGGCGGGCACGCCGTTGACGAACACATGGGTGGGTCCTGCCCCCGGTTGCCGTGGATCGGCAAAGGCGGCCACTTCAATAATGGCATCCGTGTCGAAAACCAGCACATCGGCGGCATGGCCCGCAGCGAGCACACCGCGGTCGGCAAGGCGCAGGATGGAGGCGGGCAGGCCCGTCATTTGGTGGATCACCGATTCGAGGTCCCCGGGCTCGGCGATGTTCCCCCGGACGGGATGGCTGCCGATGCTCCGCAACTCTTCCTCGGTGCAGCTTCCCTGCAGCATTTCCGTGGCCAGTGAATCGGCGCGCAATATCCGCAGGAACGTGGTGATGGGATCGGCGGATTGGATCGCCGCGATCTGCTGGATGGATTGGCCCACGAGCATATCGAGTTGTCCTGATTCCACCCTGGAGATGACGACAGCATCCCAATCGGTGTTTTCCGTGGCTTCAAGTTCGGTGCGGATCCGTGACATGGACTCTTCTTCACGGAGACCGGCCAGGATATCCCCATGATCTCCCGAGCGGGCCCAGCCGGGCAGCAAGGAAACCAGCATCCCGGGATCCGCGAGGAACGATGGGTGAGGTGCCGAAGGGGACTCGGCGCCGGGCTTGCCGGAAGCGGCACCTTGGGCGCCCTTGGTTTCCCGGGAATCCACATAGGCAATGTTGGTTCCGCGGCCCGGTTCGGATTGATCCCCTGAACCATCGCACAGCGGCGCGCCTTGCGCGGCATCCAGTCCCAATATCTCGGTGGTGACACCCCGGATCAGCGCGGACCGGCCGGACTCCTGGCCCGGGGTGGCGAACATGTCAATGAAGCCCGGGCAGGTCACGAGGTCGGCGCCGTCAATGACCACGGTGTCCCCGTCATTGGTGAACGCGCCGAGAGGCAGGATGG
>JAUNVO010000410.1 GCA_030540695.1 Micrococcaceae bacterium | reverse complement strand
ATGGAGAAGCCGGCTGGATTACCGACAACGGTCGTTCCCTCTACACATGGACGCACCGCCCCGAGAACCAAGAATCCAAGGGCACGGTGGTCATCGCACCGCCGCTTGGCCGCGAACAAGTGGTCAGTTACCGGACCTTGCGGGTGCTGGCCATGATGCTGGCAGAGCAGGGATGGGTGGCTGTGCGTTTCGCCTGGTCCGGGACCGGGGAGTCCGAAGACCAGCCACTGGAACGCCATGATTCGGACCCGTCATGGATCGTGGAAAACTGGCTGGATGACCTGAGTGCCGTCGTCGACTTTGCCCAGCGCGTCGGCGGACATCCAACCGTCCACGCTGTGGGACTGCGAATGGGAGCCGCACTGTTGGCCGAATCCGATGCTCCGCAGTTGGGAATGCGGCTTCTTTGGGAACCGGTGGGAGGACGGATGTTCCTGCGCCAGCATTCCTCCCTTCGGCGGCTCGGCTTGCCCGACGGACCCGACCCGATGCCGGAAATGATCGAGTTGGGAGGCTTGTCGTTGACGACTTCGCAGGCCAATTCGGTGACACAGGTCGCCGATCCAGCCAAGCTTGGAGATGGCCTCCCGGCCGGAAGCCTGGTCGTGAAGGAAACGGATCACCAGGTTGCCAAGAAAATCTTCGCCGTGGTTTCGCTGTGGGCCACCACGCCGGCGGACTCCCTGCAGGGTCTAATCGACCGTCTGCCAACGGCTGCTATGGTGCCGCTGCCGTCTTGGTCACCCAAAACGGTAGCCACGTTGCGGGTCCCGGGATTTGCCGAGCCTATTCTTGAAGAAATCGTGTTGGTGGGCCCCGACAAGGTGCCGGCCGTTTATACCTCTCCTGTGGGAGAGATCCGCGGACCGGCTGCCCAGTTCGCTGCGGCCTCGGCCGAAGCAAAGGACGGAGCGACGGCGCTGTGGGTCCAAGCTGCCCGGCGGCTGGCGGCCAAGGGGATTCCCGCGATGCGCTTTGAGCGCACGGGATGCGGGGACCTGGGGCACCGTGACGACGTCATGGATCCGAATCCCTACACCGCCGAAGCGATCCGGGATTCGGTCAATACGGCCTGGTGGCTACTGGAGCGGACCGGCCGGCCGGCGACCGGAATCGGGTTGTGTGCCGGAGCATGGTTGATGGCAGTCACGAGTGACCAGGCCCCGTTGGACCGCGTGGTGATGATCAACAACGTTGCTTGGCGTGAGCAGCTGAAGTTCTACCATCAGGTCTACGCGAACATGGTCCCCGCGGTGGGTGTCGCGGCGCTTCGTGACATGGAATCCGTGGTTTCAAAGCCTGGCCTCAAAACTCGTGTCAAGGAGCTTTTGCGCGATCGCGGCCCGTACAGGCTGTGGTTGGCACTCGGCCGGGCAGGAAAGGTCAATGCCCCGGAGGTCATGATGGAGATCGGTAGCCGAAGTGCGGAACTACAGCTGTATTTCGGCGCCGAGGACACGGAAATGTTCGCCAAGGAACATGGCCAACCAGGGTTGCGCAGGCTGCGACGCGCGGGACGAACGATAGAGGTC
>JAUNVO010000107.1 GCA_030540695.1 Micrococcaceae bacterium | reverse complement strand
ATGCCACCTCGACCGGCCAGCTGGCCGCCCACACGGCCCGTGCCGCAATCCCGACGCAGGAAGCCAAACGCAGCGCATGGGATGCAGTGATCGCAGGGACGCTGTCAAACCTGGAACAACGCGCCGCCATCTCCGGTTTCAACCGCGTACACGATCCGAAGCTGATCGCGTCATACGGCGATGAGTACTTCGCTACCGTGGGCACGGTGTGGGGCTCCAAGAGCTACGAGATCGCCCAGCAGATCGCCACCGGGCTCTATCCTTCTGCGCAGGTTAGCGAGGCAACGCTCGGAACGACGGACGCATTCCTGGGCACCCTGGGCGAATCATCTCCTGCGTTGCACCGGCTGATCGTTGAAAGTCGTGAGTCCGTGGTCCGGGCCTTGGCAGCCCAGTCAGCAGACTCCGCGGGAGCCGGCCTCTGAGCGTCTCCCGCGCGCCCCACAACGGGCCGGTTCCGGTGCGCCGAATGCACCGGCGCCGGCCCGCTTGGGCCAGAATGGGAACATGAACCTGGCACTGCATGAATATCACGTTGACATTTCCTGGACCGGTAACCGTGGAGCGGGAACCTCCGGCTACCGCGGCTACGGACGCGACCATGTGATCCGTGCCGCCGGCCTGCCCGACCTGCCCGGCACCGCCGACCCGACGTTTCACGGGGACAAGGACAGGTGGAACCCCGAGCAGCTGCTGCTCGCCGCGCTGGGCCAATGCCACATGCTCTCCTACCTGCACATGGCGGTGAAACACGGCGTCGTGGTCACCGGCTACGACGACGCCGCATCGGGGGTGCTGCGGCTGAACCGCGACGGTAGCGGGGAGTTCCTTGAGGCGAACCTTTCCCCGCAGGTGGGTCTTGCCGACGAAGCACAACGCGAGTTGGCCGACTCGCTGCATGCCAAGGCCAACGAGGTGTGCTTCATCGCGCGCAGCGTGAACTTCCCGGTGCACCACCATCCCACTGCACCGCAGGCCTGAGCCGATGCGCGCCGGCCCGTGGCAGGGTGCCACCGGGGGCACAGGGGGCACCGAGGTACTGGATCTGCTCACCGCAGCACTGCTTCCATCGGTGCTGGCCGGCAGGTCTGCCTCCGCACAGGCCTATATGAAAACCACGCAACCCTTCTTGGGCGTGCCGGTCCCGCACGTGCGCCGCGTCACCCGGAATTTTGTCCGGCAGCTGGGCATCAGCACCGCCGCGGACCGGCTGAAGTTGGCCACCCGGATCTGGTCCGAGGCAACGCATCGCGAACATTGGTACGCCGCACAGGAAATCTGTGCCGCGGCCACCTGCCGCGGGCATTTGGAGTTCCTTCCGCTCTACGAGCGGATGATCACCGAAGGCGCATGGTGGGACATCGTCGACGGATGCTCGCGGCCCTACGGGCAGCTCCTGCTGGCCCACCCCAAGGAAACCGGCGCCTTGATGCAGGCCTGGTCAAGAGAAACGAACATGTGGAAACGCCGCCAGTCGATGATCTGCCAACTGCACCTTGGCCCTGACACTGACACCGGCCTGCTCGCTGCGGTGCTTCTGGCAAACCTCGGAGACAGGGAGTTTTTCATTGGCAAGGCCATGGGCTGGGCGCTTCGCCAATATGGCAAGTCCGATCCGCAATGGGTGCTCTCCTGGGTGCGGGCACACCGTGAAGCGATGACACCGCTATCCGTGCGCGAGGCGTTGAGACATCTGGGCAGTCCCGCCGCCGCGCAAGGATCGGGCTTTCACGCCCTGCGCGAAAGCCCGTCAATCCCCGATGCATCCGCGAGACAATAGGCCAAGAGGCCACCCGGGCCGCAACCGGGGAACTGAAAGGACACACCGTGAACGAGAACCTTCCCGAGCCCGACTCCACCACCACAGAGCGGACATTGTTGCCGGTCAGCACTCGTTTTGGTGATAACGTCGGGCAACTTCGTCCCTTCGGCGAGGATCCGGGCCACTTGCGTCCGGTCGGGGATTCACTGAGGACCAACCTGCCCGAGGGCCGGCTCACCCCCGGCGACGAGCACGATCCCTCAGCTTACGAGGGCACTTTCTACGCACAGGTCGGCGGTCGTGAAACCTTCCGCAAACTCACGGAAAGTTTTTACGATTCCGTCGCGGAGGACCTTGAGTTCCGTGCCATGTACCCGGAGCAGGACCTGCGCCCCGCGGCCATGCGGCTGCAACTGTTCCTGGAACAGTATTGGGGAGGGCCGAAAACCTACAGCGAACGGCGCGGCCACCCGCGCCTGCGCATGCGACACCATCCCTATACGATCAATTCCCACAACCGCGATGTCTGGCTCAAGCACATGCGCTTCGCCGTGGATTCGCTGGAACTGCCGCCGCTGCAGGCAGAAACCCTCTGGGACTACTTCGACCGGGCGGCCCATTCGCTGATGAACGCACCGGACCAGTAGCCTTGATCCACGGGCCCGGACGTCGCCGCCGGGGACCGGGCATCAGCCCAGGACCCCGCCTTGGCGCGCGACCATGTGCCCGCCACCGCTGCTGAGGCGCAGCCACTGGCCGGAGGAATACAGCGCGGAGGGTTCCCCGGCCCGAAGAAACCCCAGCGCATGGGCGCCGAAGGCCATGGCCAGGGGCATCGGGGTGTCCACGCCCTCCATCTGCGTGGACCAGATCCTGGCGCGAACCGTTTTGAGCACCGGACCGCCCGCATTTTCCGGAAGCGCCTGTGCCACCACGTTCATGCCGCGCAACGCCTCGTTGAGCAACTTCCCGTCGTCCATTGCCTCTTTGAACTCCCAGCCACCACGGGGTACCTGCTGCCCCGTCCATGAGGCCTTGACCTCCGCCGGCGGCATGGATAGCTCGCGCAGCTCCTCCCCCATCCGGGCCAGGCGGTCGGTCAACGCGGAGATGGCGTACACGCCCTGTGTCTTGGCCGGCTCCGAGAGCCGCACCGCACGCATCCCCAACACCGTGGGGACCGCGTTACCCAGAAACTCCGGATAGAGCACCGGCACGTACAAGGCCAGGGCGTTGCCCGCGGCATGCATCATCACCGCCCCGTCCTCGATTGATCGCGCGCGCGACAGGAACGTGGTCAGATCCGCAATGGTTTCCTGATCCTCGAGTACAACGGTTTCACTTGCCATACCTCCATACTTTCATGTTCGAGGCGACGGGGCTCAATGCGCTTTCCCCGACGGCGGAGCAGGGAGTCGATACGGCGAACAACTCCCGGGAGCGATAGTGTCTAACCAGATCAATATTTCTCCCTTTCAAGGAGCACGAACGTGAGCACCCAGGATACGACGACACCGAAGCTGATCGAGCTGCTTGACCTAAGCGGCGATCCCGAAGCCCGTACCGACGAGGACATCTTCGTCGGCCACACACCCCCGCAGTCAAGGAACCGGATCTTCGGCGGCCAGGTGCTTGGCCAAGCCGTGATGGCGGCGGCCAAGACCGTCGAGCGTACCCGCCCGATACATTCGATGCACGGATACTTCCTGCGTGCCGGGGACGCGAGCCTGCCCATCACCTTCGGGGTCCAACGGCTGCGAGATGGCCGTTCTTTCTCCGCCCGCCGCGTCCATGCCTATCAGGACGGGGTGCCGATCCTTTCGATGATCGCCTCGTTCCAGACCCATGACGAGGGCATCGACCACCAGGACACCATGCCCGAAGGAATCCCCGATCCCGAGTCGTTGCCTTCAACAGCGGAACTGATCGGAGACATCGACCATCCCGTTGCCAAGGAATACGCATTCAACAGGCCCTTCGATATCCGCTACATCAGTGAACCGCTCTTCCTGAAGGGTTCGCAGGACCGCAGTGCACGTAACGCGGTGTGGATGAAGACAAACTCGGCCATGCCCGACGATGATGCCCTGCATCGTGCGGCGCTGGCCTTTGCCAGTGACTACACGCTTCTCGAGTCGGTTCTGCGACGTCACGGGCTGGCATGGATCACCCCGGGCATGTCCGTGGCCAGCCTGGATCATGCCATGTGGTGGCACCGCCCGTTCCGGGTCGATGAGTGGCTCCTCTATGTCCAGGAATCCCCCAGCGCCTCGGGATCCCGTGGCTTGGCCACCGGACGGATCTTCAACCGCGCCGGAGAGCTCGTGGCCACCGTCGCTCAGGAAGGCATGGTGCGTCTGCCCCAGGACGAAGGGAAGTAGCCCGCAACGCCAAAGACCCGGATCCTCATCGAGTAAACGGTGAGGATCCGGGCCTTTGCCTGTAGGTTCAAGTAACTGCCGCGAGCGGCAACAGCCCCCTAGTCGCGAGTCAGGCGGCGGTGGGTGACACGGTGCGGCTTGGCCGCTTCCGGACCCATGCGCTCGACCTTGTTCTCTTCGTAGGACTCGAAGTTCCCCTCGAACCAGTACCATTTCGCGGGGTCCTCGTCGGTGCCCTCATAGGCCAGGATGTGGGTGGCCACCCTGTCAAGGAACCAACGGTCGTGCGATACGACCACGGCGCAACCCGGGAATTCCAGCAGCGCGTTTTCCAGGCTGGAGAGTGTTTCGACGTCAAGGTCGTTAGTCGGCTCGTCAAGGAGCAGCAGGTTCCCGCCCTGTTTGAGCGTCAGCGCCAGGTTCAGGCGGTTGCGTTCACCACCGGAGAGCACCCCGGCCTTCTTCTGCTGGTCCGGTCCCTTGAACCCGAAGGCCGAGACATAGGCGCGGGAGGGAACTTCGACCTGTCCGACGTGCATGTAGTCGTTTCCTTCGGAAACGACCTCCCACAGTGACTTGTCCGGATCAATGCCACCACGGTTCTGGTCGACGTAGGAAATTTTGACGGAATCGCCGATCTTCAGCTCTCCGCCGTCGATCGGTTCCATTCCGACAATCGTCTTGAACAGGGTCGACTTGCCGACACCGTTGGGACCGATCACGCCGACGATGCCGTTTCGCGGCAACGTGAAGGAAAGGTTGTCGATCAGTACCCGGTCGTCATAACCCTTCTTCAGGTCCTTGGCCTCGATGACCAAGGAACCAAGCCGCGGTCCGGCAGGAATCTGGATCTCTTCGAAATCCAGTTTGCGGGTGCGTTCGGCTTCGGATGCCATTTCCTCGTAGCGAGCCAGACGGGCCTTCGACTTGGTCTGTCGTCCCTTGGCGTTGGAGCGAACCCACTCGAGTTCTTCGCTCAGTCGCTTGGCCAGCTTCTGGTCCTTCTTGCCCTGGACTTCGAGACGCTCGCGCTTCTTTTCGAGGTAGGTGGAGTAGTTGCCTTCATAGGGGATCAAGCGTCCGCGGTCCACTTCGGCAATCCACTGGGCCACGTGGTCCAGGAAGTACCGATCGTGGGTCACGGCGAGAACTGCGCCATGGTAGGCCTGCAGGTGTTGCTCGAGCCATGAAACCGACTCGGCATCCAAGTGGTTAGTGGGTTCGTCGAGGAGCAACAGGTCTGGCTTTTGCAGCAGGAGCTTGCACAACGCCACGCGGCGTCGTTCGCCACCGGAGAGGTGGGACACCGGGGAATCAGCGGGCGGGCATTGCAGCGCATCCATCGCTTGTTCGAGCTGGGAGTCGATGTCCCAGGCATCCGCCGTGTCGATGGCCTCTTGCAGGTGGCCCATTTCCTCGAGCAGGGAATCAAAGTCGGCGCCGTCTTGCGCCATTTCTTCGGAAATCTCGTTGAACCGGGTGATCTTCTGGTAGATCTCCCCGACTCCCTCCTGGACGTTCCCCAGGACGGTCTTTTCTTCATTCAGCGGTGGTTCCTGCAACAGGATGCCCACGCTGTATCCGGGGCTCAGACGCGCCTCACCGTTCGAGGGTGTGTCCAGCCCGGCCATGATCTTCAGGATCGTGGACTTGCCCGCACCGTTCGGTCCCACGACGCCGATTTTCGCGCCTGGGTAGAACGACATGCTGACATCGTCGAGAATGACTTTGTCGCCAACGGCCTTGCGAGCCTTGGTCATCGTGTAAATGAATTCCGCCATACCTTCAAGGCTAGTGCCTGTGGCAGGCTTACTCACAATTTCTAGGCGCGTATTCCACCCATGGCGCATGTTCCTGCACACAATTGGCGGCCACTGCATCGCCTGCAGTGGCCGCCGACACGCTACTTCCCAGAATGGCGCGATCGTTCAGGCCGCTTCACCCTCAGATCCCGGGTCGTCGGCTGGCCACCCGGTCTGCGGGAAATCCTCGGCTGCTTGTCCCTTGTCGGGGTTCTGCATGGCGTGGGTGGTGCGCCGGTCGCTGCCTTCCTCGCTGCCACCGCCCCGAACGCGCTCGAACCGGCTCACGCCGAAACGGAGGTCATGGCCCATGGCCATGGCTTCGATATCAACGCTGAAGCCGCGGGTTCCGTCTTTGCGGTCATACTCGCGAACCTGCATCTTCCCGTAGACCACCACGTGATCGCCCATGTGGATGCTTTCAAGCAGGTTGGTCGCCATGGCGCGGAAGCAGGAGACCGTGTACCAGTTGCTGTGGACATCGGCCCATTTCCCGGTGTCCGGGTCCTGCCGCCGTTCGTTGCTGACCAAGCGAAACTTGGCGATGGGCGTTCCGCTGTTTTCTCCGTTTTGGCGGGGCTCGGTTCCCACTACACCGCGCAAGGTTATGTGGTCCGTCATGGTGCACTCCAATGCTGGATATGGGCAGGCGCCTCCTGCCTCGATGAACCAAGTGTGGAGGCGCACCGCAGGGATATCACCCGATGGGGCAATGATTGTGGACAACCATGGATTGCCCACTTGCCCCTACTCGGAAACCGGCGGTTGTGTGGGCAACTGCCCCGGGCGGGTGTCCACGGTCGCGGGACGGCGAAATTGTCCGCGGGCGACCAAGACAATTACAACAGCCAAGGGGACGATCCATCCGGACCATCCAAGAATGGTCGCATTGACGGTGTTGACCGGCGCACCGGCGGAGGAAAAGACCAGAAAGAACCCGGCAGCGGCATTGAATGTGCCGTGGGCCAATGCCGCTGGCCACACGGAGTCCGAGCGTAGGCGCAACCAGCCGAAGATGGCCCCGACAAGGATGCACATACCCGTCATCATGGCCATCCCCAGAAAGCCTGGGGCCATCGGATAGTTGTAGCCCAGCAGGATCAGCGGTGCATGCCAGGCACCCCAAATGACTCCAGAGATCACTATCGCGTTGACTTGGCCATACCTCAGGAGCTTGGGCAGTAGCCATCCGCGCCAGCCGAGCTCCTCGCCCAACGCCGGCACCAGGTTGATGAACGAGCCCACCACCACGTTTACGAATTGAAGTGCAAGCAGTACCTCGATCGACAGGGGCTGATCGCCCCGGCCGGAGCCGGGAAGCTGGGCTCCGAGCATCATCTTGAAGCCGGAAAGGTCCTTAAAGTCGGCTGGGTAGACGCCAAGTGCCGCACCTATGGGAAGTGCCGCCAAAATGAGCACCACGGGAACGAGAATCCCCAAGACCAGGAACTTCAACAGGCGTCCTGCGGGCCTAAGCGGCCAGATACCCAACGCATGCAACTTTGAGGAGGGACGTTCGACGATGAAGACCATCACCAGCGCAGCAACAGCCGGAGTGAACATCATGGCCAAGGCGCTGGCGCCGAAACGGGAATCGTAGAGTCCGCCGCCTTGCCACAGGGGCCATGCCACCAGCCAGGCAAGCCCGCATGAGATCACTACGAAGAACGCGATGTCCCGGAGATTGCGTTTCCCTGCCATAGGCTTCTTCCCCTCAGTTGCTCGTTCAACCTTGCCATGGCCCCGGCACCGAAGGCATCGATCTTTGTGAGGATCTCTTGTTACCGCGGGTCCAGGTCTGACGGGTGGCGGAGGAGGTGCCCCCCTGAGTCCCCTATCGGGAATGCGATTGTTGCCATAGCATGGCCAAATGTCAGATAACTACGCATCGGTCCCGCTACGCGAACTCAACAATGGCGCCTTCATGCCATCGATCGGCCTGGGCACTTGGCCGTTGGACGATATCCAGGCAGGAGCGGCAGTCGTCCACGCATTGGAAGCAGGCTACCGGCTGATCGACACGGCGGAGCAGTATGGCAATGAGGAAGGCATCGGGGAAGGTATCGGTTCGACTTCCGTTCCCCGTGAGGAAATCTTCATTACCTCCAAGTTCAACGCCCAATGGCATTCTGTTCAAGGCGTGATGGATGCTTGGGAGAACTCCTGCAAGCGGCTGGGCGTGGACTACCTCGATTTGTTCCTGATCCACTGGCCCAACCCGAAAGAAGGCAACTACCTGCAAGCTTGGGAGGGCCTGGTCAAGTTGCTGAAGCGTGGGCGGGTCAGGGCCATCGGCACCTCGAACTTCACCGTCGAGCAACTCCAGGAACTCGTTGATGCCACAGGCGTGATTCCGGACGTCAACCAGATCCAGCACTCGCCGTTTTGGCTCGACGATGCCCGTCTGGCGTTCCACGCCGAACATGGCATACTCACCGAGGCGTGGGCCCCGTTGGGTCGCGGTGAACATGGACTGCTGGAGACCGCCCCGGTGCTGCAGGCGGCTGCGGCCCACAAGGCCACACCCGCCCAGACAGTGCTGCGCTGGCACATAGAGCGCGGAGTGGTGCCGATCCCCAAGACTTCAAACCCCGATCGGATGGCGGAGAACCTCGATGTCTTTGCGTTTAACCTGACGCCGGCCGAGGTGCTGGCCATCGACGAACTGGATGGGACCGCCGACGAACGGGTCGACCCGATGCGTTTCGGTCACTAGTCAATCCGTTGTGCCACCGAAGAGGGGCCCCGCACCGCAGTTGCCTTGGGCGTGATCACCAGTGTCAGGACCAGAACCACCGCGACCAAGATAAACGCTCTGAGCACCCCGTAGTTTTCACCGAGGAACCCCAACACGGGCGGACCGACGAGCATTGACGAGTAGCCAAACACGGCAACGATACCCACGCGTCTGGGACCCTCTGTGGGGTGTGCCGCTGCAACACTCATGCCCACGGGGAATCCAAGGGAACCACCAAGTCCCCACAGCAACGCACCGGCGAAGACGGCCCACGGTGACGTGGCCACGATAAACAGCACGATGCCGCTGAGCCCAAGCAGGCCCATGAACATCAGAACCTGCTTGTGTCCCGCCCTGTCGATTAGCGGGCCACCGAAGATTCTTCCGGCGGTCATGGCGGCAACGAATGCGCCAAATACCAGCGCCCCATTGGCTTCGCTGAAGCCGTGGTCATCAACAGCGGCAATCGTAAGCCAGTCATTGGCGGTCCCTTCGGCAAACGCCAAGCCGGCCACCATAAGTCCGATCAACAACAGGTGTCCGTCCCGGAACAGGCCGCTGATGCGCCTCCACCGGCTTGCGGGCCCCGCCGATGCGGTGAGAGCGCCTTCCAGAGCCGGTTCAAGACCCGAAACGTTGCGGACGAAGTAAAGTCCCAGCCCCATGACCAAGGCGCCGACCATGAAGAAGTTCCACATCACATCGATATCCAGCCGGGCCGCCGCTGCACCGAGGACCGCGCCGACAATGGTCCCGAAGCTGAAAAATGCGTGCATCATCGGCAATACAGTCTTACCCATGGAACGCTCAACTGCGGCTCCGTCGACGTTCATCATCACGTCGGTTGTACTAAAGACAAAGCCGTAAAAGGCAAGCACCACCATGGCTCCTCCGGTGTTGCCCAGCATCTCCGTCACGCCACCCAGTACGGCAAGTGACGCTCCCAGGCTCAGCAGTCCCAGCTTGATGCCACGACTGATACCCAACCGGGCCAGAATGCCCGGGGCAAACGCCAGACCGCCTATGGACCCGACGGCCAGGGAAAAGAGCAGGATACCGACATCGGAGGTGGACAGATCCAGTTGCAGCCGCACGGCCGGAAGCCGTGAAACCCATGTAGCGAACGCGAGCCCACACAAAAAGAAAATACCAAAGATGGAGTTGCGCCAGGCAGTGTTCGTCGGCCTTCCGCCGCCTTCGATGGGTGCTTCGGGCTGACTGGGCAACTGCATCCTTCCGGCGGTCAAACAATAAACTTGGTACTGGTTGCCAGCTTCACCCACGGGCGATAGTTGACACTTTCATCATACGTCCGGAGTAATTGTTTATCATGGTCGCGGTACCCCTCAAGGGCTGGTATCGCCAGGGGTGGAATATGAGCGCGTCCGATGTTTGGGCTATGATTCTTGTGCCCGGCCTCCGTAGCTCAGATGGATAGAGCAAGAGCCTTCTAATCTCTAGGTCGCGCGTTCGAGTCGCGCCGGGGGCACCTGCACTGAGTGACATCCGGCAGTGCGTTCGTGCCGGATGTCACTCAGCTGGTTTTTGTCCAGCATGGCCGCGGGAGGAAGTTTCAATCCCTGGCTCGTCCGGCTCCAGTATCAGGCGATTTTTTTCGAGGCAATTTCGCCCTCCTCAGCCGTGGTGTATCCCCCCGACCCTGTGTGCGCCATCCCAAAACATTTCCCGCGGTTCGCCAGCGGACGTGTCGGTGGAGCCGGCCAGATATCGTGCCCGTACCCGCTCTTCGCGACGCAAATCCTTCGGCATCGCTTCGACCATCTGGGCAGCCGGCCAGTCCCATATGGTCATTTCCCG
>JAUNVO010000409.1 GCA_030540695.1 Micrococcaceae bacterium | reverse complement strand
AAGGTCTCAGCAGTAGTGGCTGGGATGGTCACCGGTGCGGACTCGATCAGCAAACTCGATGTATTGCGCCATGGCGGTATGACACGCATCTTTGACGGAGTGCGGGCGGCCACCACGTTGGGCACTCATCTGCGGGGCTACACCTTCGGCCATGTCCGGCAGTTGGATGCGGTCGCCTCCAGGTTCCTGACCCGCCTGGCCAGCTGTTCACCGGTCCTGGATGGGGCCGGCCAGATCGCCTACATCGATGTTGATGACACGATCCGTGAAACCCATGGCTACCACAAGCAAGGCGCCGCCTACGGCTACTCGAAGGTGAAGGGACTCAACGTGCAGTTGGCTGTCATCTCCACCCCGCTCGTGGCGCCCATCATTGGTGGGGCCCGCCTCCGGAAGGGGAACTCGGCTTCGGCCCATGGGGCGGGCAGGATGATCACCGACACCCTCGCCACGTTGCGCCGGGCGGTTCCGGGGGCGGGGTTGGTGATCCTGCGGGCTGATTCGGCCTACTTCAACCGGGACACGATCCATGCGGCCATCCGTGGCGGGGCGAGGTTCTCGGTCACGGCGAAGATGAACCCGGCCGTGACCGCAGCTATCGCCGCCATCAAGGACGATGCCTGGGTGGCGATCAAGTACCCGAATGCGATCTTCGATCAGGACCAGCAGCGCTGGATCTCTGATGCCGAAGTCGCCGAGATCGACTTCACAGCGTTCCAATCACCCGTGGCGGACCGGGTCACCGCACGGTTGATCGTTCGCCGCGTGAAACGCCTGAACCCTCGCCATCAAGATGAACTACTACCGGAGTGGCGTCATCATGCGGTGTTCACGAACAACCCGATGCCGCTGCTCCAGGCCGAGGCCTGCCACCGGGACCACGCTCTGGTCGAGCAGGTCATCGCGGACCTGAAAGACGGGGCGCTGGCGCATGCCCCCTCGGGCAAATTCCTGGCCAACGCCGCCTGGCTCGTCATGGCCACCATGGCGTTCAACCTCACCCGGGCCGCCGCCACCCTCGCCTCCCAGACTTTGGGTAGGGCCCGCACCGCCACCATCCGCAGAACCTTGATCAACGTCGCTGGCCGGGTCGCGAACACGGCACGCCGTTGGATCCTCCACTTACCCCGCGACTGGCCATGGCAGTACCAACTGGAGAACCTCATCGAGGCGTTCCACGCTCCACCGGTCCCAGCCACTACCTGACCAAAGCGCCCCACCAGGCCACGACCCGAGGAAACCGAAAAGTGGAAACGCCGGGCACACCGGCGGAACAACAACGCCCATCCACAGCATCACCCGCCGCCGACTACCAAAGACCCAGAATCACGCACTCACCAACAACGCTTGGCGGATCGAGGTTCAGGCAACGACGCTTTCGTCGCGGACGGTTGCGTGTGCCGGGCGGATGCTCAGCAGTGCCCAGCCGATCAGGGCAAACAAAATGCCGAGACCAATCACCAGCGCCGCGACGCCGAAGGCCAGTACCGAGGTGAAGAGAGAGGCCCGCAGGAACGATGCGGTCATGACGGTGT
>JAUNVO010000408.1 GCA_030540695.1 Micrococcaceae bacterium | reverse complement strand
CCCGGTTTCCTGCGGAGCTGGTGATCCCCGGTGGGATAGGTTTAAGCACATGAACACCGATGTGATGACCTACAACGATGACCTGCGTCTGGCGCACGTCATCGCTGACTCGGTCGATGCCCTGACCCTCTCGCGATTCAACGCCGTCGACCTGGTCGTGGAGACCAAGCCCGACCTGACACCGGTCTCGGATGCGGACAAGGCTGCGGAGGAAGCAATCCGTTCACACATCTCCCGTGCCCGTCCGCGTGATGCGATCACCGGCGAGGAATTCGGTACCACCGGGAAGTCAACCCGGCACTGGGTCATTGACCCGATCGACGGGACCAAGAACTTCATTCGCGGGGTGCCCGTGTGGGCGACGCTGATCGCCCTGCTCGATGACGGGGAGCCCGTGGTCGGACTGGTCTCGGCTCCTGCGCTGAACCGGCGCTGGTGGGCCGCGAAGGACATGGGTGCCTACACCGGCCGTTCCATGTCCAGGGCGCACAAGCTCCAGGTTTCTTCGGTGGCGAAGCTCGAGGACGCCTCACTGTCCTACTCCTCCCTCTCGGGATGGAAAGAGCGAGGGCAACGCGACAACTTCATCGAGCTGACTGACTCCCTGTGGCGCACCCGCGCCTACGGCGACTTTTGGTCCTACTGCATGGTTGCCGAGGGAACCATCGATCTGGCCTGCGAACCGGAACTGAGCCTCTACGACATGGCGGCGTTGGTTCCCATCGTGCGCGAGGCTGGCGGCAGGTTCACTTCTGTTGAAGGTGTCGACGGCTGCGACGGCGGAAACGCAGTAGCCAGCAACGGCCTGGTTCACGACGCCGCACTTGAAATCCTGAACGCCGGACGCTAATGGACGCGGCTGCGCTGACCTCCAGCGAGGAGAACTACCTCAAGGCCCTTTATTCGCTGACCGAGTGGGAAGACGAACCCGTCACCACCGGCAGCATCGCCATCCAGCTCGGCGTGGCACCGGCCTCGGCAACCTCGATGGTCTCCAAGCTGGCGGGCAAGGCCCTGCTGGTCCATCCTCCGTATGGTGCCATCTCTTTCACCGAAGCAGGCCGAATCGCCGCACTGAATGTGGTCCGGCGCCATCGACTCATCGAGACCTTCCTGCTCAAGGATCTGGGATACGGCTGGGATGAGGTCCATGAGGAGGCCGACCGGCTCGAGCACACGGTGTCCGCCCGATTCATCGAGGCCCTGGCGGCGCGCCTGGGCAACCCGGCCTTCGATCCTCACGGAGACCCGATCCCCGGGCCCGACGGCAGCATGGACAAGCCCCCGGCGATCCGGCTGGACCGGTTCCAGGCCGGCGGCGCACCCGTCGAGGCCCGTGTCTCGCGCATCAGTGACGAAGACCCCGCGTTCCTGCGCCTCTGCTCCGAACTTGGCATCTGCCCGGGGGCCGTTGTTTCCCTGCCGCACACGCAGATCAGCCCCCTTGAAACAACGATGTTGTGGGTGCTTCCGGTGCACCTGGACGACTAACCAGCAGCGCCGCTTCCGCGGATGGGTAGCGTTGTCGTCCTGGACCTCGT
>JAUNVO010000106.1 GCA_030540695.1 Micrococcaceae bacterium | reverse complement strand
CTTCTCGCACAGCAGCGTGAACATGGCAGCCCGGACGGGGGAAGAATCGACCGATGCTGCAGCTGCATCCAACGCCTGGCGGCTCACCAGTGACAGGGCGGCCAGCACACGAAGTGGATCGACGGGGGTGCTGTTCTCCGGGGCTCCCCCGGCCCCGGTCCCTACTGCCATGCCGATGGAGGCGAGTACCGGATCGATGATGCTGCTTGTGCCCTGCATGAGACCCATGGTGCGCCACCGGCCCACCCGCGCACCAGCGTCTTGGGCCCGCCTGTGGACAATGACTCGGGGTGCGGGAGTTCGACCGGACTCGTGCGCAGGAAGCCAGAGCGTGGTTTTACGGGGTGAGGATGAAGTCCCACGGGTCGGTGTTGATGGCCGAGACACCGATTTCCACGTCGTACCCCAGGTCATGGAGAACGTTCTTCAGTGCGTCGGCGCCGGTGGGCAGCCAAAGCCACTCGGAGGCGAAGTGCGAGACATCGATGAGATACGGCTTTCCGTGCAACGCCGCTTCGCGCGCCTCCGACGCCGGGTGGTGGCGCAGGTCGGCCGTGACGTATACGTCGGCCTCCGAGGCGCGGACCGCGTCGAACAGCGAATCCCCCGCCCCTCCGCAGACCGCGACCTTGCGCACCATGCCGTCGCGGCTACCTGCCACGCGTACACCGCCGGCGACCGAGGGCATCGCCGAATAGACGCGGGAGGCGAAATCTGCCAGCGTCAGGGGTTCGGGCAGCAGGCCCACGCGGCCGATGCCTTCCTCGGGAAGCCCGTCCCTGGACGGTGAGAGCGGTTGGGTCTCGGTGAGCCCGAAGATGTCCGCCAGCACGTCCGACACGCCGCCGATCGCCGAGTCGGCGTTGGTGTGGGCGGTGAGAAGGGCGCAGCCCGATTCGATGAGCAGGTGCACGGCCTCGCCCTTGAATCCGGTGGCCGCCACGGAGTTCACCGCGCGCAACAACAGCGGGTGGTGGGTGATCAGCAGGTCGGTTCCGCGGGCCACGGCATCGGCCACGACCTCCAGGGTCGGGTCAACGGCGAACATGATGCGCTTGACCTCGCGTTCCGGGCGCCCGACAACGGGTCCGACGGTGTCCCAGGGTTCGGCCAGCGACGCGGGCCAAAGTTCCTCCACGGCCACCAGGACCTGCCCCAGCGTCGGTGGGGGAAGGGCCACCGACGGCTCGCCGGCGGATTCGAGCTGTGCGTCCGAAACCTCAAGGTAGGTGGCCCCATCGCCGGGTGTCCCCGGGGGGCCCGCGGCCAGGAGTGCCTCGTCGGTGGCTTCGGACCCGGAATTCTTCACAGTGGGATCAGGCTGCTGCTTGTTGCTCTGCATGCTTCTACCGTAGCCGCCGCAGCTGTGAACGGGCGCATAGGGCCCGGGGGCCGTGGGTGGCGGCACAGGTGTGGTGAAACACCTGTGCCGGTGCGCCGGGAATGAATCTGGCACCGCCGTGCTTGTCTCTAGATGTGAACGATTTTTCGATCTCCAGCACACCCATCCGCTTCGCGGCCGCCAGCACCGGTCCCGACGGGCGCCAGTTGCACACCTATGTCCTCGGTGGAGGGTGTTTTTGGTGCCTTGACGCCGTGTACCAGCGCACCCGCGGGGTTTCCTCGGTGATCTCCGGGTATACCGGAGGCCACGATCCGGCACCCCACTACCGTTCGGTCTGCAACGGGGGCACCGGGCACGCCGAGGCCGTGGCCGTGACCTTCGACCCGGTCATCGTGCCCTCCGAGGTCATCCTCGACATGTTCTTCACCACCCACGACCCCACGACGCTGAACCGCCAGGGCTACGACGTGGGTACCCAGTACCGCTCGGTGATGTTCCCGCTGGATGAGGCCCAACGCGAGCTTTTCGCCGAAAGTGCGCGGAAGTTCGCCGGGATGTACCCCGACCCGCTGGTGACCACCGTCGAGGAGCCGGCGGACTTCTTCGTGGCCGAGGGAATCCACCAGGACTACTACAACCGGTTCTCCTACGAGGGCTACTGCCGGGTCATCATCGACCCGAAGCTGGCCAAAGCCAGGAAATATTACGCAACATGGCT
This sequence comes from Micrococcaceae bacterium, assembly GCA_030540695.1. Classification (GTDB taxonomy): domain Bacteria; phylum Actinomycetota; class Actinomycetes; order Actinomycetales; family Micrococcaceae; genus Paeniglutamicibacter. Next base: position 8,558 of record JAUNVO010000106.1, on the reverse strand, counting down.
CGAAGAACCCGCGACCCCGCGCGCCTGACTAGGCTTGTACACAAGCAACACCCCTCCGGTGGCGGATCACGCGCATACTACGCAGCGGCCGTCGCACGCACCAACACACTCCAAGGACTAAGGACACCATGTCGAAGATCTACAACGACGTCACGCAAATCGTTGGCCGCACCCCGCTGGTGCGCCTGAACCGCCTCGGGGCCGGGCTGCCTGGCAACATCGCGGTGAAGCTGGAGTTCTACAACCCGGCAAACTCGGTCAAGGACCGCATCGGCGTGGCCATCGTTGACGCCGCGGAGGCCTCCGGCGCCCTGCATCCCGGGGGCACCATCGTGGAGGGCACTTCCGGGAACACCGGCATCGCCCTGGCCATGGTCGGAGCCGCCCGCGGCTACAAGGTCGTGCTGACCATGCCCGAGACCATGAGCACCGAGCGCCGCGTGATGCTGCGCGCCTTCGGCGCCGAGATCGTGCTCACCCCGGGTTCAGAGGGTATGCGCGGCGCGGTGGAGAAGGCCAAGGAAATCGTGGCGACCACCGAGAACGCGGTCTGGGCCCAGCAGTTCGCCAACGAGGCCAACCCGCGGATCCACGCCACGACGACGGGGCCGGAAATCTGGGAAGACACCGACGGCGCGGTGGACATCTTCGTTGCCGGCATCGGCACCGGTGGAACCATCACCGGCGCCGGACGCTTCCTGAAGGAAAAGAAGGCGGACCTGCAGATCATCGCCGTCGAGCCGAAGGACTCGGCGATCCTCAACGGCGGCAAGCCCGGCCCGCACAAGATCCAGGGGCTCGGCGCAAACTTCATTCCCGAGGTGCTGGACACCGAGCTCTACGACGAAGTCCTGGATGCCTCGATCGAGGACTCGGTGGCAACCGCACGGGCGCTGGGTGTGCGCGAAGGCATCTTGGGCGGCATCTCCGGCGGCGCGGCCGTATGGGGCGCCCTGGAGGTGGCCAAGCGTGAGGAGAACAAGGACAAGCTCATCGTCGCGGTGATCCCCGACTTCGGCGAACGCTACATCTCCACGTTGCTCTTTGACGACATCCGCGGCTAAACGGACCCCGGGCACCCGGGAACGCGGCGGCACGGCGCAAACCGAGCGCCGGGTGGCCCCCGCCCACCCTTTTGTCCGCGGTGCGGCGTCCGCCGCACCGCGCCTACCGTCCACCAACAACACGAACAAAGGCCAAGGTGTGAGTTTCCTTTCCCGACTAGCCGAAGACCTCCGCGGCGCCAGCGCGCATGACCCGGCGGCCCGCGGCAACACCGAGAACTTCCTGGCCTATTCCGGGCTGCACGCGATCTGGATCCACCGGCTGACCCACAAGTTGTGGCAGAACCCCAAGACCCAGTTCCCCGCGCGGCTGCTCTCCCAGGCCGGGCGGTTTCTCACCGGGATCGAGATCCACCCCGGGGCGACCATCGGCCGGAGGTTCTTCATCGACCACGGCATGGGTGTGGTCATCGGGGAGACCGCCGAGATCGGTGACGATGTGATGATCTACCACGGGGTCACCCTGGGCGGTCGCTCGTTGGCGAAGGTCAAGCGCCACCCCACCATCGGCGACCGGGTGGTCATTGGCGCCGGCGCGAAGGTGCTGGGGCCCATCGTGATCGGCGCGGATTCGGCCATCGGCGCCAACGCCGTGGTGGTCAAGGACGCACCGGAGGATTCGATCATCACCGGGATGCCGGCCAAGAACCGTCCACGCTCCCCCGAGGAACGCAAACCCGCCGTCGACCCGGCCGAATACATCGACCCCGCGATGTGGATCTAGCCGGCACCGCTTCCCTGCGCCGCGATCGGTGAACGCGGCGGCCGGTACGGGCCTGGCAACGATGAAAGCATCGGATGTATAACCACGCTGCCGCCGGCGGAAGGACACAGGAATGCCGACACCGATCCGGGATCGACGGGTCCGGCCTGTTCCGGCGCACATGAACGCCGCGTTCATCGATGCTCCGGGCGGACCCGGGGCGATCCGCTACGGGGTGCTTCCGGTTCCGGTGCCGGGCCCCGGGCAGTTGGTGCTGCGCACCGAGGCCCTGGCGGTGAACCATGTTGATGTACTGGTGAGATCCGGTGCCTACGCCACCGAGCTGGACTTCCCCTTTGTGGTGGGCCGCGACGTGGTGGGGATCGTTGTCCGGCGCGGGGAGGGCACCGAGGGATTTTCTTCCGGAGAGCGGCTCTGGTGCAATTCGTTGGGCCATGCCGGGCGACAGGGCAGCTTCAGCGAATACGTGCTCACCGAGGCGGATCGCTCCTACCGCTTGCCCCCGGGCGTCGAAGCGGCCGATGCGGTCGCGGTGCTCCATGGCGCGGCCACGGCACACCTGGGGCTGATGAACAAGGCCAGGATGGCTGCCGGTGAGCTGGTGATCATCCTGGGTGCCGCCGGTGCCGTGGGATCCGCCGCGGTCCAGCTCGCGGCGGAAGCCGGCTGCCGCGTCATCGCGGTGGCCGGAGCCCGGGACGCGGACTGGGTCGCGGCGCTGGGCGCGGGGGCGGTGCTTGATTACCGGGATCCGGACATGGTGGTGAAACTGGCCCGGGCGGCCGCGCAAGATGCCTCGGTGGTCTGGGACTGCTCGGGTTCGATGGCGATCGATGATCAAGCCCGCTTGCTGGGACTCGGTGGCCGGATCATCCACACCGCGGGCCTCGATGCGCATCAGGAGATCGATACCGGGGCCCTGTACCGCAGGGATATCTCCGTGCACGGGTTCGCGATCAGCAACGCCTCGGTGCCCGACCTCGCCGTGGCGGCAGCCCATCTGAACGCGTTGTTTGCCGGTCCGGGGATCTGCACACGCATCGGGGCCACCCTGCCGCTCTCGGCAACCGCCGAAGCCCATCGGATGCTCGAGGCCGGCAAGCGCCACCGGATCGGCGGGAAAATCGTGGTGGTTCCGGATCCGCCGTAGGCACCGGGGTGCCGGCCCGGCGCCGAGCGATCAGGCGGGACGCTCTGGCGGACTCACGGTCTTCGCCGGATCCCGCTCCACGCTCCCGTCCAGGGCGGCATCGATCTGGCCCATCAGTTCCTCCGGGATCACCACCCCGGAGGCCTTGACGTTCTCGGTGACCTGCTCGGGACGCGAGGCACCAATCAACGCGGTGGCCACGTTCGGGTTCGCCAGGACCCACGCGATCGCCAGCTGGGACATTTCCAGGCCCAACTGCTCGGCGATCGGCCGCAATTTCTGCACACGCTGCAGCACCGTCTCATCCAGGAAGCCCGAAATGGTGTTCTTCCCGCCCCTTTCATCCATCGCACGGCTTCCGGCCGGCGCGCCCTGGCCCGGACGGTACTTTCCCGAGAGCACGCCTTGGGCCATCGGCGACCAGACGACCTGGGACATGCCCAGTTCCCGGCACGTCGGGACCACCTGCGCCTCGATCACCCGCCAGAGCGCCGAATACTGCGGCTGGTTGGAGACCAGCGCGAACCCTGCGGCCTTGGCCAGGCGCTGGCCGGCGCGCAGCTGTTCCGCGTTCCACTCCGAGACCCCGATGTACAGGGCCTTGCCGGAACGCACGACGTCGGCAAACGCCTGGATCGTTTCCTCCAACGGGGTCTGGTGGTCATAGCGGTGCGCTTGGTAAAGGTCCACGTAGTCCATGCCCAGCCGGGAGAGGGAAGAGTTGATGCCCTCCATGATGTGCTTGCGCGAGAGACCGGTGTCGTTGGGCCCCTTGGGCCCCACGGGCCAGTACACCTTGGTGAAGACCTCCAGGGATTCCCGGCGTTGGGTCTTCAGAGCCGCGCCCAGCACTTCTTCGGCGGCGCCATTGGCATACGCGTCGGCGGTGTCGAAGGTGGTGATCCCCGCGTCGAGGGCCGCGTTCACGCAGGCCGTTGCGACGTCGTTGCCGACCTGGGAACCGTGGGTCAACCAGTTGCCGTAGGTGATTTCGGTGATTTTGAGCCCCGAGGCGCCGAGGAATCTGTAGTCCATGGCCCAGAGCCTATGCCCGCGCCCGGTGGCGGACAAGGTGTGCGGCAATGGTTTTTCGCCGCCCGCGATCACCGGCTGCCACCAGAAAGCAGGTGAGGCGGCGCACCGACGGATGACCCGCGTGCGCCGCCCCTGACGCGGTGTGGCAGGAGCCTAGTGGGTGTCTTCTGCTTCGATCTCGGACTTGTCCCCGGACCACTGGGTGTGGAAGGTGCCCTCGGAATCCACGCGGTGGTAGGTGTGGGCCCCGAAGAGGTCGCGCAGCCCCTGCGTCAGTGCAGCCGGCAGGCGCGGGCGGCGCAGCCCGTCGTAGTAGGCCAGCGAGGAGGAGAACACCGGAACCGGGACACCGAGCTGGACGGCGGTGGAGACCACGCGGCGCCAGGCCGGAACGGCCTGCGCAATGGCCTTGGCAAAGGCCGGGGCGAAGAGCAGGTTTTCCGGCTTGTCCGCGGCGGCATAGGCCTTGGTGATATCGGCCAGCAGTGCGGCGCGGATGATGCAGCCCTCGCGCCACAGCGAGGCGATCTCATCGAGCTTGAGATCCCAGTCGTACTCGATCCCGGCGCTGGTGAGCATGTCCAACCCCTGGGCGTAGGAAACCAGCTTCGAGGCAAACAGCGCCTGGCGCACGTCCTCGACGAAGCCCTCGCCCAGTTCCACCGCGACGCCGTGTCCGGTGAGCACTTCCTGGCCGATGGCGCGCTGCCCGCGCTGCGAGGAAAGACCGCGGGCGAAGACCGATTCGGCGATCGCGGAGGTCGGGGAGCCCAGGTCCAGGGCGGACTGGACGGTCCAGCGGCCGGTGCCCTTCTGGCCGGCGGAGTCAACGATCACATCGACGAACGGCTTGCCGGTCTTGGCGTCCACGTGGCCCAGGACCTCTGCGGTGATCTCGATCAGGAAGGAGGAGAGTTCGCCCTTGTTCCACGTTTCGAAGATCGTTGCCTGCTCGGCCGGCTCGATCCCGGCGCCGGTGCGCAGCAGGTCGAAGGCCTCGCCGATGACCTGCATGTCGGCGTATTCGATGCCGTTGTGGACCATCTTGACGAAGTGCCCCGCGCCGTCGGTGGAGATCCAGGCACAGCACGGCGCACCGTCATCGGCCTTGGCGGAAATCTTTTCCAGCATCGGGCCCAATGCCTTGTAGGACTCCTTGGAGCCGCCGGGCATGATCGAGGGGCCCAGCAGGGCGCCCTCCTCACCGCCGGATACCCCGACACCCACGAAGTGCAGGCCCTTTTTGGCCAAATCCGCCTCGCGGCGCCGGGTGTCCACGAAGTTCGAGTTACCGCCGTCGATGATGATGTCGCCCTCTTCAAGCAGCGGTACCAGGGAGTCGATGACCGAATCCACGGGGGCGCCGGCCTTGACCATGAGCATCACGCGGCGCGGGGTTTCCAGGGATGCGACCAGTTCTTCCATGGTTTCGGTGCGGATGAAGTTTCCCTCGTCGCCGTGGGCCTGGATCAGCGCGTCGGTCTTGGCCACCGAACGGTTGTGCAGCGCGACGGTGTATCCGTTGCGGGCGAAGTTCCGGGCGAGGTTTGCGCCCATGACGGCTAGGCCGGTGACGCCGATCTGTGCAGGCATGAAGTCTCCATCGTTGCGATTTTGCTGGGCCGGGCAATTTCCGGGCTCAAGAGGCACCGGGCACGGCTACGTGACTGTCTTCCACTTTAGTTTGTCCGGTGCGCCCAAGGCCAGACAAACACGCGGCGCACGGCCGGATTGCCCCATGGATCAGCGCTTTTGGCCCGTGCCGGCCCCGGGGTTCGGCCACCGAATTGGCGCTAAGGTTGATTCATGCCCACTTCACTGCACCAGCAGGCCATCGAACACGTCGGAAGCCGCATTGTCGACGGTTCGTTCCGCGCCGGCGAGGTGATCCTCGCCGCCGAGCTGGAAACCGAACTGGGCGTCTCACGTTCGGTGATCCGTGAGGCGGTTCGCGTGCTTGCGGCCGCCGGGCTGGTGCTCTCCACCAAGCGGGTGGGGATCCGGGTGCTGCCCGCGGAGGACTGGAACCCCTTTGACCCGTTGGTGATCCGCTGGCGGCTGGCCGGTGAGGGACAGGGGACGCAATTGCGCTCGCTCACCGAGCTGCGCGTTGCCGTGGAGCCGATGGCCGCCGAGCTGGCGGCGGAGCATGCCCCGGCCGAATACCGCGCCGAGCTCTTGGGTGTGGCCGCGCAAATGCGCCATGCCGGTCGCTCCGGGGACCTTGGATCGTTCCTGGAACTCGATATCAGGTTCCATGCGCTGGTCTTGGCCGCCTCGGGCAACGAGATGTTCGCCAACCTGGCGAATCCGATCGGTGCCACGCTTCGCGGGCGGACCGAGCTGGGACTGATGCCCGAACGCCCGCACGAGGAGGCGCTGGCCTGGCACCAAGCGGTGGCCGATGCGATTTCGGCCCGCCGCCCCGAGCTGGCGCGCGAATCCATGGAATTGATCATGCGCCGCACCAACGAGGAAATCTGCGGCGTGTGGGCCGGGCAGCCACGTCTTTTCCCACGGCCCCGCAGATAGCCCGCGCCTGCCTGGAACACCTGCCCCGGATGGGGAATCCGGTCCCTGCGCAACCATGAACTTCAGTGCCCCACGGGGTTAGGCTGGGGCCATGGTCAGGGCCGTACGGACAACTGGGCGCGGTCCCTGCGCTTCACAGCGTCTCCCTCACCGGGGGACCCCGACGGAAGGACAGGCACATGGGCACCGTTGCCGCACTGGTCATTGAGTCCCTTGCACGGCTGGGGGTTGAGCATGTTTGGGGTGTCGTGGGTGATGCGCTCAATCCCCTGACCGATGCGATTCGCACGAACCCGCAGGTGAAGTGGATTGGCGTGCGGCACGAGGAAACCGCGGCGTTTGCCGCGGGCGCCGCGTCCCAGCTCTCCGGAGTGCTGGGGGTATGCATGGGAACCGTCGGGCCGGGATCGATCCACCTGCTCAACGGGCTCTACGACGCGAAGAAGTCCCACACCCCCGTGCTGGCGATCTGCGGGCAGGTGCCCAGCGGGCAGATCGGCACGGACTTTTTCCAGGAGGTCAACAACGACACCCTCTTCGCCGATGTGGCGGTGTTCGCCCAGACGGTGACGAGCGTCGGGCAAATGCCCTACCTGCTCGAACAGGCGGTCAATGCCGCGCTGACCCAACGCGGGGTTGCGGTGCTCTCCATTCCCGGGGACATCGGCGGCGCCGAACTGCCCCGGGGCACCCGCGCGACGTTCGTCGATGTCCAGCAGCCGACCCCGCCGCACCCCGAGGCACTGCAGGCCGCCGCGTCCACCATCAACGCCGCGTCGAAGGTGACGATGCTGGTGGGCATGGGCGCCCGGGAGGCCAGGGACCAGGTGCTGGAGACCGCGCGCAGGCTCGCTGCCCCGATGGTGCTCACGCTCAAGGCCAAGGAAGGCCTCGAAGAGGACAACGAATTCCAGGTGGGGCAGTCCGGCCTGATCGGCAACCCCGCAGCGGCCCACGCCCTGGAAAGCTGCGAAGTGTTGCTGATGGTTGGCACCGACTTCCCCTACCGCGACTACTACCCGCGGGCCAAGGCGGTCATCCAGATCGACAGTGTGGGCGAACACATCGGGCGGCGCACCGCCGTCGGGCAGGGAATCGTCGCCGATGCGCAGCTTGCGCTCACCGGGCTGTTGCCCTTGTTGGACACCAAGTCCGACCGGTCGCACGTGCGTGCCTCCCGGGACAAATACGAGGCGTGGACCAGGCATCACCGCCGGCTTGGTGACCCCGCCCATGATGCGCACGTGCCCGGAAAGCTGCGCAGCCTGGCCGATAACCCCGACCATGCCATCCGCCCCGAGGCCGTTGCCGCCGCCGTCGATGAGCTGGCCTCCGATTCGGCGATCTTCACCGCCGACACCGGAATGTCCACGGTGTGGCTCTCGCGCCATGTCACGATGCGCGCCCGGCGAAGGCTGCTGGGCTCATTCAACCTGGGCTCGATGGCCAACGCGATGCCGCAGTCCCTGGGGGCCTCCGCACTGGATCCAACGCGGCAGGTGATCGCTTTTTGCGGTGACGGCGGGTTGACCATGTTGCTCGGTGACCTGCTCACGGCCGTCGCCTACCGGTTGCCGGTCAAGTTGGTCGTATTCAACAATTCCCGGCTCGGCATGGTGAAGCTCGAGCAGGAACAGGTCGGGTTGCCCGAATTCGGCACGGTGCTCAAGAACCCGGATTTGGCCGGGGTGGGCCGGGCCTGCGGGCTGCACGGCATCCGGGTGACGGATCCCGGGAAGCTGCACGCCGCCATCGCCGAGGCCCTGGCCCACGATGGACCGGTGCTGCTGGACGTGGTGACCAACCCGGACGAGGTCTCGATCCCGCCTCAAGCCACGATCGGGCAGGCCTGGGGATTGGCCACGGCCCGGCTCAAGGAGGTCCGCGACGCCGGGCAGAGGGGCGCAAGCGCGCTTTAGGTCCCGCGCCCGTGCTTGCGCCCCCGGCTCAGAAGCGCAGCAGGACCTTGCCCGATGTGGCCGAGTCCTGTGCCGTGGCGAACGCCTCGAGCGCATCACGGACCTCGAACTCATGGGTGACGATCCCCTCGACC
>JAUNVO010000105.1:6789-10645 GCA_030540695.1 Micrococcaceae bacterium | reverse complement strand
GGCATACCGGATGATCGCTGCGGCCACCGACTTCGCGGGCCTTGAGGACGTGCTGGCCGAGCTGGTCGATCGCTACGGACAGCCGCCGGCGCCCGTGGTGAATCTCTTGGAGGTCGCCAGGATCCGTATCAGGGCCCGCGCCTTGGGGTTGAGCGACGTCGCGATGATGGGAAACGGCATCAAGTTCGCCCCGGCGGCCATCGCAAACCTGCCCGACTCACGCCAGCTTCGCCTGGCACGGATGTACAAGGGTGCGGCCGACAAGCCGGCACTGGACGCCATCGTGATCCCCAAGCCGCAGACCTCCCCGATCGGCGGGCGCGACCTCGTGGACGAGAAGATCCTGGAATGGGTTTCCGGGGTGTTGACCAACATCTTCGAGGTAGAGGCCCCGCGCTCCAAGGCCTAGGCCCAAAGGGAACATCAAACAAGGATGCCGGGTGCTTGGCCTTAAGGCCGAAAGCACCCGGCAACCGAAGTGGCGGTGTCTAAAGGGGTGTGGCTATTCGCCGTGGTGGATCAGCACCGGGCACTTGGCGTGGGCGGCCAACGAGCTGGAAACCGAGCCCATGACCAGGCCGGTGAAGCCGCCGCGTCCGCGGGTGCCCATGACCATCATCGCTGCATCCTTGGAGGCCTCGATCAGGTTGGGGGCTGCCGGTCCCATGACGACCTCACGCTCGAGGTTCTCGGGGATGTCATCGCCGAAGGCCTGGACAATCGACTTTTCCAGGGCATCGCGGGCGTCTTGTTCCGGAGCCCAATCCGGGGTGTAGTCCTCCAGTGCGACGCGCGGAAGCCAAGAGGTGAAGGCCACCAGTTTGTTGCCCAGCGAAGCGGCAAGGGTTGCCGCGTAGCGCAGTGCGGAGATGGACTGTGCTGAACCGTCAACGCCGACAACGATCCTGCTGCGTGGAGTGTTTTCCATGGTGAAGCGCTCATTTCCTCAATCGGGGAAGTCTGATCCAACGGACTCCCGGCGGAGCCTGTTGGAATTATCATACCCTTGCCGACCAGACCTTTTCTACGCTCCGTAGAAATGTAGGGTCGACTCGGCGACGCGTTGCCGCCAGCGGGGGATGACTAGCCATGCGCCCGGGTGGCTGCACGCAAAAAAGAGGCCGGCCAACCACGCGGCATTCCGCAACGCACAGCGGTGCGTTGCGGGCCCTGGCGTGGTTCGCCGGCCTCTGGGCCCGGGAGTGCCGGGCGGGGAAATCTAGTCCTGCTGCGTGGCGGTCTTCGCGGGGTTCTTGTCCGACATGCCCAGGATGTGCTGCGGGACGCCGAAGGCCAGCATGGCCAGCACGAAGCAGGAGATGCCCGGCAACCAGGCGTTTTCCAGCGTCCAAAACGACAGTGAGTAGAGGCAGCCGAGGAACAGGATGAAGAACACCACGAAAGCGATGATGTTTCCGGCCGCGCGGCCCTGGCCCGAGTGGGCTAAGTTCTTGCCGTTCGAGTACACAGCGATTCTCCTAAAGTGATCAGATTTCAATGCACGTGCGGGGTAAGACTAGTAGCCCTCGGCGCCTTGTTCACCCTCTACAATAGCAACACCTGAGCTCGATCCGAGCCTGGTGGCCCCGGCGGAGATCATGGCGCGTGCGGTTTCCAGCGAGCGGACCCCGCCGGAGGCCTTGACGCCCAGGTCGGGGCCGACCGTCGCCCGCATCAACGCGACGTCCTCCAGGCTCGCTCCGCCACCGCCAAACCCGGTTGAGGTCTTGACGAAATCGGCACCGGCGCGCACCGTGGCGCGGCAGGCGAGGATCTTTGCCGCTTCATCGAGCATCGAGGTCTCGATGATGACCTTGAGGATGGCTCCGGCCTCGTGCACCGCATCGGCAACGGCGGAGATGTCCGCCACCAGCGACTCCTCGTCGCCGGCCTTGGCCGCGGCAATGTTGATGACCATGTCGATTTCGCTGGCGCCGTCGGCGATGGCTCCACGGGCCTCAAAGACCTTCGAGGCCGTGGGGGTCGCACCGAACGGGAAGCCGATCACCGAACAGGTCAGTACGCCGGAGCCGGCAAGGGCCGCGCTCACCGTGGAAACCCAGATCGGATTCACGCAGACGGACTTGAAGCGGTAGGTGGCTGCCTCGGCGCAAATGCGCTGGATGTCTTCCAACCCGGCATCCGCATTGAGGATGGTGTGGTCGATGTACGAGGCGATGTTGTTGTCGTTGGTGCTCATGGGGTTCGGATCAGGCTCCTGGTCGAAAGGCAGTTGAAGGAAAGGTGGTTGGCCGGGATGCGGCTAGCCCTGCAGCAGGGAGGCGAGTTCGCCCTTGATCCGCTCCAGCTGCTCGATGGCGGCGCGGCGGGCGGCGGGCAACTCGGCGGCAGAGGCTAGCGGGGCGATGGCCTCGAGGTAGCACTTGAGCTTGGGCTCGGTGCCCGAGGGGCGGATGATTACCCGGGTTCCGGCGTCGGTGAGGAAGAGCAGGCCGTCGGTAGGGGGTAGGTTTGCACCCAGAGACAAGTCCTCTAGTTTTACGATACGTTCACCTCCGAGGGCGGCCGGCGGGGTGGCGCGCACGGAAGCCATCATGGTGCCAAGCCTGCCCAGGTCCTGCACCCGCACCGAGAGCTGGTCGGTCTGGTGCAGTCCATGCTCCAATGCCAACTCGGTGAGCACCGCCGGAATCGATGAGCCCACGGCCTTGAGCTCGGCCGCATAATCGGCCAGCATCAACCCTGCCGAGATGCCGTCCTTGTCTCGGACCAGTGCCGGGGCCACACAGTAGCCCAGCGCCTCCTCGTAGCCGAAGGCCAGGTTCGGCACGCGGGAAATCCACTTGAAGCCCGTCAGCGTGTTTTCGTGCGCCAGCGAATGCTTCGAGGCTATGGAGGCAAGCATCCGCGAGGAGACGATCGAGTTTGCGAGCACCGAACCGGGCGCCGCGATTTCGGCGCAGCGGGCGCCCAACAGCCACCCCACCTCGTCCCCGCGCAGCATCCGCCACCCGGTGTCGGGGAACTTCACCGCCGCGGCACAGCGGTCGGCGTCGGGATCGTTGGCGATGACCAGATCGGCATCGGTGCGGCTCGCCAATTCCAGGGCCAGATCAAGGGCACCGGGTTCCTCGGGGTTCGGGAAGGACACGGTGGGGAAGTCCGGATCCGGCTCGGCCTGTTCGGCCACCAAGCGCACCCGGGAAAAGCCCGCGTTCCCCAGCGCGCGCGACATGGTCGGCCCGCCGACGCCGTGCATCGGGGTGAGCACGATCCTCAGGTTCTCCCGCGCCGCGGTGATCCCCTCACCGCGGGTACCCGTCGCTGCCGGGATCACCCCGGAGACGGCCTGGCGGTAGGCGCCCTCGATGTCCCCGGGTTCCCCCGCATCCGGGAGCGTCTGCCAGCCACCGGCAGCCAGCGCAATTGCAGCGATGGGCTCGTCGTGCTGGATCTCTGCGGCGATTTGCGCATCGACCGGGCTCACGATTTGGGCGCCCTGGCCCGAGCCGGTTTCCACACGGCCGCCCAGATAGACCTTGTAACCGTTGTCGGCCGGCGGGTTGTGGCTGGCGGTGACCATGATCCCGGCCTCGGCACCGAGCTCGCGCACGGCCCAAGCCAGCACCGGGGTCGGCAGGGCGGCCGGGAGCACGTGGACCTCGATGCCCGCTGCGCTGAGCACCGCGGCGGATTCCCGGGCAAAGACATCGGAATTGTGCCGGGCATCAAAACCGATGACGGTCTTGGGCCGGTAGCTTCCGGCTGCCTTGGACAGCAGGAAGCGGCCGATTCCCGCGGCCGTGCGCCGCACGACCATCGAGTTCATCCGGTTGGGTCCGGGCCCCAGCTCGGCCCGCAATCCGGCGGTGCCGAAGGCAAGGAACGAGGAGAA
>JAUNVO010000105.1:0-6689 GCA_030540695.1 Micrococcaceae bacterium | reverse complement strand
GAGATCCTGGGGCCGGCGGCCTGCCCGGCCTCGATGACCTCGGAGTGGCTCAAGGCGCTTTCGGAGATACCGGCGGCCAGATTGGTGACCAGCGAGATGCCGAACACCTCCATGCCCGCGTGGCGCGCGGCGATGGCCTCAAGGGCCGTGGACATGCCCACCAGGTCGGCGCCGATCGCCTTGGCGTAGCGCACCTCGGCCGGGGTCTCATAGTGCGGGCCGGTGAACTGCGCGTACACCCCGGAGTCCAGGGATGGGTCCACTTCCTTGGCCAGTGCGCGAATGCGGGGGGAGTACAGGTCCGTGAGGTCCACGAACGTGGCACCTTCCAGCGGGGATGCGGCCGTGAGGTTGATGTGGTCCGAAATCAGCACCGGGGTGCCCGGTGTCCACGCCGGGTCCAGCCCGCCGCAGCCATTGGTCAGCACCATCGTCCGTGCCCCGGTGGCGGCAGCGGTGCGCACGCCATGGACCACGGCGCGCACGCCCTTGCCTTCGTAAAAGTGGGTGCGGGCACCAAGGACCAGAACGCGCTTGCCGGCGGAGGTGAGGACCGATGAAATCGTGCCTACGTGTCCGGGCACTGCCGCGGCATGGAAGCCGGGCAGTTCCGTGGCATCGATGCGGTGGGTGGTCTCGCCGATCAGGTTCGCCGCCTCGCCCCACCCGGAGCCGAGCACCAGGGCGATGTCATGAATCGGAACGCCGGTGAGTTCGGCGATCTTGTCGGCGGCGGCTGTGGCCAGGTCAAAGGGGGCAGATGCGTTATCGATCACGGGGTTAAACCTACCGGCGGAAGCACTCGTTGTCAGGTGACAGGGCTGTGCCCGGGTCAGTTCTCCAGGAAAGCGGCCGATCTGGCCGGGGCACCGATGGGTGTGCGTTGTGCACTTCACCGCGAGGTAGGGAAGAATGGGGGATCGTGAGTGCACAACGCGATATCAATTCCCCCAGGCTTGTAGTTCTCGGCGGTGGCCCCGGTGGCTACGAGGCCGCGATCGTAGGCGCCCAACTCGGCGCGCAGGTCACCATCGTCGAACGAGCAGGAATGGGCGGCTCCGCGGTGTTGACCGACGTCGTGCCGTCCAAGACCCTGGTGGCCACGGCCGATGCCATGCGCAGGGTCTCCGGGGCCCGTGACTTCGGCGTCATGATCGGGGACCGGGAGACCGAGACGGTCGCCGATCTCTCGGTGGTGAACGCCCGTCTGCTGGAGCTGGCACGGGAACAGTCCTCTGACATCCACATGGGACTTGAGCGAGTCGGCGTGCGGGTGGTCATCGGCGATGGCAAGCTCCTGGATGCCTCCACCGTCGAGGTGACCCGTGCCGACGGCAGCACCGAAAAGATCGCCGCCGACGCCCTGCTTGTTTCGGTCGGTGCCCATCCACGTGAACTGTCCACGGCCATTCCCGACGGCGAACGCATCTTCAACTGGACCCAGGTCTACAACCTCAAGGAAGTCCCCGAGCACCTGATTGTCGTCGGTTCCGGCGTCACCGGTGCCGAGTTCGCCTCGGCGTACAACCTGCTGGGCACCAAGGTGACCCTGGTTTCCTCGCGCGACCGTGTGCTGCCAGGCGAGGATGCCGATGCCGCAGAGGTCCTCGAGGAGGCCTTCAAGCTCAACGGGGTCAACGTGGTGGCCAAGTCCCGCGCCGAGGCGGTGGTCCGCGACGGCGACTCAGTCCGGGTGACCCTTAGCGATGGCCGCGTCATCGAAGGAAGCCACTGCCTGGTGGCCGTCGGTTCGATCCCCAACACCGCAGGAATCGGCTTGGAGGAAGCGGGGATCAAGCTCACCGAGTCCGGCCACATCCAGGTCGACGGCGTTTCGCGCACCACGGCGACCAATGTGTATGCCGCAGGCGACTGCACCGGCGTCTTCGCCCTTGCCTCCGTCTCGGCCATGCAGGGCCGCATTGCCATGGCCCACCTGCTGGGGGACTCGGTCAAGCCGTTGAAGCTCAACGAGGTCTCCGCGAACATCTTCACCTCGCCGGAAATCGCCACGGTCGGCGTCACCGAACGCATGGTCGAAGAAGGTAAATACCAGGCGGACATCATCAAGCTGAACCTTGCCACCAACGCCCGGGCCAAGATGATGAACGTCACACAGGGCTTCGTGAAGATCATCGCCCGCCGGGGGTCCGGAACGGTCATCGGCGGAGTCGTGGTTGCACCGCGTGCCTCCGAACTGATCTTCCCCATTGCCCTGGCCGTGCACAACAAGCTTCACGTCGATGACATCGCCGAGACCTTCTCGGTCTACCCCTCGCTCTCCGGGTCGATCTCCGAGGCTGCGCGTCGCCTCCACGTCCACCTCTAAGGCCCTTTCGACGTTCGCGCCACCGGGTGCGGCGCCATGCATGAACCGTCGTTGACCCCGCCCTCATGGGGGGGTCCACGACGGTTCACGCATTTAACCCCGTGGTTAGAAGGCGCATGGAGGCATCCGACCAACAGTTGGATGAGACGTGACCCACACTTGTCCAAATAATGGAACGAGTGTCCACCTGCTGGACGTGCAATCTAAACTTGTCAGATAACAACTCGCATGAACCCACCAAGAGAATCACGAGCCCATGTCGAACAAGACCGCGGTCGCAGCACCGAGAGAAAACACACGCGGACGCGTGCTGTTTGCCAGCCTCATTGGCACCACCATTGAATTCTTCGATTTCTACGCCTATGCCACGGCATCGGTGCTGGTTTTCCCGACATTGTTCTTCCCGAACGCGTCAAACGTCAACGCGATCCTTTCCTCCTTCGCGATCTTCGGGGTGGCCTTCGTGGCCCGCCCCGTGGGTTCGGTGCTCTTCGGGCACTTTGGCGACAAGATCGGGCGCAAGGGCACCCTCGTGGCCTCGTTGCTGCTCATGGGCATTGCGACGTTCCTGATCGGTTTCCTGCCCCCGGCACAAGGCAACTTCGTGGTCCTGGCTCCGCTGATGCTCGTGCTGTTGCGCTTCGCCCAGGGGCTGGCCCTTGGCGGGGAATGGTCCGGCGCCGCGCTGCTGGCCACCGAGAATGCCCCGGCAAACAAGCGCGCCATCTACGGAACGTTCCCGCAGCTTGGCGCGCCGATCGGTTTCATCATCGCCAACCTGATCTTCGTGGGACTGCAGATTGGCCTGACTCCGGAGCAGTTCATGGCCTGGGGCTGGAGAATCCCATTCATCCTCTCTGCCGTGATGGTCGCGGTGGGGCTGTGGGTGCGCCTGAAGCTTGTTGAATCCGTTTCCTTCCAAAAGGTCGTGGAGCAGGACAAGGTGGCGAAGTCCCCGTTCAAGACAACGATGACGCACCACTGGCGCCAGGTGCTGGCCGGAACCTTCATCATGCTGGCCACCTACGTGCTCTTCTACCTCATGACCTCCTTTACCCTGACCTACGGCACAGCCCCGGCCACGGTGGAAGCCGCACGCGCGGCCGCGGAAGCCAAGGGCAAGGTCTTTGACTCCGCAGCGGAGGCGGCATTCGCCCCGGGCCTAGGCATCGACCGTCCCGAATTCCTGACCATGCTGATCATCGGTGTCGTGTTCTTCGGGATCTTCACCGTGGTCTCGGGCCCGCTGGCCGAGAAATTCGGTCGCCGCAAGTTCCTGATCTATGTCACGTTCGGCATCCTGGCATTGGGAGCCTGCTGGGCACTGATGTTCGGACCGGGCAAGGGTGCTGCAATGGCCGGGCTCATCCTGGGATTCACCCTGATGGGGCTGACCTTCGGGCCGATGGCTGCCTACCTTCCCGAGCTGTTCCCGTCGAACGTGCGTTACACCGGTTCGGCCGTCGCCTACAACCTCTCATCGGTGCTTGGTGCCGCCCCTGCATCCTTTGTGGCGATTGCGCTGTGGCAGTTCGGCGGCGGCAATACCGTCTGGGTGGGCATCTACCTGGCAGGCGCCGCGGTGCTCACTCTCCTGGCCCTGTTCCTGACCAAAGACACCACCGACGTCGACTACGAAAACAATGTCGCTTAAGGCATATACCCAACTGAACGCCGCGTACGCGGTCACCAGCTAGGATCCGCCGGCGTCCTCGTTCCCGAACCGGGAGCGTGGGCGCCGGCGAGGTTAACGCTCCGTCACGGTCCTAGGACCCCGGGCTATTCACCGACGAGACCGTCAAGGCCCTCGCGCAGGAGATCGGCGTGGCCGTTGTGCCGGGAGTACTCCTCGATCAAGTGCACCAGGATCCATCTCAGCGAGACCTCGCCGTGGCGAGGCACCAGGACCGTGCGTTCAAGCGGCTCGCTGCACAGTGCGGCATCGCTGAATTTCATCTCGTCCTTCCACGCCGTGAACGAGGCCTGTACGCAGGCGGCATCCGGTGTCGGGAAGTCGAAGTCGCTATCGCGTCCGTCCGACAGCCAGTACAGCGGGGCATCGTCCTGCCCCATGAGCGAGCACCTGACCCAGAAACGCTCCACGTCGCTCAAATGGCGCACCAATCCCAGGAGGGAGAGCTCCGAGGGCGGCGCGGAGCGGGATGCCAACGCGTCTGCGTCGAGCCCGGCACACTTGGCTTCGAGGGTTTGTCGCTGGTAGTCAAGGAACCCCATCAGCGTTTCAAACTCGGACCCGCACGGCGGGGGATCGATACGCGGGTCGGTGCCCCCTGCAAACATTTCCGGTGCCATGTGCACCAGCCTAGGACCTTTGGCCCTTTGGCGGTCATCCCGGGCCAGAAGGAGTGTCAGCAATCAATCACTGGCATGGCCCAAGGGCGACCCGGCCAACAGGTGAAGGCGGGGCCGCCCCCAGGGACGTGCGGTGAAGACGGCTGCCGGGCTACTCGCCGATGGACGCCAGGATGGTTCCGGCCGAAACGGTATCGCCCGGAACCGCGCTGAGTCCCGAGACCACGCCGTCACAGTGCGCGGTCAATGGCTGTTCCATCTTCATGGCCTCCAAGACCACAATGAGGTCCCCCTCGGAGACGACGTCCCCGTCGGCGACGGCGACCTTGACGATGGTGCCCTGCATGGGGGAAGCCAGATCAGCCCCGGAAGAGCCAGTGGCGGCGGAGGAACGCGAGGATGCGCGCTTCTTCTTCCGGGACTTGCCGTTGGATCCGGACCCCAGCGAGCCCAGGGATGCCGGCAGCACCACCTGCAGGCGCTTGCCGCCGACCTCGACGGTGATGGCGTTGCGCCCGGAATCCTCGTCGGGGGTTCCGGCGGTGGCGGAATCCCAGGCGGGGATCTGGTTGTCGAACTCGGTCTCGATCCAGCGGGTGTGGATGGAGAAGGGCCCGGATTCGGGGGTGAAGGCCTCATCGGCCATCACCGCACGGTGGAAGGGCAGCACCGTGGGCATGCCCTCGATGCGGAACTCGTCCAGGGCCCGACGGGCACGTTGGGCGGCCTGGGTGCGGGTGGCGCCGGTGACGATGAGCTTGGCTATCATCGAGTCGAAGTTTCCCGAAACGGTTTCCCCGGCCTCGACGCCCGAGTCCACGCGGACCCCGGGCCCGGTGGGCAGGTTCAGGGTGGTGATCGTGCCCGGTGCGGGCATGAAGTCGCGTCCCGCGTCCTCGCCGTTGATCCGGAACTCGAAGGAGTGCCCGCGGACCTCGGGGTCGGTGTAGCCAAGCTCCTCGCCGCGCGCCATGCGGAACTGTTCGCGGACCAGGTCGATCCCGGTGATCTCCTCGGAGACCGGGTGCTCGACCTGCAGCCGGGTGTTGACCTCCAGGAAGGAGATGACTCCGTCGCCGCTGACCAGGAACTCGCAGGTGCCCGCACCGATGTAGCCGGCCTCGACCATGATGGCTTTCGATGCCTCGTAGAGGCGCGTGTTCTGCTCGTCGGTCAAGAACGGCGCCGGGGCCTCCTCGACCAGCTTCTGGTTGCGGCGCTGCAGCGAGCAGTCGCGGGTGGAGACCACCACGACGTTGCCGTGGGCATCGGCCAGGCACTGGGTCTCGACGTGGCGCGGTGCATCCAGGAAGCGTTCGACGAAGCACTCGCCGCGGCCGAAGGCCGCAACGGCCTCGCGAACAGCCGACTCGTAGGCCTCGGGGATTTCCTCGCGGTGACGCACCACCTTGATCCCGCGCCCGCCACCGCCATACGCGGCCTTGATGGCCAGCGGCAATCCGTAGGTGTCGGCGAACTCCAGCACCTCATCGGTGGAGGAGACCGGATCCTTGGTGCCGGGAACCAGCGGGGCGCCGACCTTCTTGGCCAGATGGCGGGCCTGGACCTTGTCACCGAGCTGTTCGATGGCTGCCGGGGGCGGGCCGATCCAGGTCAGTCCGGCGTCGATCACGGCCTGGGCGAACCCGGCGTTCTCGGCCAGGAAGCCGTAGCCGGGGTGGATCGCATCGGCACCGGAGCGCTTGGCGACCTCGATGATCTTCTCGATGTCCAGGTACGATTCCGCGGCGGTTGAACCATCCAGCGAATAGGCCTCGTCGGCCAGCCGGGCGTGCAGCGCTTCGCGGTCCGGTTCGGCATAAACGGCCACCGAACCGATGCCCTCGTCGCGGGCTGCGCGGATGATGCGTACGGCGATTTCTCCGCGATTGGCGATGAGAACCTTCGTCAACTGACTCATGGCAGGGGTTAACTCCTTAAATATGCTCTTGTGGAGCCTACCCGCGGTTGTGGGATATATACCCCCAAAGCCGCCAGTGTCGTCACTAAGTCGTTGTTTCTTTGTAGGAGTCCTACAACTAAAGGG
>JAUNVO010000104.1 GCA_030540695.1 Micrococcaceae bacterium | reverse complement strand
GGAATCGGCGACCCTGGCCACCGTGGCCAGGTCGTGGCTGATCAGCAACATGCCCGAGCCCGCCGCGCGCAGCTCCCCAAGCAGGTCCATCACCTGGGCGGCGATCGTGGCATCCAGTGCGGTGGTCGGCTCGTCGGCAATGAGCAGTTCCGGGTCCATCGCAATGGCCGAGACGATCAGCGCGCGCTGGCGCATGCCACCGGAGAGCTCGCCCGAGCGTTGGGCGGCGCGGCGCACCGGATCGTCCAGTCCCACCGATTCGAGCAGCTCGATGACCCTGGCCGCGCGCGAGGCCGCAGAGCCCGCCCCGTGCAGGCGCAGCGCGTCGTCGATTTCCTTGCCGATCTTGCGCAGCGGGTCCAGAGAGGTCAGCGCATCCTGCAGGATGAAGCCGACGGACTTGCCGCGAACCTTGCGCCACGCGTTTGCCGAATACCTTCGGGCATCGACGCCGGAGATCTCCAGCGCGTCGGCCCGGACGATGGCGCCGGGGCCGGCCAACCCAATCAGGGAGCGGGCGGTCACCGACTTGCCCGAACCCGATTCACCCACCAGTGCCAATGCCTCGCCGGGATTCACCGTGAAGGAAACATCGCGAAGCACCTCGGTGGCGCCGAAGGACACCGAGAGATTTGCGACCCGCAGCGCCGGGGGCCTGGCCGCGGTCATCGAGGGCCTCCGGTTTTCAGGGCTCGGGAGAGCACCGTGGAGCCGGCAGCCACCAGCACGATGGCCAGCCCCGGGAAGAAGGTCATCCACCATGCCAGTGACAGGTAGGTGCGCCCCGCCGAGAGCATTGCACCCCATTCGGGGGCCGGAGGGGGAGCGCCGAGGCCCAAGAAGCTCAACGACGCCGCCCACACCACTGCCTGGCCCAGGCCCAGGGTGCCCAGCACCGCCAGCGGTGCCAGCGCGTTGGGAAGGATATGGGTTGAGAGGATTTGTCGGCGGCTGCGTCCCAGCACCGTGGCTGCCTCCACCATGGCCGAGGTGCGCAGTGCAATGATCTGCGCACGGATCATCCGCGCATATCCGGGCGCCGTGGTCAGCCCCACGGCCACCACCGTGGTTCCCACGCCCGGCCCGGCCAGCGCAATGAACACCAGCGCCAGCAGCAACCCTGGAAGGGCGAAGAGCACTTCCAGTACGCGGCCGACCCCGAAGTCCAGCCATTTGCCGCCGAAACCGGCAATCGTGCCCAGCAGCAGGGCCAGGCCCAACCCGATCCCGGTGGCGGCTGCGCCGATCAACAGCGAGGGGCGGGCGCCATGGATGATGCGCGAGTAGATGTCGCGCCCCGATTCGTCGGTGCCCAGCAGGTGGCCGGGCCCGGGTGCTGAGAAGGCGTCGGCGGGATTGATGGCCAACGGGTCGTAGGGCGCCAGCAGTGCCGGGACGATGGCGGCCAGGATGAAGAAGGCGAGCACAGCGGTGCTCAGCACCAAGGGAAGGCGGGCGGTGAGCCGGGCGGCATGTTGCACCAGCACCGGGTCCGCCGTGGTGCGGTGGTTCTTGGGCAGGCTCATGGAAGCGCCATCCTTGGATCGGCAACGCGCTCGGCAACGTCGGAGAGGGCCATGATCGCAACATAGGCCGCGGCGGAAAGCAGTGCCACGCCGGTGACCAGCGGAATGTCGCGGGCGGAGACCGCCGAAAGCAGTGATCTGCCCAGCCCGGGCCGGGCAAAGATGGATTCGACGACCACTGCCCCGGAAAGCAACGAGCCAAAGGCCCAGCCCGAGAGGGCAATGCCTGGCAGTGCAGCATGGCGGATGGAGTGGCGCAGCAGTACCCCGGTCTCGGACTCGCCGCGGGCCCGGGCCGAGAGCGCAAAGGAGGAATGGTGAGCGGCCTCCATGGTGTCGCGCATGACCTGGCCCAGGAACCCGGCCAACGGCAGGGCCAGGGTTGCCACCGGCAGCACCAGGCCGGCGGCTGAATTGGTGCTCACCGGCGGCAGCCATCCCAAGGTGGTGGCAAAGAGCATGATCATCACGCTGGCCAGCCAAAAGTGCGGAACGGCGGCCGAGACGATTTCCAGGCCGGAGGCAACCGCAGCGCCCAGCCTGCCGCTGCGCATGGACAACACGGCCAGGACAAGTGCCAGGACCCATGCCACCAGCAGCGCGAGAACCGCCAAGGTGAGGGTCGGGGGGACCAACTCGCCCAGGACCGTGGAAACCGGGGACTTCAGCGAGTAGGAGGTGCCCAGATCCCCGGTCGCCAGCCGCCACAGTTGCGAGAAGTACTGCACGGCCAAGGGATCGTCCAGGCCGTACTCGGCACGTGCCGCGGCCAGGGCCTCGGCGGATGCCTGGGAGCCGGGCCCTCCCATGATGGCTTCGGCCGGGTCCCCCGGGATCATCCGGATGCCAAAGAAGATCGCCGTCGCCACGGCCCAAAGCACAAAGATCCCGCCAACGACCTTGCCCAGCACCCACCAAGCGGCGCCCGGGATCATTCCGGTGCGCCGCTTGGTGGCTGGGTCGCGCTGGCTCAACTGCGGGCCGGGGATTGCGCGTTCCCTGCTACTTCGCCAGCCAGGCGTCAAAGAACGTCGGGGTGGCAACCGCAGTGATGGCACCGATGTTCTTCAGCTTTGTCGAGTACAGGAAGTGGTTCTGCTGGTCGTAGAGCGGGAGCACGTAGTTGCCCTCGAGCACCAGCTTCTGGGCCTGGGCGTACAGGTCCTTGCGCTCTGCCTCATCTGCGGTGGAACCGGCGGTGTCCAGCAGCTCATCCAGTGCCGGGTCCTTGACCTGGGAGAGGTTGGCGAAGTATCCCGAGGGTGCCGGGACGGTGGAATCGGAGTGGAAGAGGATGGCCAAGACGCTCGGCCCGACCTTGGTGTACGGGGCCGAAACCAGGTTGTAGTCGTTCTTGGCCAAATCCCCGTACCAGCTGGAGAGGTCAAGCAGGTTGATTTTGATCTCGATGCCCGACTCCTTGGCGGTGGCCTGGAGCTGCTCAAAAAGCGACTGCTCGGCAGGGACCGACTGGTTGGTGCTCACCGGGAAGGTGAGGCTCAGGCGCTTGGAGTCCTTGACGCGGTAGCCCTCGGAGTCGCGTTCGCTCCACCCCGCTTCATCGAGTAGTTCCGCGGCCTTGGCCGGGTCGTAGGAGAAGAGCGACTCGGCGGAGTATCCCAGTGGTTCCACGGATGAAAGCGCGGAGTGGGAGCGCGGGGCGGTGCCGAAGAAGAGCGAATCGATGCCCGCGTCCACGTTCACCGCGTGGATGAAGGCCTCGCGAACCAGTTCGTCGTTGAACGGCGCCTTGGAGGAGTTCAGCTCGATCCGGTTGGATGCTCCGGGGCGTGGGGCGTCTAGGTGCTCGATCGCCGGGTCTTTGGCAGCGGCGGCGATGGTGTCCGGCTGGGCGTTGTCGATGATCTGGACCTCGCCGGCCTGCAGCGCGGCATAGCGGGTGGCCGCCTCGGGGATGAAGCGCCAGGTGATGGCCTCCAGGTGTGCCAGTGAGTCGTCGCTCCCAAGGGCCACGGGGCGGACATAATCTTCGTTGCGGACCAGGTTCACCGCTTCTTGTTTCTGCCAGGATTCGACCTTGAACGGACCGGTTCCCACGGGCGAGGCGCAGTTCTCGGCCTGGCTGCGCTTCAGGGCCTCGGGGGATTCAATGGCAACCCACGGCATGGAGAAGGACTCCAGCAAGGAATTGTCCGGGGTCTTGAGCTTCAGCTCGAGGGTGCTCTGGTCCACGGCCTTCATCGAATCGATCTTGCCCAGAGCCAGGTAGCCGGTGGACGAGGCCGTCTCGGGGTCAAGCAGGTGCTCGAAGTTCGCCTTCACGGCGTCTGCGGTCAGTGCGGTGCCATCGGTGAAGGAGATGCCCTGTCGGATCTTTACCGTGCGGGTCAATCCGTCGTCGCTGACGGTGGAGTCCTCGGCGAGCCAGGGGATCAGCTTGCCATCGGCGTCCTTGGTGTACAGGCTCTCCAGGTACTGCGAAGAGACCAGGGCTTGTGGGTAGTTGCCTCCCACATGCGGGTCCAGGCAGGCAGGCTCGGCGTCGCCCGAAGCGTAGACGAGCGTTCCGCCCTCGACCGGAGCCTGGGTCTCGGCTTCGGAGTCGGTGGCAGGGGCCGCCGGTGTGCAACCGGCGAGCACCAATGCCGCGGCCATGGCTGCGACGGCCGGGAGAAGGCCAGTGGCCAGGGTGCGGGGGTTTCTCATGAAGCTGCTTCCTGCGAACCGTTGAAGATGAAGTGGAATCGGGTGCGGGCGCCTTCCTCCGAACCGGAAGGGGCCCGGGCGGGGCTGGTTTGCACCGCCATCAATCTTAGTGCGGGAGGCCGACCCGGACCGGGCAGTGTGGTCGAGGTCATAGCCCCGTTAGGTGATTGTTACCGGCAAGAGACATGGGCAAGCCGGCGTGGTGGAACCAGTGCGCCCGGTCCCGCCACACCCGCTGCCCGAACGGCGATCAGGCGCTGGCAACGGTGAAGCGCCGGTGAAGGTGCTTGGGCTCCTCGAGCTCATCGAGCACGGCAACAGCGAAGTCGCCCGTGGTGACCTCTGCGCCCGCGGGGGAGTCGTTGCCCAAGGCGATCGAGCCGGTCGGTTCACCGATGGTGATCACCGGGGCCGGGGCGAGCATCGTCCAGTCCAGGCCGGAGGCCGAGGTGTAGAAGTCCAGGACCTCGCCCATGGTGCGGGCCTCGGCAAGGTTCTCCTCGGGGAACCCGGGGGTCTCGGAGAGACGCACTCCATCGGATTCGGTGGCGCCCGCCCCGCCTACGAGGAACACGCGTGCGGGTACCAGTGTCTCGGAAATCTCCTCGTGGGCGTCGAGGAACCCTTGGTGGGAATCCCCGGTGCGCGATGGCGGCACCGAGAACACGACGACGTCGTTGGCGCGGGCCAGGGCGCGGTAGGCATGCATGTCCCCGAACTCGGCGGTGGCGCTGGACGCGGCACCCTGCACCAGGCTTCCGCTGCGGGAAACGGAGGTGACCTCGTGGCCGCGCTTGGCCGCCTCGGCGACAATCCGGCTACCGATCATTCCGGTGGCTCCGTATACGGCGATCTTCATGTGCTGACCTTCTTTCAGTCGATGGAGCAGGACGAAGCGCCCCGCAGCGGCAAGTGATTCCATGATATCCAATTGATACCTAGTACCTCAAGGTAATAAGGTTGCCTTATGGATACCACTGGTGCGGAATTCAATGTCATGTCTCCGGACTGCCCCTCGCGCTTGATCCTGCAGCGCATGGGAGACAAGTGGACGGTCCTGGTGTTCCTGGCCCTGGAGCGGGGGCCGAGACGCTTTTCGCAGCTCAGGACCGACATCGGCGGTGTGACACCCAAGGCTCTCACCCATACGCTGCGATCGCTGGAACGTGACGGCTTATTGACCCGGACCATGTACCCCCAGGTCCCGCCCCGCGTTGAATACGAGCTCACCGAGGCGGGCAAGACCCTGCTTGGACCCCTGGGCTCCGTCCGCGACTGGGCGCAAGGAAATGCTGAACGGATCATCTTATCCCGCACGGCCTTCGACGGACTCGCCGGGGAATGATGACGACCGGTACGAACCACGAATCTGCACTGCAGCGGCAACGGCGGTATTCTCGAGCCCAGTACTGGGCCCGTGAACGGTTAGGAACCATTTAGCATGCTGGCATTGGCGGCCGCCGCCCCCATCATGGTGGCCATGGGGCTGTTCCTTGCCCGGAGGCGTGCCGTCACCATGGCGATGTTCTCGCTGCTCACCGGGGTGGTCTCGGCGATCCTCTTCTTCCCTACACCTGCCCATGAACTGGCAAATGCGGCTGCCATGTTCGGGCCCACCGTCATCGAGGTGTTGCTGATCCTTTTTGCCGGGGTGCTGCTCTCGCGCATCACCACCGAAACCGGCGCCATGGACCGGATCTCCGGATGGCTGCGCCAAAGCGCCTCGAACCAGCAGGCGGGGACGGTGCTGGTGGTTTTCGGGCTGGTGCCCTTTGCTGAATCGGTGACGGGGTTCGGCATTGGCGTCACCGTGGGTGTGCCGCTGTTGCTGCAGCTGGGGCATTCGGTGAAGCACTCGGCACTGCTGAGCCTGTTGGGATTGGTTGCGGTTCCGTGGGGTGCACTGGGTCCGGGCACCTTGGTGGCCGCGGACCTTGCAGGGCTCACGCTTTTCGACGTGGGCGTCCGCTCCGCCCTGATGACATTGCCGGTGGTCCTCGGTTCGGCGATCACCACTTGGCTCGTGCTTCGCGCCGAGTCGCCGAATCCCGGGCGGCTGCTGGGGCACCTGCTGGGCGCCGCGGTGTTGCTCAACGCCGGGATCCTGGCCGCCAACCTGGTGATGGGGACCCCTCCGGCCGGAATCGTCGGCTCGCTGCTGGTCTTGGCCGTGCATCTGCTGGCCTTCAGGATCGGGGGAACCCTCGTGCCGGCGGGACATTCGACATGGTTGGCGTTGCTTCCCTACGGCGTGCTCACCGTAGGATTGCTCGCCGCCCGGGCACTGACCGCGTCCATGGATTCGCCGCTGCTTCAACGGACGCTGACCAGCGGCGGGGTGTGGCTGATCATCGCCTGCCTGGTGGCGCAATACGCCTCCGCTTCCCTGGGTGGCACCGGGACGCCGTTGCGAACCCGGGCGTTGCTGGCCTACCGCAGTTGGATTCCGGTGGGCGTGACCACCGGTGGATTCACGATCCTCGGGGCACTGCTTGCGGCCACCGGGATGGGTGAGGAACTGGGGGCCGCGCTCGCCGGCGTCGGTGCCGGCTACCTGCTGCTCGGTCCGGTCATCAACGGTCTGGCCGGGTTCGTTTCCGGATCGAACACCGCGGCGAACTCCATGCTGGCCGCCACCCAGGCGCAGGCAGCCACGGCCATGGGATCCTCGGTGCTCCAGCTCGTGGCGGTTTCCAACGTCACCGCTTCGATGGCCACGATGCTCGCGCCCTCAAGGATCCTGCTGGCCTATGAAATGGCCATCGTTCCGGTACCGGCGGCGGGGCCGACTGAGGCGCCGCCGAGCGAACGCGAGGTCACCGCATGGATCGGGCCGCGGCTGGCGATACTGCTTCTCGTGGTCTGTTCCCTGCTGGGCCTTGTCACCTGGCTGATCCACTAGGCACACGCGCCGGCTGCGGCTATTCGTCCTCGGAGGAATGCATTTTTCGCCGCGCGCTGAGCAGTTCCACCTCGGGGCGTTGGGCGACAAGGCGTTCCACGCCGTCAAGGACCTTGACGAGCTGGGCTGCGTCCGTGGCCACCAGCCCCGCGGCCAACCCGGCACGACGGTGCAGGTCCTGGTTGCCGGTCTCGGCGGCCGAAACCTCGAAGCGGCGCCGCAGCTCGGCCAGGATCGGGCGTACCAGCGCACGCTTTTCCTTCAGCGAGTGAACCTCGCCGAGCAACAAGTCGAACTCGATCCATCCAAACCACATGGTTACATCATGGCCCATTGATCCGGGCGCTTCCATCGTGACGGGACCTGACCGATGACGGGGGACCCCTCCTAGCGCGGCTCACGCACGGAAAGCTCGGTGCGCAGCTGTGCTATTTCGAGCCGTAGCGCCTCGATGTGCTCCGCCGTCACCGCCGTTTTGGACTGTTCCTGCTCGGAGACCTTATCCACCAGCCAGCTGGCCAGTGTTGCGGTGACGATCCCGAGCAGGGTGATTCCGCCGATCATGAGTCCCACCGCGATGACCCGTCCGGTGGAAGTGACGGGGGAGAGGTCGCCATAACCAACGGTCGTGATGGTGGTGAACGCCCACCAGATTGCATCGCCGAACGAACCGATCGTGGCCTCGGCGGCATGCCGCTCGGCGTCGTACATGGCCAAGGCCGCCACGTACACGAGCAGGACCGAGGCGGAGACGACATAGGTGACGACGCGTCCACGCATGGCGTTGCCGGCGACCCTTTGCATGACGGTCAGGAGCGTCACCAGCCGAAGCAGCCGCAGGGGCCGGAGCGCCGGAAGCGCAACGATGGCCAAGTCGGGAAGGTGCCGGAAGAACCAAGAGGCGCGTTTGGGTGCCAAAGCCAGGGAAATCAGGTACTCAACGGCGAATACCGCCCACGTGATGACGACGATGACTTGTGCGAAGCCATTGACCGCCTGGCTGGGAGCGAGGACCTGCAGTGAATATGCGAAGAGAAACAGGATCGAGGCAATCATCAGTGGCCATTCGGATATCCGTTCCCAGCGCTCTAAAGTCATCGTTCAATCGTATCCATGATCGATTGGACGGCAACATCGAAACCGGACCCCGATGCCCAGTCGACAGGAGCCCGGGGCCTGATTCCGACCGTGATGCCGGGATCGGGGAGTCGCCCACATTTCCGGCGGCGCTGCCCGTATGTCCCTAGCGGGTACCGTTTTGCGCGATGGCCTCCGCGAGGACCGGGGCCAGGCGCTTGACCCCTTCGCGGATCTTCTCTTCGGGAACCGCGCTGAAGGCCAGGCGCAGCTGGTTGCTCGGTGCATCGGATGGGCTGAAGGCGGCACCGGGAATGAAGACCACCCCGGCTTCGATGCCCTTGGCCAGCAGGTCGTAGGTGTCGATTCCCGCGGGAAGGGTGACCCAGATGAAGAATCCGCCCTCCGGACGCGTATAACTCAGGGAGTCGGGCATGTACTCATCGAGGGCCTCGAGCATCGCGGCGCAACGGGCGGCGTAGAGCTCCCGGTAGGTCTGGATCTGTCCGCGCCAGTCGTGGCCCTTGAGGTACTTGCTGATCAACATCTGGTTGAACGTTGCCGGGCAGAGCGTCACGGCCTCGGCAGCGAGATAGAAGCGCCGGTACATATGGGTCGGGACAACGGCCCAGCCGATGCGCAGGCCAGGGGCCAGGATCTTGGAGAAGGAACCCATGTAGATGACATGGTCCGGATAGTCGGCGCGCAACGGCTTGATATGTTCCCCGGTGTAGCGCAGCATCCCGTAGGGATTGTCTTCGAGGATGAGGATGTTCTCGGCCACGCAGATCTCCGCGATCTGCGACCGGCGCTCGGCAGCCAGCGTGATGCCCGAGGGGTTGTTGAAGTTGGGGATCGTGTAGAGGAACTTGATCCGGGCGCCGTCCGCGCGAAGCTCGGAGATGCGCTGGCTCAGTGCCGCGGGGATGAGCCCGTGCTCGTCGGTGGCGATCGGCTCGGTGCGCACCTGGTAGGCCTCGAAGGTGTTCAGCGCACCCACATAGGTGGGGTCCTCGCACAAAACAGTGTCCCCGGGGTTGCAGAAGACCTTGCAGGCGACATCCTGTGCGGCTTGTGACCCGGTGGTGATGACAATGTTATCCGGATCGACCCCGGTGATCCCTTCTTCCGCCATCACCTCGCAGATCTGTGTCCGAAGCTCCTCGGTGCCAGCCCCGCTGCCGTACTGCAGGGCGGTCATTCCCTCGTTCGTGATCAGTTCGGAGGCCATCGCCGCAAGCTTGTCCAGCGGAAGCGACTGCAGGTAGGGATTGCCCCCGGCCAGCGAGACCAGCGACGGGTCGAGGGAAAGCTCGAAGACGTCGCGGACGGCGGACTGCTTGATGTGCGCCGCCCGCTCGGAGAAGAGCGATTCGTGCGCCGCAGCGCGTTCGAAGGCGATTTCGGTTTCACTGCCCGTAGCGGGTCCTGTTATTGAGCTCACACCGGCACTTTATCAACACTTGTTGCCTATCAGTCAACAACGGACTACTTCTGGCTGAGGTATTTGTTGACCTCGATGCCGTTGATCAGCACCTTTGCCTCCCCTGTTCCTGCGGCAACCATCGCGGTATATCTCAGCTGGGCAACAATCCGGGGATCGTCGCAGACACCGCCGGAGGATAGCTCCCCGGCGAGTTCCACGGTCACCGTGTCCCCGTCCACGGAGGAGGAAACGAACTCCAGGTTCGCGTCGGAAAGCGTATTGACCAGGCCGGACTGGCCGTGCCTTGCGTCCCGGTCGGTGATCAGGTCGCTCATCGCGGCCTCAACCTGACTGGCGTAGATGACCGGGGGCGTTTCGGTGGCCACTATGCTGTCACCGCAGCCGATCATCGGGCCCGATTGTCCCTTGTCGTTCAGCGCCACGTAGAAGATGGTCAACGGGGATGTCGTGGTCGAGGTCTGCGGGGCCAACGGAGAAGGGCCGGGTGCCGAGGAGCCGCTTGGGGCCGGTGGGGCGCTCGTTGGAAGATCCGTCGCGGCGGCGGCCGCGGTCGCCGCAGTGCCCGTCCCGGATCCCGCGGTCGTGACCGGCGCCCGGGCCGGGCCACCGACGCAACCACCGAGCGTGAATGCCAAGCCGAACGCGGCAAGCGCCAAGAGTGAACGAGACGGTGCTGGGCTTCCCGACATGCTCTCCCGCTTTCCTCCGTGAGCGAAGTTGCTACTGATTCGAGACTACGAGCCTGGCGCATGCCGAAACCAGCACGGAGGCATTGCGTTTCGGTTTAGGATCGGGCAGGTCATCGAGCGGATGGGTCGTTGGCCGGGCGCGAGCGGGCCCGGTCTGGGTGTCAGGCACCTGGGCCCGAACCAGCTGGCCTGCAGTCCGACGGTATTTCCTTGTTCATGCAGCGTGGAGAGCGAGTGGGGTGGCTTCCGGAGGCTGCCCGGAACTATCCGGCGGTGCCCTCCGGGCTTGCCGCCCGGGTATCGAGCCAGGCCTGCACCGAGGCCGGACGGATCCTGCGGTGGGTTCCGCGGTACTCCACGGGAATGGTTC
>JAUNVO010000103.1 GCA_030540695.1 Micrococcaceae bacterium | reverse complement strand
ACGTCGGCCATGGTGAACTTGCCGGTGTTGCGCAGCAGCTCGGCGACCAGCAGCAAGGCCACCAGCCAGGCGACCAAGAAGCCGATGGAGTAGAGGAACCCGTCGTAGCCGTTGATCGCGATGGCCCCGACGATGCCCAGGAAGGACGCGGCCGAGAGGTAGTCACCGGCAATCGCTGTCCCGTTCTGGGTTCCGGTGAAGGAACGCCCGCCGGCGTAGTAGTCCGCGGCGGTCTTGTTGTTCGATGAGGCCTTGAGGACCACGATGAGCGTGATGCCCACGAAGAGGCCGAAGATGCCGATGTTGACCCACGGGTTGCCGACCTTCGTCGATTCGGGGGCCGCGAGAATCAGTGCCGAGAGAACGTTCATGGCCTACTCCCCTTCCTGTGCTTCGAGGCGGTTGCGCATGGCGGTCGCCTTCGGGTCGATCTTCCTGTTGCTGTACGAGACGTACGCGGCGGTGATGCCGAAGGTCGAGACGAACTGCAACAGGCCCAGCAGCAGGCCGACGTTGATGTTGCCCCAGACCTTGATGGACATGAATTCATGTGCGTAGTCCGCCAGCAAGACATAGGCGAAATACCACAACAGGAAAATGACCGCCATGGGGAAAGCGAAGCTGCGGTGGGTCTTGCGCAGGTCCTTGAACTCTTCCGAGTCCTGTTCCTTGACGAAATCGATGTCGGATCCTAGATCCGACTCCGGGGTGATGCTCATGATTCCTCCTTCACAAGGGGTTCAAGGCGTCAGGTGCAATACCTCGTGGAAGAAAAGCACCGGTTGGTCCCGATCCGTAAGGCGGGTCACCTGACAGGGTGACTGAGATCACTCTGCGGCATCGACGGCCCGTGCGTGAAGAGGGACCGGCCGGGCAACCGGCAAGCGGTCACGCACATGCGCCAAGCGGCATGGCCGCTCGATGAACGGCATGCCCGTTGGCGCCCCGCGTAGGCTTGTTGCCATGCTCTCCACCGCTCTGCAAATGACCCTCATCGTGACCACCGTCGTGGTCGGCGGGGCCCTGGTGGGGTATCTGGGGTTCAGGATCGCGCGCTCCAACCGCGACCTGGGAACCGACGCCGAAAAGGCGACCTTCGAAACCCTGCACCAGGTCTCGGTTGCCGCCCCGCACCTGGCCCAGGGGCTGACCCCCGAGGGTGCCGCGACCGCCTCCAAGCACCTGCGCTCGCTGCTGGCCGCCCAGGCGCTGGTCATCACCGACACCTCCACGGTGCTGGCGATCGACGGGAACGTCCCCGAGCCCGAGTCAGAGGCAAGCCACGCCGCCCTGGAGCTTGCCGCCGCCGCGCTCAGCGCCAAGCGCACCCAGGTCAAACGCTCGGACTCCGCGGACATGGTCTGCGCCCCGATCATGGTCGGGGACACCCCCGTGGGCACGGTGTGCGCCTACACGCCGCGCGCAGGTGCCGGTTTTGTCCGCGCGGTGGCCGAGGTCGCGGCCTGGGTGGCCGCCCAGGTGGGACTGGCAGAGCTCGACGCCTCCCGGGCGCTGCTCATGGAAGCCGAGGTCCGGGCCCTGCGCGCCCAGATCAGCCCGCACTTCATCTACAACTCGTTGAACGCCATCGCCTCGTTCATCAACACCGACCCGGCACGTGCCCGGGAGCTGGTCGTGGAGTTCGCGGACTTCACCCGCTATTCCTTCCGCCGCCACGGGGACTTCACGACGCTGGCCGAGGAGCTCACGGCCATTGACAGGTACCTGCTGTTGGAAAAGGCGCGGTTCGGCGAACGCATCAAGGTGACCCTGGCCATTGCCCCGGAGGTGCTGGGAACAGCCATCCCGTTCTTGTCCCTGCAGCCGCTGGTCGAAAACGCGGTGCGCCACGGACTGGAGTCCAAGCCCGGCGGCGGGCGCATCACCATCAGCGCCTCCGACTCCGGGGAATATGCCCTGATCACGGTCGAGGACGACGGGGTGGGCATCGACCCCGCCGCGCTGGCCGCGGTGCTGGCCGGAACCACCGAATCAATCCACGTGGGATTGCGCAACGTCGATGTGCGATTGCGCCAGGTCTACGGCGACGCCCACGGGCTGGTCATCGACACCGCACCGGGCGCCGGGACGCTGATCACCATGCGCATCCCCAAGTTCCGCCCCGGCGTGGACCCCTCGGCCCCGGTGTCGACTTGACGCGCCATCGGTGGCGTCCCGGTGCCGATGGGCGGGGACAGGTAAAATGTCATCCATGATTAACGTGGTCGTTGCCGACGATGAATTGCCGGCCGTCGAGGAACTGGCCTACCTGCTCTCCCTCGATGCCCGGGTCGGGACCATCCACCGCGCCAATTCCGGTGCCGAGGCGCTGAAGGCGCTGGAGGAATTCGAGGTCGACGCACTCTTCCTGGATATCCACATGCCGGCTCTTTCGGGCCTGGACATCGCCCGGGTGATATCGCGCTTCACCCGTCCACCGGCCGTCGTGTTCGTCACCGCCGACGAGGACCAGGCCCTTGAGGCCTTCGAACTCGCCGCGTTGGACTACGTGCTCAAGCCGGTGCGCCCCGAGCGGCTTTCGGAATCGATCCGGCGGATCTGCGAACAGGCCGAGGAGGAAACCGCCAAGCCCGAGGTCGTCACCGTTGACCAGGGCGGGGTCACCAAGATGATCCGGCGCGACGAGATCCGCTACGTACAGGCCCAGGGCGACTATGCGCGGCTGCACACCAAGGACGCCAGCTACCTGATCCGGGTGCCGCTCAACGACCTGGAGCAACAGTGGTCAAGCGCCGGGTACATCCGCATCCACCGCTCCTACCTCGTGGCGATGGACAAGATCGACACCGTCAAACTTGCCACCGGCAAGGCCTCGGTGCTCATCGGCGCGACCGAGCTTCCCGTATCCCGACGCGCCCTGCCCTACCTGCGCGAGCGCCTGGCGGCGAACCGCGTCAGGCCGCTGTGAGCGATCCCGATCCCGCTTCCCGGCCAGCGCCACCGCAACCGCAACCCACGGCGCCAGGCGATGACCCGCTGCCACCGCCCACGGGAATACGGGTGCGGGTCAGTGCCCCTGCCGGCACCATGTTGAACATCGTGCGCCGTTCGGCACCGGCCGACACCTTCTATGTGCAGTCGCTGATCCGCTCGCAGCTGCGCCTTGCCGTCTCGGTGGCCCTGGGCTTCCTGCTGCTGCTGGTGGGGATGGCGGTGCTCGTCGTCGCCTGGCCACAGATCAACAACATCCGCCTGGCCACCATCCCGCTGCCCTGGTGGTTGCTGGGGGTGGGGGTGTATCCGCTGATCATGCTCTCGGCGATCCTGTTCACCAAGGCCGCGGCCCGCAACGAGGCCAAATACCGGAGCATCGCCAAATGATCAACCCCACCGTCGCGCTGCTGGCCGTGGTTCTGGTGTGCCTGGCAACGGTGCTCATCGCGGTCAACGGCCTGCGTCTTTCACGCACCACCGAAGACTTCTATGTCGCTTCACGCACCGTCAAGCCCTGGTGGAACGCCAGCGCCATCGGCGGGGAGTACCTCTCGGCGGCCTCCTTCCTGGGTATCGCCGGGTTGATCGTGGTCTCCGGGCAGGACGCTCTGTGGTTCCCCATCGGGTACACCGCCGGGTACTTGATGCTGCTGCTTTTCGTCGCCGCCCCGCTGCGTCGCTCCCGCGCCTACACCATCCCGGACTTTGCGCAGATCAGGCTCGGATCGATGAAGCTGCGCCGGCTCACCAGTTTCCTGGTGGTGGTGATCTGTTGGCTGTACATCGTCCCGCAGCTGCACGGCGCCTCGCTGACCCTGGGCATCAGCACCGGGTTGCCGGGCTGGATAGGTTCGGTGCTGGTGATGGGAATCGTGTGCCTGACGGTGCTGGCCGGGGGGATGCGCTCGATCACCTTCGTCCAGGCGTTCCAGTACTGGCTCAAGCTCGCCGCGCTGGCGATCCCGGTGGTATTCCTGCTGCTGCACCTGGAACTCACCGGGGACTCGCCGACCCTTGACGGGGCGATCTTTGACACCGCCGCCGACGCCGCTGCCAGCAAGGGCCTGTACTACAACATCTCCTTGATCGTCGCCCTGCTCTTTGGCACCCTGGGCCTGCCACACGTGCTGGTGCGCTTCTACACCAACCCCGACGGGCCCTCGGCACGCAAGACCACGGTGATCGTGCTGGGACTGCTGGCGCTGTTCTATCTCTTCCCCACGGTGCTGGGCATCCTGGGCCGCGCCTACACCTCCGAGCTTGCCACCAGCGGCAACGCCGATGCCACGGTCCTGCTGCTGCCCGGGCGGATCCTGGGAGGAAGCGCAGGCGACGCCTTGAGCGCGATCATCATCGGCGGAGCCTTCGCCGCGTTCCTTTCCACGTCTTCGGGCCTGGTGGTGTCCCTGGCCGGAACCATTTCCCAGGACCTGTTCCACGGCACCGTGCGTGGATTCCGGATTTCCACGCTCATTGCCACGGTCGTGCCGCTGTTGCTGGCCTTGGGCACCAGCACCTTTGCGCTGGCAGGGGCCATCGGCTCCGTCTTCGCCTTCACCGCCTCGACCATCTGCCCCCTGTTGCTGCTGGGCATCTGGTGGCGCGGGCTGACGGTCGCCGGTGCCATGTCCGGGATGCTCGCCGGGGCGGTGGGTTGCGGTTCGGCCCTGGCCCTTGCTGCCATCCTGCCCAACGCGCCGGGATCCATGCACGCGTTGGTGGCCCAGCCTGCCGCATGGTGCGTGCCGCTGGCGTTTCTGGTGATGATCACCGTTTCGCTGGCCACCAGGCATCGCGCGCCCGGGCGGATCGATGCGGTCATGGCCCGGCTGCACGTGCCCGAGGCCCGCTAGCAGCCCCGAACCTGGATGCAAAAAAGCTGTTGGCCCACCGGGAGTCCCCGGCGGGCCAACAGCATGAAATCCTTCGGGTCCCGCTAGAGGACTAGTCGATGGAGGCCATCAGCTCCACCACGCGGTCAAGAAACGCGTCCACCTGCGACTCCTCATAGCCGTGCTCGCCCTCGGCGCGGCGGAACTCCGCGCGGCGCACCGCGTCCACGCTCATCGGGACGTCCTTCTCGAAGTAGTCGATGAGCTGGGAACAGAGCTTGTCCACGTCTTGGACGTTGTAGCTTGAGGCGTTCGCGCGCGAGGGGCGGCGGAAACGTTCCCCCGGGGAGCGGTGCAGGCGCCCGCGCAGGATCGCGGAGAGCCGTCCGACCTGCTGCAGCCAAGCATCTTCCCCGTTGGAATGGATCAGGGCATCGCGCTCGCGCTGGGCAAAGACGTCCTCGAGCCTATCCAGTGCGCCATCGACTTCCCGGGCACTGTAGCCGCCGCGCTGGGCGGGAAAAACGGTGCGGCGCACCATGTGGCTGGTGACAATCGAATCATCGTCGCCGTCGCCGTTGAACGTGGCGCGGGCACGGGAGAGGAAAACATCCACCTGTTTGGTGTTGTACCCGAACTCTTTTTCCCCCACGCGCTCAAAGGGGCTGGGGGCCGGCTGTGCCTTTTCCTGACTCAAATTTCTTTCCTTGATCTTGGTTCCGCATACCGGCGGGCCGGCATCGTGTTCCTGCTGGTGGTGCGAAGACACCGTTACGGCGCCGCACCTGCCTGTATGTACCCATCTTAGGCAATGGCGGGGGGACCTTCGAACTAGAGCGCGCCGGGAATCATCAAAATGGTGAGGATATAGGTCACGGGGACCGCGAAGACCACCGAGTCGAGCCGGTCCATGACCCCGCCGTGGCCCGGCAGGATGTTGCTCATGTCCTTGATGCCAAGCTCCCGCTTGACCATGGATTCGGCGAGGTCGCCGGTTGTTGCCGCGGCAACGGTGGCCACGGCCAGCGGAACCCCGAACCACCATGGTGCATCGAGCAGGAACACCGCGGCCAGGATGCCGACGATGGTGGCTCCCCCGACGGATCCGGCAAAGCCTTCCCAGGACTTCTTGGGGCTGATCTTCGGTGCCATCGGGTGCTTACCGAAGAGCACGCCCACCAGGTACCCGAAGGTGTCGTTGGAGACCACCAGCAGCAGCATCGTGGTCAGCAGCAGGTGGCCGCGTGGCTCCTTGAGCACCAGCACCGCGAAGCTCAGCAGCAACGGCACCCAGGACAGCACGAATATGCTGGCCACCACCGAAGCGACCGACTTGGCAGGCCCCTCAAGGATGCGCCATAAAAAGACCAATAGCGCGCTGGCGGTGAACGCCATGCCCAGTGCCTCGAGTCCACCGTAGAACGCGGAGAACGGCATGGCGATCGCACCAACGGCCAGCGGTACCAGCGGGGTGTCGATGCCGGTGCTGTTCAGCGCCCGGGACACTTCCCAGCACCCCACCACACCGAAGATCGCGACCGTGGCAACGAACGCCAGCGGCAGGAAGAACAATCCGGTGAGCACCACACCCAGCAGTATGATCCCGACCACGATGGCCGCCGGGAGGTCCCGGCCGGCCTTCGAGGTCTTTTTCTGCTCGGCCTTGCCGCTGCGTCGCGTTATCGGTTCAAGCCCGCCGGTATCCGGCGACGGCTGCGAAAGGGACCCTTCGGCTCCTTCGCTCGGCTCGGTGGGATTGGACATTAGACTTCCAGCAGCTCTGTTTCCTTGCGCTTGAGCAAGTCATCGATGCCATCGGTGTGGGACTTGGTCAGGGCGTCGAGGTCCTTTTCGGCGCGGGCGCCTTCGTCCTCGCCGATGTCTCCATCCTTGACGAACTTGTCAATCGCATCCTTGGCCCGACGGCGGATGTTGCGCAAGGCAACCTTGGCGTCCTCGCCCTTGCCACGAACGACCTTGACGTATTCCTTGCGGCGTTCCTCGGTCAGCACCGGCATGATCACGCGAATGGTCTTGCCGTCGTTGGAGGGGTTGGCGCCGACCTCGGAGTCGCCCAGTGCCTTTTCGATCTCGCGCAGGGCGCTGACGTCGTAGGGGCTGATCAGCAAGGTGCGCGCATCGGGCACCGCGAAGGACGCCAACTGCTGCAGCGGGGTCGGGGTTCCGTAGTAATCCACCAGGACCTTGGCGTACATTCCCGGGTGGGCGCGGCCCGTGCGAATGGCGGAGAAATCCTCTTTCGCGGTTTCGATGGTTCGATCCATCTTGTCGGCGGCTTCGGTGAGGGTTTCCTCGATCACGGTCTACTCCTTTGAATCGGCCACCCGGAAAAAGGGGCTGCCTGATGATTTTGGGCTTGCAGTCAATCCTATGCCACAAACGCCGGTGGCTTGGGGCACCTAGATGGTGACGCGGGTTCCGTTTTCCTCGCCCAGGATGGCGCGGGTGACGTTTCCTTCGCCTTCCATGCCGAAGACCAACATTTCCAGTCCATTGTCCTTGCACATGGTCATGGCCGTCTGGTCCATGACCCGGATGTCCTTGATGAGTGCCTCGTCGTATGTCAGGTGCTCGATCTTCACCGCGCTGGGGTCCTTCTTCGGGTCCGCGGTATACACCCCGTCGACACCGCTCTTGGCCATCAGCACCAAATCCGCGTCAACCTCCAGGGCACGCTGGGCGGCCACGGTATCGGTGGAGAAGTAGGGCAGTCCGGCTCCGGCGCCGAAGATCACGACGCGGTCCTTTTCCAGGTGCCGGATGGCGCGGCGCGGGATGTAGGCCTCGGCGACTTGGGCCATGGAGATCGCAGACTGGACGCGCGTGTCCACCCCCGCTTGCTCCAGGAAGTCCTGCAGGGCCAGGCAATTCATGACGGTGCCGAGCATGCCCATGTAATCGGCGCGTGAGCGGTCCATGCCGGATGCCGAGAGCTCGGCCCCGCGGAAGAAGTTGCCGCCGCCGACCACGATGGCGACCTCGACCTTGCCCACCGTTGCCGCGATCTGTTCGGCGACTCCGCGCACGGTGTCGGGATCGACACCGAGCTTGCCGCCGCCGAAGACCTCGCCGGATAGCTTCAGCAGGACCCTGCGTCGACGGGGTGCGTGTGGGTGGTCGTTCGGTTCGCGGGTTGCGTCCATGGGGATCTCGTTCCTCCTGCGTGCGGGTCGGTGCCG
The DNA here is from genome assembly GCA_030540695.1 of Micrococcaceae bacterium. Classification (GTDB taxonomy): domain Bacteria; phylum Actinomycetota; class Actinomycetes; order Actinomycetales; family Micrococcaceae; genus Paeniglutamicibacter. Next base: position 2,716 of record JAUNVO010000103.1, on the reverse strand, counting down.
GCCCACGTCGTTGCTGTCTTTTGGGTGGACCGCGGGCAATGCCCTGGGTCCCTGGGGCCTGGCAGGAAAAAGGGGGTGGCCACTGTGAAGTGGCCACCCCCTTTTTACCAAGCTGTGCAGCAGTTGGCTAGCGGTGCCGTGGCCCCGATTACCAACCTACCTGCCGATGGATCTAGTTACGCGCCGACACGGAAGCGTGCGAAGGCGGTGGCCTTGACGCCGGCCTCTTCGAGCACGGCACCGACGGACTTCTTGGCGTCCTTGGCGAATGCCTGGTCAACCAGCACCGATTCCTTGAAGAAGCCGGTCAGGCGCCCTTCAACGATCTTCGGCAGTGCGGCTTCGGGCTTGCCCTCGGCCACTGCGGTTTCCATGGCGATACGGCGTTCGTTCTCCACGGTCTCTGCAGCGATCTCATCGCGGCTCAGGACCGACGGGGACATCGCGGCGATGTGCACGGCAACGTCGTGTGCAACGGTGAAAGCGCCGTCTCCGGCACCGTCGACCGCGAACAGGACGCCGACCTGGGCCGGCAGATCCTTCGAGGTCTTGTGCAGGTATGCATCCACGGTCGCGCCTTCGATGCGGGACATGCGACGGACGATGACCTTCTCGCCGAGCACTGCGCCTTCTTCGGTGACGACGTCGGCCAGGGCCTTGCCCTCAACGTCGGTGGCCAGCAGGGTTTCCAGGTCGGCTGCGGCGGAGGAAACCGCGACGTCCAGGACCTGGTTTGCCAGGGCGATGAACTTCTCGTTCTTGGCGACGAAGTCGGTCTCGCAGCTCAGCTCGATCATGACACCGACGGTTCCGTCGATGACCTTGGCGGCAACGAGGCCTTCCGAGGTCGAGCGGCCTTCGCGCTTGGTGGCGCCCTTGAGGCCCTTGATGCGGATGAGCTCCATGGCCTTCTCGGCGTTGCCATCGGCTTCGTCGAGTGCCTTCTTGACGTCCATCATGCCAGCGCCGGTGCGCTCGCGCAGTGCCTTAATGTCAGCAGCGGTGTAGTTTGCCACGTGCAACCCCATTCAATAAGTGGTTTTGGTCTTTTTCGCCGAAGGACGGGCCGTTATGGCCCGTCCCGCGGTTTGTCCCCGGAGCAGGGGCTTCCCCCTGGGAGGAAGCCCCTGCTCCTGCGGGCCTTGGTTTTGTGACTACTCGGCCGAAGCGGCCGGTGCCTCTTCGGCAGCCGGGGCTGCTTCTGCGGCTGCCGGAGCAGCTTCAGCTGCAGGAGCCTCGGCCTTGTTGGTCTCGAGCAGTTCGCGCTCCCACTCGGCCAACGGCTCGGCCGGTGCCTCGGTGTTGCCTGCAGCCTTGTTGTTGCGGGCGATCAGGCCCTCGGCAACGGCGTCTGCAACAACGCGGGTGAGCAGGTTGACGGAGCGGATGGCGTCGTCGTTGCCCGGGATCGGGTACTGGACTTCATCCGGGTCGCAGTTGGTATCGAGGATTGCAACAACCGGGATGCCCAGCTTCTGCGCCTCGTCGATGGCCAGGTGCTCCTTCTTGGTGTCAACAACCCAGATGACCGAAGGGGTCTTGGTCAGGTTGCGGATACCGCCAAGGTTGGTCTGCAGCTTGGTGAGCTCGCGACGGAGCAGCAGCAGTTCCTTCTTGGTGTGGCCGGAGCCGGCGACGTCCTCGAAGTTGATCTCTTCGAGTTCCTTCATGCGCTGCACGCGCTTGGCGACGGTCTGGAAGTTGGTGAGCATGCCACCGAGCCAGCGCTGGTTGACGTAGGGCTGGCCCACGCGGGTTGCCTGCTCGGAAATTGCTTCCTGGGCCTGCTTCTTGGTGCCAACGAACAGAACGGTGCCGCCGTGGGCAACGGTCTGCTTGACGAACTCGAAGGCGCGGTCGATGTAGGACAGCGACTGCTGCAAGTCAATGATGTAGATGCCGTTGCGCTCCGTGAAGATGAAACGCTTCATCTTCGGGTTCCAACGACGGGTCTGGTGTCCAAAGTGAACGCCGCTGTCGAGCAGCTGGCGCATGGTTACGACTGGCATGTCGCAACTCCTTCCGGCAGTAGCTGGCCGGCCCATTGATGGACCGCGGTAACTGCCATTGTTATCGGTTGATGGTGCACATCCGGAATTGGACGCAACCCCTGGCATGAGAGGACCGGCGAACCGTTCCCGCCGCTGGCCAATACCGAAGTGATTCGGACCGTGGGCCAGGACGTCGCACACAGCCGATCACCACATAGTGCGGGGATCGGGTTGCATGGATGACTCATACGCGAAGTCGGCTTCATGCAGCCCCTTTTCCGCGCAAGCGTCAAGAGGGCACAGAGAACCGCATGTTCAAGTGTACTACAGGCGGAGGCCCCGGAAATTGACTGATCCGCACAGGCCAAGGCGACGTGCCTCACATCCCGGGAGTCTTTCCACAGCCTGCCCGGTGTCCATCCACGGTGCCACGCCATCGGCGCAGGCTGGGGACATGAAAACCGTTTCCGCACTGGCTGGCTTCGTGGTGGGCGCCATCTTGCTATTGGTTCCCGCGGCAGCTTCCCCGCCCTTCACCGCGTCCCCTGCGCCGTTGGGGGCTCATGCCGGGGCATGGACATGGCCCCTGGATCCGGAACCGGCACTCTTGCGCGCCTTCGACCCGCCGGCCCAGCGCTGGCTCAGCGGTCACCGCGGTATCGACCTCGCCGCGGACCCGGGGAATCAGGTCAGCGCGCCGTCCGGCGGCATCGTCTCGTTCGTGG
>JAUNVO010000102.1:3130-10743 GCA_030540695.1 Micrococcaceae bacterium | reverse complement strand
CTGATGGGGGCCGGCGCCTTCCTGTCCAACCAGATCGCCACCGGTCTGTTCCAGGAACGCTTCAACCAGGTCGAATCCGAATCGGTGCGTGGGCTGGGCCAGGTGAAGTCGATCTTCGATTCGGCGGCAACCACGGACCGCTCAAGCACACACACGCTGGTGACCAGCACGCTGAAGATCCTCGAGGGCGACACCGCCCTGGTGCCGCGCGACTTCGTGCTGGTGCCGCTGCCCGGGGACGACAACATCTATGTGGGGCCCACCGCCAGCGGAAACCTGACCTCGCGCATCGTGCCCGAGGCGTTGGCGACCCAGGTCCGGGAATCCAACGGCACCTTCTGGCAGTCCATCGAGGTCAATCCGGGGCCCAAATCCGGACCGGGGCTGATCTTCGGCACCAAGGTGACGCTCCCGCCGGGGCGCGAATACGGTCTATACCTGGTCTATGACCTCAGCTCGGTGCAGAACACCCTCGAGTTCATCAACCGTGCGATGGGCCTTGTCGGCGGCCTGCTGCTGCTGGTCGTCGGCGGCATCACCTGGTATGTCACCCGTGCGGTGGTCCGCCCGGTCGCCTCCGCCGCACAGGTCTCGGAGAAGCTGGCCGCCGGCGAGCTGGAGGAACGCATGACCATCTCCGGGGAGGACGAGATCGCCCGGCTGGGCAACTCCTTCAACCACATGGCCGAGTCCCTGCAGGACCAGATCAACCAGCTGGCCAAGCTCTCCCAGATGCAGCAGCGCTTCGTCTCGGACGTTTCCCACGAGTTGCGCACCCCGCTGACCACGGTGCGGATGGCGGCCGAGGTGCTCCACGATGCCCGTGAAGACTTCGATCCGATCAACAAACGTTCCGCGGAGCTGCTCTATGCGCAGGTCGAACGCTTCCAGATCCTGCTCAACGACCTGTTGGAGGTCTCCCGGTTTGATGCTGGGGTGGCGGTGCTGGACGCCGAACCCACCGACCTTGTCTCGATTGCCCGCCGCGTGATCGATGCGGCCACGCCGCACGCCGAGGCCCTGGGCTCGGTGCTGCGCCTGGGCACGCCGGCCGGTGGGTGCGTGGCTGAAATGGATCCGCGGCGCATAGAACGCGTGGTGCGCAACCTGGTGATGAACGCCGTGGAACACAGCGAGGGAAACCCGATCGACATCACCGTGGCCGGAAACGCGAACGCCGTGGCGATCACGGTGCGCGATCGCGGCGTCGGGATGAGCCACGAAGCCAGGACCCGGGTCTTTGACCGTTTCTGGCGCGGGGACCCCGCCCGGGCGCGGACCACCGGCGGCTCGGGACTGGGGCTTTCCATCGCGATGGAGGACACCATGCTGCACAGCGGCCGCCTGGAAGCCTGGGGCGAACGCGGCGTGGGCTCCTGCTTCCGCCTGACGCTGCCCAGGATCCGCGGGGAGCTCATCATCGCCTCGCCGCTGCCCCTGGAACCGATCGTACTGGCCGACGCCGTCTTGGACCGGGGCATGGTCGTTTCCTTCCCGCTCACCGGGGAAATCCCCGCGATCGGGTTCAAGCCCGCGGCGCCGCTGGTGCGTGAAGAGCCGCGCTCCCACGGATCCGCGGTGCCTGGCACCGCAGAGCACACCCCCGGCAGGAAGGACCCGCATGACTAGGAACCGCCCGAAGCCCTCCACCCTGCTGGCCGCACTGCTGGGAGTGTTGCTGGTGCTCACCGGGTGCTCGGCGATCCCGAGCAATTCCCCGGTCCAGTCCATCGACCTGGACGGCGGCAACAACAATCCCGACGGAAGCGTGCAATTCACCCCGCAGGGACCGCAAGCCGATGCCAGCCAGCGGGAAATCGTCGACGGTTTCATCGAGGCGGGCATTGCCTCGCAGGACGACTACAAGGTCGCCCGGGAATTCCTGGATCCCAAGCAGGCGGGGATCTGGAAGGGCTCGGTGCGGACCCTGGTCTACACCGGGCAGCCCTCCGTGCTGCCTGGGGCGAAGCCAGACACGTTCACGGTCCAGTTGGAGATCGTTGCCGAAATCGATGACCTGGGGATCAGGACGGACGTCGCCCCGCACACCACCCGCGCGGTGGACATGGGTCTGGAGAAGCTCGACGGGCAGTGGCGCATTTCCGCGCTGCCCGACGGGATCATGCTCGACCAGGACAGGTTCACCCACGTTTTCGCCCCGCAGACCCTCTACTTCTACGACGTCACCTACGCTTACGCGGTTCCCGATGTGCGCTGGTTCCCGACACGCACCGGTGTGGCGGCCTCCATCGTCGAGGCGTTGCTCGTCGGCCCCGCGCCCTATCTGGAAAACGCGGTGGTTTCCGCCTTCCCCGCCGGAAGTTCGTTGGTCCGCTCCTCGGTGCCCATCGAATCGCGCCGGGCAACCGTCGACCTGAGCTCCGGGACCTTCCTTGACTCCACCGAGCTCTCGCGCCAGCAAATGCAGCAGCAGCTCGAGCTCACGCTCAGCGGGTTGGCCAGCGTGCGCTCGGTGGTGATGAGCGATGAGCAATCGGAGATCAAGCCCGGACCCAAGGCACCTGAATTCGCGGTCGCCGAGGTCAACCCGTCGGTGCCTGACACCCAGATCGGTGTGCTGGACAAGTCCTTGTACTACCTCAAGGGAAAGTCCTCACGGCTGGTCGGAGGCATCGGGAACATTGCCGGGTACAACCCGCGCCTGCCGGCGATGAGCCCGCTGGGGAACCGCTATGCATTCCTGAACGGAAAGCGCACCGAGCTTGTCGCCGTCGATGAGGAGGGCCGAAGCTCCGTCGTGGCCACGGGCACGGACCTGGTACGTCCCAGCATGGATGCCCACGGGTGGACCTGGACGGTGGATAACTCCAGCACCACCAGCGTGCTGGCCGTGCCTGCCGACATCGCACTGAGCGGCAAGGTCAGGCCGATCACCGCAACATGGCTCTCGGATGCGGATGTCACCTCGTTGCGTGTCTCCCGTGACGGCGCCCGGGTCGTGATCGTTTCCTCCAAGGACGGGGACACCAGGGTGTCGGTCAGCGGAATCCTGCGCGACGCCGACGGGTCCCCGCGCGGCTTCGCCCCGCCCAAACGGATTTATCCCGAGGTCCCCGTGACCCAGGCGTTGTGGAACTCCGATGTCTCGATCATCGTTTCCACCACCAGCACCACCGAAAAGGTCGAGGCCGAGGAGATCAGCCTGACCGGGGCCAGGGTGAAATACCTGCCACTGCTGGGCATGTTGAACTTGTCGGCCGGAGCCGGGGACCGCCGTGCCGTATATGCGGAAATCAAGGACAAGACCTACACCAGGGTGGGCAGCTCCTGGCACCCGATGAATTCGAAGGTCAGGGAGCTGGCCTACCCCGGGTGATTTCCGAGCCGTTCCGGGGTGGGGGAGCATCTCCACACCCCGGAGGCAGGCCGGGCCGCACGGCGCGGGACCGAGGCACACTGGGCGTCATGAAACCTTCGATGCGCACCGATCTGGATGCCATCCACCGGCCGAAACCCACGGTTGGCACTGCCACCGGGCGCCACCTGTCGCGGTACCTTGATGCGCTGTGGCACCATCGCCGGGTACACGCGGTGTGCTTGGCGATGAGCAGCACCGCCGCGCTGTTGCTGCCGGTCGAGTGCGTTTGTTGCCAACGCCCGGATATCACTCTGTGTCCTTCGTGTGCCAGGGCGTTGCGGGCGGCGTGCCTGCACCCGCAACGCGTCGAGCACCGGGCCGATGCCCTGCCGGTGAACCAACGCCACGACCCCATGCCGGTGATTGCCGCCGGAAGCTATGACCACGAACTCGCAGCGGTCATCCTGGCGTTCAAGAACCACCAGATGCCGGCCTTGGGCAAGGTGCTGGCGCCGCCGCTGGCACGCGCCGTGTACACCGCGGTGGAGCAGCTTGCCGATCCCGGCCGCCCGGTGGTGCTGGTTCCGGTGCCCACGCGATTGCGTGCCAAGGCCAAACGCGGGTATTTCCCCCTGGGTGTGTTGCTGGTGCGGATGGGACGTTCACGGGTGCTGCCCGAGAGGGTGCTGGTGGGACACCTCGTGCGGTACGGGGCCTGGGGCCAATTCACCTCCGCGCAGAAGGGCAGGGGCAAGCGGGCGCGGTCGGTGGTGCGGGGCGCCATGGAAGCGCGCGACACGCCGTTACTGTCCCGTTTGCTGGCTGTGGAAGCCCAGGTCTTGTTCATCGATGACGTGTTGACCACCGGTGCCACGCTGGCGGAAGCGCAGCGTGCGCTGGCGGTTTCTGGGTTACCGGTGTGCGGGGCCGTGGTGCTCGCCGCAACCCCCGCACCGGACCCCGACGGTGATGTTCGCTCACCGCGATCGAAGTAATGATGCCAACATCCTTGCCTTTCGCGGCATCTGCCATAGGCTGAAGTATGGGCACCCCTCGAGGGGAAAGTAGCCCATCTTCAGCGGCCGGAAGGAGTGAATTCTTCGGTCGCTGATGTGTCACCTGAGTAATGATGGAGGACACCATGGAGATGACGATCAACGGACGCAATGTCAGTGTTACGGATCGGTTCCGCGAGTACGTGGATGAGAAGGTCGACAAGGTCGACCAGCTTGCAACCAAGATCCAGCGCTTGGACATCAAGGTCACCAAGGAGCAGCACGCGCGCAATGCCGAAACTGCTCTGACCGTCGAATTGACGGTTCTGGGACGGGGACCAGCGATCCGCGCCGAGGCCAAGGCCGCCGACAAGTTCGCGGCTTTCGACACCGCATTCGCCAAGCTTCTTGAGCGTCTGCGCAAGGCCCGGGACCGTCGCAAGATCCACCACGGACGCCAGACGCCAAAGGCCGTCCACCAGGCAACCAGCGGCCTGGAGCCGGCAGACAGCTCGATGCCGTTGGCCGACGCAACACGTCAGGCACAACTGGACGAAGAAGCCAGGTTGGCCGCCGAAGCCTCCGAGAACGGGGCGCCCCCGATCGAGATCCGCCGCAAGGTCTTCCCTGCGGAGTCAATGAGCGTCGATGACGCCGTGGACCGCATGGAAATGATCGGTCACCCCTTCTATCTGTTCGTCGATGCGGAAACCGGGGCACACTCGGTGGTCTATACCCGCAACGGCAAGGGAAACCTGCAGTACTCCTACGGGACAATCACCCTGGACCCTGAAGCAACCGACGAGTCGACCCTGGAGACCCGCCGGTACCGCGACCATGATGCGCAGCCGGCCAACGCCTAAGGCCCCGGCGCAGGCGACGGGCCCATGAGGAAAACCCTCTCAGCAGCACAGGCCCGCCGCGTCGCCATCGCAGCCCAGGGTCTGCATCGAGTGCGGCCCACCGCCCCCATCACGATGGGGTCGGTGGGGCGCCCCATTTGCCGGCTCGAACAGATCCAGATCGACTCGGTCAATTTTCTGGCCCGGGCCCCGTACCTTCCGCTGTTCTCGCGCCTTGGCCCCTACGATCCGGGGCTGCTTGATGCGTTGGCGGTGAGGAAACCGCGCCGCGTGGTGGAATACTGGGCGCACGAGGCTTCTCTGGTCCGCTGCAAACACTTCAACGACCTGGTGGCCTGGCAGCAGCGTTCCTGGCCGGGGAGCATGCGCAGCATCGATGGGAGCGGGCGCGACCTGGCACACCGGATCCTTGGCCTGCTCGTGGACGGCACGCCACGGACTTCTCGCGAGATCGCCGCCGAGCTGGGCCATGACGAACCCAAGAAAAATGACGAATGGGGGTGGAACTGGTCAGCCGCCAAGCGATCCCTCGAGGCGCTGTTTGCCGAGGGGATGATCAGCACCGAAGGCAGGAACAGCGCATTCGAGCGCCGATACACCTCGGTGCGCAACGTCTTCCCGGAGCCGGCTGCACCGGCAGACCCGATTGAACGTCGCCGGGGATTGGACCGGTTGCTGCTTGCCGCAGCGAAAGCACACGGGATCGGGACGGCACATTGCCTGGCGGACTATTTCCGGCTGCCACTGCGCCAATCCTCGGTGGCACTTGAGCAACTCTGTGGGCGCGGTGCCTTGGAAAAGACCCACGTGAGAGGTCATAAGGACGACTTCTACACGCTGCCGCACACAGTGGTGCCTCGTCGATCCCATGCCCGCGCCCTGCTGGGACCCTTTGATTCCATGGTTTTCAACCGCAGGCGAATCGAAAAGCTCTTTGGCTTCACCTATCGGTTGGAGATCTACACCCCGGCGGCCAAACGGATCCATGGATACTACGTGCTGCCATTCCTGCTCGGGGAGGACCTGGTGGCCAGGGTGGACCTCAAGGCGGAGCGGTCCAGCGGCCGCCTGCTGGTCCGCGGCGCCTTCGCGGAGCCGGGGGCCCCGGGGGAGACGGCAGTGGAATTGGCGGCAGAATTGCGCTCAATGGCCCGTTGGCTTGGACTGGGGGAAGTGAGCGTTTCGGCTTACGGGAATCTGGCAGAAGCCTTGGAGTTTTCACTAAGCTCGCCCGAAATCGGCTAAAAGCCACGAGTGACGGGAAACTCTCCCGTAGACTGAACACGCCAGAAATCCTGTGCTAGAGATTTGGGAGCTGCCTCGTGGCATCACTGCTTGAACGTATCCTGCGTACCGGCGACAAGAAGACGCTGAAGAAGTTGCGCGGATACGCCGACGCCATCAACGTGCTTGAGGCCGAATTCCGTGCCCTCAGCGATGCCGAGCTACGTGGTGAAACCGACAAGTTCCGGGCCCGTATCGCCGACGGTGAGTCGCTGGACCACTTGCTGCCCGAGGCATTTGCCGCCGTGCGCGAGGCTTCGGACCGCACCCTGGGCATGCGCCACTTCGATGTCCAGCTCATGGGTGGTGCAGCCCTTCACCTGGGCAACATCGCCGAAATGAAGACCGGCGAAGGCAAGACCCTGGTGGCCACCGCACCGGCCTACCTCAATGCCCTCAGCGGCAAGGGTGTCCACGTGGTCACCGTCAACGACTTCCTCGCCGAGTACCAGTCCGACTTGATGGGCCGCGTCTATCGTTTCCTGGGCCTGAGCAACGGTTGCATCATTTCCAACCAGGACCCCGCCGAGCGTCGCAAGCAGTATGAAGCGGACATCACCTACGGGACGAACAACGAGTTCGGGTTCGACTACCTGCGCGACAACATGGCCTGGAGCTCGGATGAGCTCGTCCAGCGCGCCCACAACTTTGCGATCGTCGATGAAGTCGACTCGATCCTCATCGACGAAGCCCGTACCCCGCTGATCATTTCCGGACAGGCCTCGGGGGACGTCAACCGCTGGTACACCGAATTCGCCAAGCTGGTCACTAGGCTGTCACTGGACACCGATTACGAGGTCGACGAGAAGAAGCGAACCATCGGTGTGCTGGAACCCGGCATCGAAAAGGTCGAGGACTACCTCGGAATCCACAACCTCTATGAGGCGTCCAACACCCCACTGATCGGTTTTTTGAACAACGCCATCAAGGCCAAGGAACTGTTCAAGAACGACAAGGACTACGTCGTGATCAACGACGAAGTCATGATCGTTGACGAGCACACGGGCCGGTCCCTTGCCGGACGCCGCTATTCCGAGGGCATGCACCAAGCCATCGAGGCAAAGGAAGGGGTGGAAATCAAGGCAGAGAACCAGACGATGGCGACCGTGACCCTGCAGAACTACTTCCGCCTCTATTCCAAGCTCGCCGGCA
>JAUNVO010000102.1:0-3030 GCA_030540695.1 Micrococcaceae bacterium | reverse complement strand
ATGGCGACCGTGACCCTGCAGAACTACTTCCGCCTCTATTCCAAGCTCGCCGGCATGACCGGCACCGCCCAGACCGAAGCGGGCGAATTCATGGGTACCTACAAGCTTGGCGTGGTGGAGATCCCCACGAACAAGCCACTGGTGCGCAAGGACCAGGCGGACTTGATCTACAAGAACGAGATTGCCAAGTTCGACGCCGTGGTCCAGGACATCGCCGAACGACACGCCACCGGCCAGCCGGTGCTCGTGGGCACCACCAGTGTTGAAAAGAGCGAATACCTGGCACGCCTGCTGGCCAAGCAAGGTATCCGCCATGAGGTCCTCAACGCCAAGCAGCACGCCCGCGAGGCCTCCATTGTTGCCCAGGCGGGCAAGAAGGGTTCCGTCACGGTGGCCACCAACATGGCGGGCCGTGGTACCGACATCATGCTCGGTGGCAACGCCGAGTTCCTCGCGGTGGCCGAAATGGAGCACCGCGGACTCGACCCGGAGGCGAATTCCGAGGAATACGAGCGAGTTTGGGACTCGGTCTTCGAGAACGCCAAGAAGCAGGTGGCGAACGAGGCGCAGGAGGTTGCCGATGCCGGCGGTCTCTATGTGCTGGGCACCGAACGCCACGAATCGCGGCGCATCGACAACCAGCTTCGTGGCCGTTCCGGCCGTCAGGGCGACCCCGGGGAATCGCGCTTCTACCTCTCGATGACCGACGAACTGATGCGTCGCTTCAACGCCGGTGCCGCCCAGCGAATCATGAACAACCCCTCGATGCCCGACGACGTGGCCTTGGAGTCGAAGATCGTTTCAAAGGCCATCGAGACCGCGCAGGCGCAGGTCGAGGGGACCAACGCGGAGCAGCGCAAGAACGTGTTGAAGTACGACGACGTGATGAACCGGCAACGTGAAGCCATCTACGGTGACCGCCGGCGTATCCTCGAGGGCGGGGACCTGGAAGAGAAGGTCGGGCACTTCCTCGAAGATGTGGTCAAGGCGATGGTCAACGAGACCACCGGCGAGGGCCACTCCGAGGACTGGGACCTGAAGCGGCTCTGGAACAACCTCAAGCAGCTCTACCCGATCTCCATCACCCTTGACGAGGTGGCCGAGCAAGCCGGCCACCGTGATGAAATCACCCCGGAGCTGCTCGAGCGCGAGATCCTCTCGGACGCACGCCTGCAGTACGTGGCCCGCGAGGAAGCGGTCGGGGAAGAGAACATGCGCGAGCTCGAGCGCCGGGTGGTGCTCTCGGTGATCGGCCGCAAGTGGCAGGAACACCTCTACGAGATGGATTACCTCAAGGAAGGCATCGGGCTGCGCGCCATGGCCCAGCGCGACCCGCTGGTCGAGTACCAGCGTGAAGGCTTCCTGATGTTCCAGACCATGATGGAATCTATTCGTGAAGAGAGCATCGGCATGCTCTTCAATATCGAAGTCGAAACCCAGGCGGCACCGGAAATCTCGCTTCCGGGTGTCACCGATGCGCGTTCGGTGACCACCGAACCGACCTTGAACACCCCGGGGCTCGATGCACCGGAGCGCCCATCGACCTTGCGCTACACTGCGCCGGAGGAAAGCGGCGAGGCCTCCACCCACATCGAGCGCACTGCCGGTGCCGAGGCACCAAAGCAGGGCGGCAACAAAAAGAAAAAGGGCAAGCGCCGCTAACCGATTTCCAGGGCGGTCACCTGCCAGCGTCCGTGCCACCGTTCTATTCGTAGGGCGGTGGCACGGACTTTTTGCATGTCGCGCAGGACCACCGCGGCCTCGAAGACCAGGGGCATGACCTGGATGATGCGCATCGCGATGACCCTCGGGTTGGAATAGCAGCAGGAATCGGGATCCGGCCTCTGTGCAGCGCCGAGACGCACGTGGTATTCCAGCTTGAGCATGCACTCGGGACTCAATGCGCGTACCAACTGGCGCGCGGATCTGGCCCCGGCGAGCACCTCAAGCATTGCGGGAGCCGCGGCATGGACGGTGGCCGCGACCGAGGCGGCAGGAAACCGGAGATCGTCGTTGGAGGGGAAGAGCCGTTCGGCCACGGCTTGCGCCGCTGGATTCGGCGTCCTCTGCCATGAACCGGTACCGGGCCTGCGGCGGGGTTGCGTCGTGCTGGCGGCCTTGGGCTCCTGGGGCGACGGGATCCGGGGCGGTGGACTTTCACCGGTGGGAGCCGGTTGCGGGCAACGGCGCGCGCGTGAGGCCGATCCGTGGCGAAGAGCCACCGGAAAGCGACGCACCTCGAGGGGTGCCGTCCCCTGCGCAGTCGAGGCTCCATAGACGTTTTCATGCGAGCGCAACGGCACACTTCCAGCCGGTGACGGGTCGATGGCTGTGATGGACATGGTTGGCTCCTGGTGTGCTGGTGGTTGCCGCCGCGGCGGGTATGGGGTGGGGTGGGGCGTGGTGCGGGCGGATCGGGCGTTCGGCGATGTGTCCTTCAGTGTTTCGTCGTGGCGGGTGCAGGTCTGCGCAAAACCATTCCCACCTCCAGCAGATCGGGATCCGAACCGATGAGTTGCTTGTTGGCGTGGTACCAGTGGGGCCACGCGGAGGCGATTTGCTCGACACCGGCTCCGTCGGGAAGGTGCCGGGCGGCAATCGCCCAGAGGCTGTCTCCGCGTTGCACCACGACCTCGTTGGATGATCGGGTGGTCGCCCCGGCCACCCTGGGCAGGGGCAACGGTACGCGGCGAGGGACGAATCCCGGACTGAGTAGGTCTGCTTCGACGCGGTTTGGTTCGCTGGCAGGGGAGGGGGACGGGCCGGGCCCCTCCCCGTTCGGCCGGTCCATGTGATTTGACACTGGTGTCCGTGGCGATATCGGGGCGGCAACCGATGCGGCGGCGCCGGCCGGGGCCACGCCCGGTGCGCAACCGGACAGTGCAAGGGAACCGCCAAGACCGGCAATGACCACGCGTGCGACGAAGCCGGGAACCACGGAGGCCACTGCGGCGCTGTGGCGGTTTCCGGCGGAATTGAGCAAGTGGGCCAGTACGGCCAGGGCCACGCTCAGCAGCAGCCAGGCAATGA
>JAUNVO010000101.1:7975-10988 GCA_030540695.1 Micrococcaceae bacterium | reverse complement strand
GGTGCGAGTGATGAGAGCACCGGTTGGAAGCCAGTCTTCCGGCCGGTGCTCAACCTTTTAACCCGCCGCCCTGCCGCGCATTCCACTGGGCGGAATCACTGCTAGGGAAATCCGCGCGCCGGTGCCAGCATGGGGGCCATGATCAAATTCGATCCACTGGCAAACCACCTCGGGCACGACACGTCCTCGCACATCCCTCCCCCGGGCACGGGCCTGTTCGAGGCCCACCCCTTGCTTGGCGAGATTTGGGAACAAGCCCGCGGCCTGTTGGCCGTGCGCGACAACGACGCCCACACGCTGTATTCGCTATCCCTTGCGGCAGCGCTGCTTACCGGCGAATCCGCAGCGGATGCCTCCGTGGTGCTGCCCGCCATGATGCTTCATGACATTGGCTGGTCCAGTGTCGACCCCGCACTCGTGCTTTCCGCGATCGCACCCGGCGGAGGACGGCCCGATCTGGTCCTGCAGCACGAGAGGCAAGGCTCACGCCTTGCCGCCGGCATCCTCGATTCCCTGGGCGTGGACGAATCGCTCATCCAACGTGTCACCGAGATCATCGACGGGCATGACTCTCGGCCCCACGCGCTGAACCCGGAAGATGAAATCGTCAAGGACGCCGACAAGCTCTGGCGGCTCACCCCGCACGGGATCGACACCATCATGGACTGGTTCGGCCTCTCGCGCGAGAAGGCCCTGGGGTTGTGCGCCTCCAGGGTGCTGGGAAAACTCTTCACACCGCAGGCGACCGCCATCGCCCGGGGACTGCTCGCCGTGGAGCAGGCCAACCTCTTCGCCCAGCGCCGGGAGCTCCTGGACCGGGCGTAGCCACCGCACGCTTTCTCAGGGTGCTCGCCTACACTCGGGAAGCACACGGCAGAAACCTATCGGCCAAGAACAACGGAGCACGCCCATGGCTGGTGGCAACCGGGTACCCGGAAGCAGCGTGACCTCCAAGGTGCTGGCCATCATGGAGGTCTTCGAGACCTCCCGGCGCGCCCTGAACCTGAGCGAAATCGCCGAGGCCGCGGACCTGCCGCTGAGCACCACCCATCGATTGGTGGGCGAGCTGGTCGAATGGGGCATGCTCAGCCGCGGGCCCGATGGCGGGATCCAGCTCGGACTGCGGCTATGGGCCATTGCGCAGAACGCCGGGCGGCAATTGCGCGACACCGCACGACCCTTCATCCAGGACCTCTTTTCGCTGACCGGGGAAACCAGCCAGCTGGCGGTGCGCGACGGCAACATGGCCCTGTACATCGATCGGGTCTACGGATCCCGTCGGGTCCCACGCGCCTCACGGGTCGGCGGCCGCTTGCCGTTGCATGCCACCGCCGTGGGCAAGGTGCTTCTGGCGTACTCCGAGGACTGGGTCACCGACGCCTACCTCAGCCGGCCGCTGGTCTCGGTCACCGGTCACACACGGGTTAACCCGACACGGATGCGTGCCGAACTCCAGCGGGTGCGCGAACAGGGGTACGCCACCACGCAGGAGGAAGTGCGTATCGGGTCCTGCTCGATCGCCGTGCCGGTCTTTCACACCGGACGCATCGGCTGCTCCATTGCCGTGGTGGTCCCTTCCTCGGGTGCCGGGACCATGGGGCGCCACCTTCCGGTCTTGAAGGGGATCTCCCAACGGATAGAGGCGGCAACCGTTCACATCCCGCTGGAAACACTGCTGGGCAGCGTCACGCGCGGCACCTCCCTGCCCCCTGCGACATGAGTCTTTGACGAAGATTCCACTGAGTGGGATTAATTCCTGAACCTTTGAATGTGTCCCGGGTAACACTTGAACCAATGAACGTTGCTCCCCATCGAGTGGGGATGCGACTCCCCCTCTTCATGTTCAAGGAGCCCGTTCCATGTCCAACAGCAAAGTCGCCGTCGGCGCCTGCCCCATGGGTCACGGCGCCACGGCCCCCGCGGACCACCACGGCTATGAACCGTTCACCATGGAAAACCCGTTCCCCTCCTATGCGAACCTGCGCACCGAACAGCCCGTGATGTACGACGAGCGGATCGGCCTCTACCTCATCAGCCGCTACGACGACGTCAAGGCCGTGTTCGATGACTGGGAGTCCTACTCCTCGGAAAATGCCCAGGCACCGGTTCGGTCCCGTGGCCCGCAGGCCACACGGATCATGGAAGAGGGCGGATTCACCGCCTACTCCGGGCTCTCGGCCCGCCGCCCGCCGGAGCACACCCGTATCCGGACGATCGCGCAAAAGGCCTTCACCCCGCGCCGCTTCAAGGCGTTGGAACCCTCCATCCGCGCCAACGTGGTCTCCTCCATCGACACCATGCTCGATCGCGAATCCGCCACCGGGGACATCGTGAAGGACCTCGCCTACGCGATTCCGACCATCACCATCCTCACCCTGATCGGCGCCGATGTTTCACAGATCGACACCTACAAGCGCTGGAGCGATTCGAGGGCGGCGATGACCTGGGGGGACTTGAGCGACGAGGAACAAATCCCGCACGCCCACAACCTCGTGGAATACTGGGCCGAATGCCAGCGACTGGTCGCCCACGCCCATGAACACGGAGGGGACGATCTCACTGCGGACCTGGTCAGGGACCAGGAGTCCGGTGCCGAGATCACCGACCATGAGATCGCCTCGCTGTTGTATTCATTGCTCTTCGCCGGGCACGAGACCACCACCACACTGATTTCCAACTGCGTCCGGGTGCTGCTGGGCAACCCGGGAAGCTGGCAGGCCCTGGTGGAAAATCCCAAACTGATCCCTGCAGCCATCGACGAGGTGCTGCGCTACTCCGGATCCATCGTCGGCTGGCGCCGCAAGGCGCTGAAGGACACCGAGATCGCCGGGGTGAAGATCCCCAAGGATGCCGGGATCCTGCTCCTGATGGGTGCCGCCAACCGGGATGAAAACCGTTTCGAGGACCCCGAGTCCTTCGACATCACCCGTCCCAATGCCCGCGAGCATCTCTCATTCGGATTCGGCATCCATTACTGCCTGGGCAACATGCTCGCCAAGCTGCAGGCCAAGAT
>JAUNVO010000101.1:4481-7965 GCA_030540695.1 Micrococcaceae bacterium | reverse complement strand
CTCAAACTCATCGACGGCGAAGCGACAAGGTTCCGCAAGAACCTGTCCTTCCGCGTCCCCGAAGAAGTCATGGTCAGCTGGAAGGAACCACAGGCATGAGCAACAACAACTACATCGAGTTCTTCGACGGGGGTGCGGCGCCCACGCTGGAAAACCTCGGCGGCAAGGGCGCCTCGCTGGTGACCATGACGGCTGCCGGCATGCCGGTTCCCCCGGGGTTCGTTGTCACCACCTCCGCCTTCAACGCCTTCATGGCCGGCGGGATCACCGATGAGATCATCAGCCGCCTCGACGGCCTGGACCCCGATGACATCAAGGCGGTGGACGCAGCCAGTGCGGCCATCCGCGCCATGATCACCTCACGACCCGTGCCCGAGGCGCTGCGCGATGTCACCCGCGACGCCTACACGACGTTGCAGTCAAGCTTCGCCCAGGAAGTCCCGCTGGCCGTCAGGTCCTCGGCCACCGCCGAGGATTTGCCCGAAGCTTCCTTCGCCGGGCAGCAGGACACCTACCTCTGGATCAACGGCTACCACGCGGTCACCGAGAATATCCGGGCATGCTGGGCCTCGCTGTACACCTCACGTGCCATCTTGTACCGGCTGAAGAACAACATCCCCGACCGGGACCTTTCCATGGCCGTGGTCATCCAAAAGATGGTCAACTCCGCGACCTCCGGGGTGGCGATCACCATGGACCCCACCAACGGGGACCGGTCCAAGATCACCATCGACGCCTCCTACGGCGTCGGGGAAATGGTCGTCTCGGGCACCGTCACCCCGGATAACATCCAGCTGGACAAGGTCACCCTGGCGGTGATCACCGAGCACATCGGGGACAAGCATGCCGAATTGATCCCCGACGCGGAAACGAACTCGCTGATCGAGGTCGAGGTCAGCGACGAACGCCGCTCGGTTCGATGCCTCAGCGACGAGGATCTGGAACTCGTCGCGAGCCTGGCCAAGCGCGCCGAGAAGCACTATGGATGCCCGCAGGACATCGAATGGGCACTGGATGCGGACCTGCCGGCCGGCGAGAACCTGCTGCTGCTCCAGTCCCGACCGGAAACCGTGCACTCCTCCAAGCCGAAGGCCGTGCCGGCAGGCGGCGGCTACGCCTCCAGCCTGGGGCTGGCCGCGGGCTTTTCCTCGATCACCGCCTCGCTGATGAACAGCGCCTCCTAACCCTTTTCCTTCCAACTCCGCACTCCCGAAAGGCGTCACCGCAATGGGCATGAAATCCTTTCCGAAACCTTCCGATCTCCAGGTCCCTCCGGGTGCCGAGGGGTGGGAGGAGCTCTATCCCTACTACCTGGTCTTCCAGGACTCGCTGAAAAAGGAGGAGGACGAGAAGTTCTGGTTCTGCGACTCCCAGCACTGGCCCACGGTCTTCAAGCCCTTTGAAACCATTGGCGGGGAATTCGCGGTCAAGTGCCTGGGCCAGTACAACGCCCGCCACCTGATGATCCCCAACGCCAACGGCATCGACTTCCGCATCCACCTCGGTTACCTCTACATGTCCCCGCTGCCGGTCCCCGCCGAGCAGATCGCCGCGCGCGTCCCGGACTTCGAGGCCCGCATCGGCCACTACTTCGCCAACTGGGAAGAACTGCTGGCCGCCTGGCATGTGAAGGTCAAGAACACCATCGCCGAGATGGAATCGCTTTCCTTTCAGGCGCTGCCCGAGCAGGTGCCGATGGCGGACATCGAATCCGGCAAGGCCAAGGACGGCTCGGAGGTGCTGCTGGAAAACTACGACCGGCTCATCGCGCTCTGCTACCAAAACTGGCAGTACCACTTCGAGTTCCTGAACCTCGGATACATCGCCTACCTGGACTTCTTCAACTTCTGCAAGGAAGCCTTCCCGAACATGCCCGACCAGTCGATCGCAACCATGGTCCAGGGCGTGGACATGGAACTCTTCCGGCCCGACGACGAACTCAAGGACCTGGCCCGGCTGGCCGTGGAACTGGGAATCACCGACGCGTTTTCCAACACCGATGACCCGGCGGCCACGCTGATCGAGATCGCGGCGTCCACCGGCGGGGAAACCTGGCTGGCGCGCTGGGAGGAAGCCAAGGACCCCTGGTTCAACTTCACCATCGGCAACGGTTTCTACGGCGATGACAAGTACTGGATCGAACACCAGGAAATCCCGCTCGGCTTCATCGCCGACTACATCCGGCGGCTGCAGGACGGCGCGAACATCATGCGTCCCACCGAAAAGCTGATCGCCGAGAAGGAACGGATCGTCGAAGAATATCGTGAGCTGTTGGATCCCGAGGTCCGCGAAACCTTCGATGCCAAGCGCACCCTGGCCGCGACCGCCTACCCGTACGTGGAAAACCACAACTTCTACATCGAGCACTGGACCATGGGCGTCTTCTGGCGCAAGGTGCGCGAACTCTCGCGGATGCTCCACGCCCAGGGGTTGTGGAACAGGCCCGATGACATCCTCTACCTGGGACGCAACGAGGTCCGGGACGTGCTCTTCGACCTGGTCATCTCCTGGGGCGTGGGTTCCGGGGCACCGATCGGCAACGTGGTCTGGCCGCAGGAGATCGAACGCCGCCGGGTGATCGTCGATGCGCTGATGACCGCACGCCCGGCCCCGGCGCTGAACACGCCGCCGGAGGTCATCACCGAACCGTTCACCCGGATGCTCTGGGGCATCACCACCGAGCAGGTCCAGCAGTGGCTGGCCGGGGACGAGGAGGGGCAGGCCGGTGTGCTCAAGGGCATGGCCGCCTCCCCCGGCAAGGTCGAGGGGTTGGCGCGGGTCATCATGCACGCCGACGACCTGGCCGAGATCCAGCCCGGGGAAATCCTGGTCGCCCCGATCACGGCCCCCAGCTGGGGTCCGATCTTCGGCAAGATCAAGGCGACGGTCACCGACATCGGCGGGATGATGAGCCACGCGGCGATCGTCTGCCGCGAATACGGGCTCCCGGCGGTCACCGGAACGGGCAGCGCCTCCACCACCATCCGCACCGGCCAGCTGCTGCGCGTGGACGGAACCAAGGGCACCGTGGAAATCCTTGAGGAACAGCCTTTGGTCTCCGGGCCGGGGGCGCACTCGCACAGCCACGCCTCGGCTCCGGCCGCACCGCTTGGCCGGCGGGGAACCACCCCCTGCGCCGGCCAACCGGCACACGACCCCCTTTTCTTCCCGTACGCATTCGCCCAGTGAAAGGCCCCCGTGAAAAACGAATCGATGACCCCGCCAGGAACGGTGCTGATCACCGGCGCGGCCGGAGGACTCGGCCGGGCGTTCGCGCTGGGATTTGCGGCCCGCGGATACACCGTTGCCGCCGCCGACATCGACCCCGTCGGCACCGCCGAAACCGCGAGGCTGGTGCATGAAGCCGGTGGCACCGCGCAGGGCTTCACCGTCGATGTCACCGACCCCGCATCCACCACTGCCCTGGCAGCCGCGGTCGCGGATTTCGCCGGCGGCACCGTCGCGGTGCTGATCAACAACGCCG
>JAUNVO010000101.1:0-4471 GCA_030540695.1 Micrococcaceae bacterium | reverse complement strand
CGAGGCGTTCGGTGGCGTCGACCTGTTGGTCAACAACGCCGCCATCTACGCCACCGTCACCCGGTCCGCCTTCGAGGAGATCGACATCGAGGAATGGGACAAGGTCATGGCGGTGAACCTGAAGGGCCCCTGGCTCATGGCCCGGGCACTGAGCAGCCACCTGGGCGCCGGTTCGCGCATCATCAACCTGGCCAGCGCCACGGTGTACTCGGGCTCCGAGCAATGGGCCCACTACGTGGCGTCCAAGGGCGGTGTCATCGCCCTGTCCCGGGTGATGGCCAAGGAGTTGGGCCGCCGGGAGATCACCGTGAACACCATTGCCCCGGGCTTCACGCTCACCGAGGCCAGCTATGCGCTGATGGATGACGCGCAGAATTACGCGGTTGACCGCGGGGCGCTCAAGCGGGCCAGCCAACCCGAAGACATCGTGGGGGCAGCACTGTTTTTGGCCGGCCCCGACTCATCCTTCATCACCGGCCAGACGCTCGTCGTCGACGGCGGCCGGCAGTTCATCTAACCACCCAAGGAGAAGCATCATGCCCACCATCCACTTCACCGATGCCCAAGGCGCCACCACCACCATCAACGCCAACGCCGGGGATTCGGTCATGGAAACCGCGGTGCGCAACGGCGTCACCGCCATCGTCGCCGAATGCGGCGGTTCGCTCTCCTGCGCCACCTGCCACGTGTTCGTCTCCGAGGCAGATCTGCCCACGCTTGAACCGATGAGCGAGATGGAAGATGAAATGCTCTACGGCACCGCCGAAGACCGCGAAGAGAACTCGCGGCTCTCCTGCCAGATCCGTTTGGGCGAGGGCCAGGAACTGCACGTCACCACCCCGGAAACACAGGTATAGCCATGAAAACCCTCACCGCCCCCTCACACGGCGGGGCCCCTGCCCCGGCCACGGGCACCGCGACCGGACTGTTGGTCATCGGCGCCTCGCAATCCGGTGTGCAGCTGGCCATCTCCCTGAGGGCCCTGGGATACACCGGGCACATCACCCTGCTGGGCGAGGAGGACCACCGCCCCTACCAACGCCCTGCCTTGTCCAAGGAGTTCCTGCAGGACAAGGTCGGCAGCGAATCGCTGATCTTCCGCACCAACGAATACTGGATCGAACACAACATCACCCTGATCAAGGGCGAGCGGATCGACGCCGTGGATTCGCGCCCCGACGGAAGCGGTGTGGCCCACGGAACCTCCGGTGCCCATTACCCCTACCTGCGCCTGGCCTTGACGGTCGGCGCCAGCCCGAGGTTGCTCCAGGCGCCCGGGGCCACCTTGCCCGGCGTCGTCTACCTGCGCAACGCCGATGACGCCTTGCGCCTGAAGGACCTGGCCCCGGGCACCACCGACGTGGTGGTCGTCGGCGGTGGTTTCATCGGCCTGGAGGCAGCGAGCTCCCTGGCATCCATGGGCAAGCGCGTCACGGTCCTGGAATACGGTCCGCGCCTGGTCGGCCGCGCCGTGGGCGAGGAGACCAGCGAGTTCTTCCTCACCGAACACCGCAAGCGCGGCCTGGACATCCGCATCGGGGCACGGATCGAAGAAATCCTGCCCGATGACGAGGGAGCCGTGGGCGCGGTCAAGCTCGAGGGTGGGTTGGTCATCGAGGCCCAGATCGTGTTGGTGGGCATCGGTGTCATCCCCAACACCGGGCTCGGCGAGGCGATGGGCTTAGACACCGATAACGGCATCCTCGTGGATGCCGGTGCGGTGGCCAGCGACGGAACCACCATCGTGGTCGGGGACGTGGCCAACATGCCCAACCCGGTCCCCGGGGCCCCTGACGGCGAACGCATCAGGCTCGAAAGCGTGAACAACGCCATCGAACATGCCAAGGTCGCGGCGTATTCGTTGATGGGCCGCAGCGAGGAGTATGCGGGCATACCCTGGTTCTGGTCCAACCAGGCGGACATGAAGCTGCAGATCGCCGGGCTGTCCACCGGACACGACGCCACCGTGATCCGCCGTGATGCCACGCGCGGGAAGTTCACGGTGCTCTACTATCGCGCCGGTCGGATCATTGCCGCCGATGCGGTCAACGCACCACTGGATTTCATGGCGGTGAAGCAGGCACTTGCCGCCGGCAAAACAATCGACCCCGTCGCTGCTGCGGACCCCGCCACCGCCTTGAAAACCCTCATCGCCTAATTTCTTTCCCCCCGCCAGCCTTCCCTGACGCAAGGAGCCCCACGCGCCATGAACACCCTCACCGACACCGATCCAGGCGCAACATTCGCCGCCGAGTATCCGCTTCGCCCGATCCCCGCGGCCGGGGAAGTGGACACCGGGCCCATTGCCCTGACCCCCGCCAACGAACCGGACCTGCTCCCGCTGTGGGAGGCGGTGATCCCCGAGACCCGGGCCCGCGGCAACGACATCCACCTGCCCGTCTCGCTGGCCTTCGCCGGCCGGTTGTGCAATGCCTACCCCGACGCCCAGCGGAAGCTGGTGTTGGTGGCCACGCTGCTGCACGACACCGGGTGGGCCCACGTGGATGAAAGCAGGATCATCTCCGAGGGGTTCCGCGGGGATTGGCGCCAAGCCGATATCCGCTACGAGCACGAACGCCTCGGCTGCGACGTCGCCCGCCGGGTGCTGCCGCCCCTGGGATACGGCGAAGATTTCATCGATGCCGTCTGCGCGATCATCGACGGGCATGACACCCGCGCCGAGGCGCACTCCCTGGAGGATGCCCTGATGCGCGACGCGGACCGGCTGTGGCGATTTGACCACGCCGGCATCGCCCTGGCCTCCGGATGGTTCGCCCAGCATCCGGCGCAATACACCGACCGGTTGGAGACCGAGATCATTCCGGAGCTGATCACCGACGCCGCCCTGGCGATGGCCCGGGCCGACCTGGCCCGTTCCCGTGCACTGCTGGCGACGGCGGTGCTTCGATGAGCACCCGGGAACAACTCGACGCGGCCTCAACCCGCCTGGCGCTGGAAATTCCCTACCGGCACGTCGACACGCACTTCATTGACGGAGGCTGGGTGGCCTCCACCGGGAGCAAGCGCAACGAGGTGACCGACCCGGCCACGGCCGAAGTCTGGGGAAGTGTCCCCGACGGAACGACCCAGGACCTCGAGCGGGCGGTGGGCGCGGCACGCCTCGCCTTTGATTCCGGTCCCTGGCCACGCTTTTCGGCCGCCGAGCGGGCAACGGTACTCATGCGCGTCGCCCAGCAGATCGAGTTGCGCTCCACCGAGCTGTCCTTGACCAACACCCTGGAAAACGGTTCGCCGGTCTCGGAGACCGCCAAGGCAGCCGCCAATGCGGCCGGGATTTTCCGTTATTTCGCGTCCTTGGCCCCCTTGCTGGATGCCGAGGACATACGCCCGTTCCCCCATGGCGTGGGGGAATCCCTGGTGCGCCGGGACCCGGTGGGTGTGTGCGGATTGATCGCCCCGTGGAATTTCCCGATCAACCTGATGGTCACCAAGCTGGCACCTGCCCTGTTGGCCGGCTGCACCGTGGTGATGAAACCGGCTTCCCCCACTCCCCTGTCCTTCCGGATCATCATGGATGCCATGGCAGCCGCGGGGGTTCCGGCGGGGGTTGCCAACCTGGTCACCGGCTCCGGCGCCCTCGGTGACACGCTGGTCCGCCATCGGCAGGTCGACAAGGTCGCCTTCACCGGGTCCACCCCGGTGGGACGCAAGATCGCGGCCGCCTGCGGCGAGCTGTTGCGCCCGGTGACCCTGGAATTGGGTGGAAAATCCAGTGCACTGGTATTGCCGGATGCGGACATGGGCTCCATGGGCCATGCGCTGATCCGTTCCTGCATGAGGAACACCGGGCAGACGTGTTACATTTCCACCCGTATCCTGGCCCCCGCCGAACGCTATGACGAGGTGGTTGAGCTGGTCACCTCGACGATTGCCGCGGCGCCACAAGGGGACCCGCTGGATCCGGACACCGTCTTCGGGCCCTCGGCCAATGCCAACCAGTACCGCACGGTGTTGGACTACATTGATTCGGCCCACGCCCAAGGGGCCCGTGCCACCACCGGCGGGCATCGCGCCCAACTGGGCGGGGACCTGGCCGCCGGTTACTTCATCGCTCCCACGGTGTTCGCCGACGTGGAACCTCACATGAGGGTCTCGAGGGAGGAGATCTTCGGTCCGGTCATCACGATCCTGCGCTACAAGGGTCTCGAAGAGGGCCTCAAGCTGGCGAACAACACCGAGTTCGGTTTGGGCGGGTTGGTCTTTGGAAGTGACCCACAAGCGGCCCAGGCCGCCGCCGAGGCCATGGACACCGGTAGCGTGGGCATCAACTTCAGTGCCTCAAACCACGCCGCCCCCTTTGGCGGGCGCCACGATTCGGGTCTGGGGTCCGAATACGGGCCCGAGGGCCTGGCTGCGTATTTGAGCTTCAAAACCATTCACCGGCACTGAGCGCCGCGACTGCGCGCATTCACACCCGGCATCGGGCTCGGTCACATCCGATCCATAGGTT
>JAUNVO010000100.1 GCA_030540695.1 Micrococcaceae bacterium | reverse complement strand
CCGCGGGCGCGAGATGAACGCCTCGTAGTCCCGGTGTGATCGCTGTGCATATGCCAGGCCCCAGTTGAGCAGCGCATCCCCGGCCGTGGCGCCGTCACCCAGGTAGCCACTGACCTCGGCCGCGTGCGGCGACTGGGCGTGCGCCCTGGCGAGGGTCACGGCACAGGCGCGCGCGTAGGTGGTGAACGGTTCGTCGTCGAGCTCCTCGATGTCGATTCCGCCCTTCATGTCGTGGAACTGCCTGACGTAGAGGTCCAGCTCCCCGAGCTGTCCATCGCCGTGCTGCAGCGACCCGAGGAACGGGTCGCTCACGGCCTGCAAGATCCGCTGCATCGCAACGACCCGGCCGCCTTGGCCCCGATCGGCAGCGAGCTCGGCAAGTTCGGCAGGCTGCTCGATGCCGCCGTACTCTTCCAGGACGCTACGCCCTGCCTGCTTGGACTGCAGGACCAGCGAGTTCCCGTCGCCGTCCTGGAAGAGCGAGAGCGCGCAGCGGGTCCCGACGCTTCCGACCCCCACGACACGACGGATCACGTCCACTGCCCTGTAGTGGCCCATCAGCATCCTGATGTCCGGGTGCACGGTACGCAGGTATCGGTTCATCAGCTCCACCTGCAGCGCATGCAATTCGGGTGCGAGCGGCACCATTGTCGGGGGTCGCGGCACGAAGCGCAGCCGGCCGCCATCGTCCTGTTGCGTAAGCTTGCGGGAGGCTCGCTCGCCCGTGCGCTTCTTTGCCTGCCCGATCGCGCGGTCCAGCACCTTGCGTGACTCCGGATGCATCCGACCGGTTCCTGCGGCCGCCTCGAAGTGCGCGTAGTAGCGCCGAAGCGGTGATGCTTTCGCCGCCATCCGCATCGCGAAGGCGTAGGACTTCGTAGCGGTGAGGACTGCCTCGCGCACCACCTTCCCGTCGCGTTCCGTGCTCTGCCCGGCAATCACGATGCTCGCGATCAGCCGTTTCAGGTCCCACTCCCACGGCGCCCACGCGGCCTCGTCGAAATCGTTGAGGTCGAACACGAGGGTGCGCTGCGGCGAGGAGTAGAAGCCGAAGTTCGCGACATGGGCGTCCCCGCAGGAGGGCACCAGGATGCCGCTGTTCGGTTCGCCGGCGAGGTCCGCGGCCATGATCGCCGCCGTCCCGCGGTAAAAGGCGAACGGGCTCTGGCTCATGCGCTCCGTGCGCAGCGGAACCAGTTCGGGGATGCGCGTCGAGTTTTGCCCGTCGATGATTCCCAGCGGATCGCGCGCGGCGCTCGAGAGCTCGGCCAGACAACGGCGCGGGACTTCGCTGCGGCGCTTCCGCCCGGCAGCACGCCGCTCAGCACGGCTCAGGGGCAACACCATCGGTGATTCGCTCATCGGCAAGTCTCCTCTTCTTATCCCTAAGAGTAGTTCGCAAAATGCGAAGAAGCCGTCCTCGGCGCAGGGGATCGGGCCACCACGTTTGGCCGCCGTGCGCGGTGGAGGCGTCACCCATCCACCCACCGCACCCTTTTTCCGAGGACGACACCCGAAGTCCGGAAATGGCACCGAACCAGGGTGGTGCACCTAGCCGACATCGCCCCTGCCGTGCTGACGCAGCTGCAGCGCCACCTCCACGTCATCGGCCGTGGGGCACGCGTGGGAGTTCAAATCCGCAATGGACCAGGCCAGGCGCAAGACCCTGTCATAGCCCCGGGCACTGAGCCGCAGGGGCTCGGCGGCCCGGTTCAACCCCGCCACGGTTGCCGGACCCAAGCGCAACTCATGACGAAGTATCGAACCCGGGACCTGCGAATTGGTCGAAATCCCCCAGCGCCCCAACCGTTCTGCTGCTGCGCAGCGCGCACCACGCACCCGAGCAGCCACCACCGCGGAAGGCTCGCCTTTCCCCAGGCCGGCCAGTGCCTTGGCCGGGAGCTGCGGGACAAAGAGCTGCATGTCGACTCGGTCCAGCAAGGGACCTGAAAGCCTGGCCAGGTATCGGCGGCGGGCCATCGGGGTGCAGGTGCAGTCGGTTCCCTTGCCCAGGTTCCGTCCACAGGGGCAGGGATTGGCCGCGAGCAACAACTGGAAGCGTGCCGGATAACGCGCGACACCGGCGGCCCGGTGCAGGGTGAGCACACCGGATTCCATGGGTTGGCGCAGCGCGTCAAGGGCCATGGCGGAAAACTCCGGGGCCTCGTCCAAAAAGAGCACGCCGTGGTGGGCCCGGGAGGCTGCACCCGGGCGCGGGACGCCGCTGCCACCGCCGATCAGCGCGACCATGGAGGCGCTGTGGTGCGGGGATTCAAAGGGAGGGCGGCGCATCAATGAGTAGATCGGGGTGTTCCCCGCCGCCAACGAGTGTATGGCGGTGGCTTCCAACGCCTCAACCTCGCTTAGATCCGGCAGCAATCCGGGCAGCCGTTGAGCCAGCATCGTCTTTCCTGCCCCGGGAGGGCCGGTGAAGAGCAGGTGGTGGCCTCCGGCTGCGGCGACCTCGAGGGCGTAGCGCCCCTGGGCCTGGCCGATCACCTCGCAGAGGTCGGGCTGCGGGGAACCGGCCACGGGCCATCGGGCACCCCGGCGCGTGGCAGGCTCGTGGCGCGCCCTGAAGCGCAGCGCCAACGGGTCGGCGCCCAGATCCGCCAGGACCTGTGAGAGGTGCGCATAGGAGCGCACATGCGCTCCCGTCACGAGTTGCGCCTCCGCCTTGTTTGCCGAAGCAACGACCACGTTTGGGTATCCCGCCTCAACGGCTGCCATCACGGCGGGCAGGACGCCGGACACGGGGCGCAACGAACCATCGAGCCCCAGTTCGGCCACATAGACGACACCCGCCGGCGCGGTGATGGCCCGGTCCGCGGCCAAGGCCGCAAGGACGATGGCCACGTCGAATCCCGAGCCTCGCTTGTGCACGGTGGCCGGTGTGAGGTTGACGGTCAGTCGCCGGTTGGGCAGGGCGATGCCGGAGTTTCGGGCGGCAGCACGGATACGCTCACGTGATTCGTTCAGCGCCGCATCGGGGAGCCCGAGCAGGATGAAGGCCGGGATGCCGTTTCCGACGTCGGCCTCGATCTCGATGAGTTGGCCCTCGAGCCCCCTCAAGCCGATGCCCAGGGTCCTGGCAAGGCTCACGATTCCACCCCGATCAGATGCTCGATGAGCGGTTCGCCGCCCGGAGGGGCAAGAATGGCGAGCACATCCACGCGCACCGGTTGCCCGCTGTAGCCGTGCGTACGGCTCCAGCACCGGATGAGCCGGGAGAGCCTGCGCAACTTGGCGGCGTTGACTGACTCGGCGGGATGCCCGAACCCCAGGGAGGTGCGGGTCTTGACCTCCACACCAACAAGCTGGCCCGCGTGCCGGGCGACGATGTCCAACTCCCCCAAGTCGCAGCGCCAATTGCGTTCCAGCACGGTGTAGCCGGCAGCGAGCAGAAAATTTGCCGCAAGCTCTTCACCCGCGGCGCCCAACTCCTGGTTGTGGTTCATCTGCACGCTCTCCCGTCATGAATGCTGCGTTTGTCCCATGATGCGGCGTACAGGCCTGGAACAGGGGGCAACGGTGCAGGAGTGTGGACAAGGCAGCCTTCATTCGCTCACGGGAAGACAGCGCAGAGGGGCCCCGGCCACACGGGTACGCGGGTAGGTTTCTCGTGGTCGCTCAACGAGGCGGAAACCATATCCCCACGAGCAGGAGGAGACCGGCCACAAAAAGCAGTACCGTGGACAGCTTGAAGAACATGAACGTGGCACGTGGGTACCCCAGCCCACCGCTACCCGGCACCTGCTGGGCGCCGTCACGGTTCTCCGCCTTCTGGTATCGAACCAGGGCGTAGTGGGAGCTCAGGAACCCGATGTAGGCCCTTCCCAGGAAAACCGCGGCGAAAACAACCACGGTGATGATGACCGAGACCATCCACCACGGGGCATTGGCAAGGGTGTTCCCGCTGAGGCCAACCACAACGAGCAACCCACCGATGCCACCACCGAGGTAGTTGCATAGTTTTTGGGACCGTTCATAGCGCAGCAGTCTCAGTGCTATCGTGTCGGCTTCCACGCCCTCACCCATGCCCGGCCTACTTCTCGTAGAGGCCGTTGAAGATGATCCGCAAAAAGTCCCAGACCCCGCGCACTTCTTCTTCGCTCATCGGGGCTTCGCCCGACGCGGCCCGGCTCAGCGCGCCCACGGCAACGATTTCGGCGGTGTAATCCTCCAAGGCCGAACCTGCTGCCGTGATTCGCGGCCCGGCGAACAGCTCGAGCGCAGAAGACACCGTTCGCCGGACATCATCGTTGGATTCATGGGCCTCGGCCCGGGTACCGGCGAGGGTGCCGCCCATCCGGGCGCGCGCCCGGCGGATGGCAGCGCTAACCGGATCCTGATCGTCTTCAGCCGGATCTTCCATGGCCCACCACTCCCGTCGTTGCCCGAGGGCTTCCGTCCCTGCCGTGCCCAAAGCCTGACATGCACCGCACGGGACCGCAACAGCTCGGCGCGCGGGCCGATGGAACGGCCGGCAAGACGCCTAGCCGCCGTAGGGCCAGGACCAACCACCGTTGTTCTCCGGGTCGTAGGCCACCTTTCCCTTGGGCGCATCGATGTCCAGCACCACCTTGCCGCTAACGCTTTGGCCCGGGTTGACCACCGGAGGCAACAAAACCGCATCTTCAAGGCACCCCCAGGCCGCTTCCGAGGTGAGATTGCGTTCGGGGGTGCCGTTGCCGGTGGTCACCGAGAAGGTCTCGGCCACCAGCGGCATGAACAGCTCGCTGGCGCTTCCACCGACCTTTTGGGATACCGAGGCAGCGAGGCTCGCCTTGACGTCAAGGACCAGGAACAGGCTCCTACTGGGCTTGAGCCGGTGGTTTCCCACCCGTGCATTGCATGAGGACAGAACCTGGCTGTTGGTGACCTCGATGGTGAAGTAGTTGGTGTTGGTTTTCTCATCGAGCAGGCCGGCGGCTTCCCCGGCCTTTTTCTGCACGTTGTCGAACCGGTCGACCTTGACCTCCGCCCCGGTCGAGGGGTTGATTTCGGCAATAGCGGGCCCTGCCTTGAGATCGGCGGGGAGCTTCCATTCATCGCTGTTTGCCGCGGTGCCCAGACCGACGGCGCCGGCGGACAAGCCGAGGATGGCGAGGCAGGTGATGATCATGCCTTGTTTCTTCATGCTCAGAACCTCTTCAGGTAGTCGCCGGAAGTCACGCGGATTCCGTTTTTCATCAGGTAGGCCGCGATCTTCTTGGATCCGAGGTAGGCCCAGGACCTCGTTCCGTCCTTGTCGGTGACGAGCACGCGGTTGTAGTTCTGGTCCGCCAACGGCTTCTTGGGGTCAAAGCGCTCCCAGGCGTCCATGTTGGCAACCGTTGAGAGGTAGCTGGCGGGTTTGATGTCCATGCGCTCAACAACCACCGTGTCGGAGGCCTTCGTGCTCGGGATCACGTAGGAAAGCCAAGTCTGGTTCGGCTGCAGGTACATGCTGTGCGAGGCAATCGTCGTCCGGGTTTCCCTCGTCGTCTTGCCCTTGAGGATGTAGTAGGCCGATTGCCCCTTGCGCAGAGTCCCGTAGACGGCAAACGGGTATTGGCCCTGGGTGTCGAGGTAGGCGTTGGAGACCCACCCGGTGCCCTTCGTCGATTTCACGTTCGACCAGCCGCTGGCACTCTTGAGGTAGGTGACGCGTTCATTGGCGGGGATCGTGCCCAGGCTCGCATGGGAGGTTCCCGCTCCCTTGCGCAGATTCACGTTTGCCGTCGTCCAGCGGTAGACGGCCTTGGGCGCCGGTGGCTTTGAGGTGGTCGGATTGATCTCCGCCTTGGATAGCGCCGAGCCCGGGACCCAGCCGTTGCCCTTCGGGGTCCTGATGGCCATCCAGCTGCCGCTGGTGCGCAGCCATTCGACCTTGGAGCCCTTGGCCAGCGTGGTGAGCTTGGCTGAATCCTTACTGGCTCCCTGGTGCACGACCTGAGTGGATTCAAGCCACCGGCTCACGAGGGCGGGATTGGTCTTTGCAAGATCGGAAGACTTGATGAACCCGGTTTTCCCCGAGACCTTCACCTTGGACCAGGCCCCGGACAGCCCGAGGTATTCGACCTTCGCCCGGCGCTGGTACGCCCCCAGGGAGGCAGACTTGTCCGAGGCGGACTTGCGCAGGAACGTGAACCCGGTGGTGTACCGGTGGCTGACGGTTGTTGATTTCGGCGCCGGCTTCTTGGCCGCCGGAGCGTTCTTGAGGTAGCTCGATGCCACCCACCCGGTTTTGCCCTTGTAACCGGTCTTGCTCCAGGCCCCGCTGGTTTGGGTCACGCTCACCGTCGTGTTCTTGGGAATCACCACCAGCGCCTTGGTCGTGGTGCTCTTGCCCTGTCGGAGGATGAGGTTGTTTTTGGTCAGCTTCGTCGCCGAGGGCTTTGCGGTCGTCTTCGGCGACGGTTTCTTGGCGGCCGGAGCGTTCTTCAGGTAACTCGATGCCACCCACCCGGTTTTGCCCTTGAAACTGGTCTTGCTCCAGATCCCACTGATCTCGGTGACAATCACGGCGGAGTTTTTTGGAATGACCAGCAGTGCCTTGGTCTTGGCGCTCGTGCCCGCGCGAAGGTTGAGGTTGTTCTTGGTGACCTTTTTGAGGCTCACCTTCTTGGCCGGGAGCCCCATGGCAGGCGAGGGCAGGAGCGCTGTCTTGCCCGCCGTTGCGGCTGAAGTAGCACTACCGTGGGCCACGGCCGGCGCGATCAGCGCGTTGCTGCTCCCGGCCACGGCCACCGCGATGACCAACGCCGTGACGGCTCTCTTCTTTTGCACTCGGATCCCCCAACGGCCCTGGTTATTCGCACTACTACTCGCCGTCGTTTTTTCGGCGCGAGCGAATGCTTTTGAATCACCATACGTGCGCCAAATGGACAATTGGAGATTCTACGCGTCCATGACGCGTTGGTTACCAAACTGCAACCTGAAAACTCCGGTTTCACCAGTAAGAAAGGACAAAAGCCCGCTGTGCCGGACAGGGTGTTTCCGAAAAACCATGCCCGCGCTCCATGGCCGCGACGGCTCCCCCTCGCGCAGGCTTCGAGGTCACGGACCCGGCTCCCAGTGACCCATGGAGCGCACCCGTGTTCCGGCTTCGCGCAGTTGCATGGTGTCGATGCGGATATCGGTCACCAGCGGATCCATCGACCCGTCGGCGGCAATGGCGTCGGTGACGGTGAGGCGTCCGATCAAAGTATCTGCTTCCGAGGCACCGGGAACCCAGAAGTGGGCGTTCAGCACATAGCAGCGCGGGCCGGTGTTGGCTTCGGCCCATTGGAGTTCAGAACCATAGGTTTTTCCACCGGCAGGATCGTGGAGTTCCAGGGAAATCTCGACGTTGCCGTGTTGCTCGTTGCTGCGGCGGAACCACAACAGCGCATCCTCGCCGATTCCACGCAGGTTCACGTAGTCGACCACCAGCATCACCCCACGACCGAAGACCTTGGCCGTGTCCAGGCGAAGCACCTCCCGGCTGGTTTGGAGCAGCACCCGGTCTAAGACCACGGTGGCTCCCAGTTCATGGGGACTGGGCAGGTGGGCATCTTCATCCAGATCCACGTCCTCGGTGAACTCGCTGGATTCGAGCATTTGGGACTGGAGTTCTTCCGACGCGCCATACGGCTCGCGGTACAGTGGGCCCTCCAGGAACGTATGGCCGGTGTAAGCCTGGTGCGAGAGGCCAAGGGATTCAAGTGCTTCGTGCACCCGGTCCGAGGCAACGGTCAATGCGGTATCGCCCGGGACGGTGGCGAAGGCCGTGGTGAAGTCATCGGCACGGGAGGCCAGCACGCGGTCATACTCCACCAGTGCGCCGTTCAGCGCCGCGATGTCGGTACCGAAAGCGAGTTTTCCGGCAGCCGGATCCGGGACCCCGTCATCGAAGTGGTAGGACAGCGAGCTCAGAAAAGGAAGCCCGTTTGCGGTTCCGCCCGAAACCCGCCCAAAGGAGACCGTCCCGAAGTCATCGGCTTCGCTGTCTTCCGGGCCGGGCTGCTCGTTCATGTGGTGTGCTCGCTTCTTTCAGGCAGGGGCCAAGCCAGGCTAGTTAAGTCCGTCCTTGGGGATGGTCAACTCATCGGCGCGGTTCAGTTCCTCGATATTCACGTCCTTGAAGGTGACGATCCGCACCGATTGCACAAAGCGTCCGGTGCGATATACATCCCAGACCCAGGCATCGGTGAGCGTCAGGTCGAAGAAGACCTCGCCGTCCGCGGACCGGGTCTTTAGATCGACGTTGTTGGCCAGGTAGAAGCGCCGCTCGGTTTCCACGACGTAGTTGAAGAGGTTGGCAACGTCCTTGTACTCGCGGTAGAGCTGCAGCTCGAGTTCCGCCTCGTAGTTCTCCAGGTCTTCAGCACTCATGGTGTTCTCCCCTCGCCCCCTGCTTCGATGTGTCCTGCCGGCAGCTTGGGTGTCAGCTGCCAGGTCTTGCGGTGGTGGTCGCTCGCCCCGTGTGCCGCGATGGCGCTTCGGTGGGCGGCGGTGCCATAACCCTTGTTCTGTACCCAACCGTACGCCGGGTGTGTGTGATCATACCCATCCATGAGGTGATCGCGTTCGACCTTGGCCAAAACCGAGGCCGCAGCAATGGACAGTGCCAGCAAATCCCCTTTGATCAGTGTGCGCACGGGAATCTGCAGGCCGTCAATACGGGCCGGATCCGCAAACCCGGGTGTCAGCGAGTCCAGAAGCGTTGGTTGAGTGGTGGCCGAGAGCCAGTCGAGGTTTCCGTCAAGCAGCACCGCATCGGCGCGTTGGATCAGGTGCGCGGCGGACACAGCGCGCAACCCCGCCAGGCGCAATGCGGGGACGAGCCCCAATTCATCTATTTCCGCTGCGCTGGAATGTCCCACGCCCCAGGCCGCGGCCCAGGACTTGATCAGCGGCACAAGCTGCTCGCGTGTGGCACCGGAGAGCAACTTCGAGTCCCGGACCCCGGGCAACAGCTGAACCGCGGTCGGTTCTATCACGATGTAGCCCACGGACACCGGCCCGGCCAGCGCACCGCGTCCCACCTCGTCAGCGGCTCCGACGAAGCGGTGGGCGCCGGCCGTGGCCAGTGCCAGCTCGTGTTGCAGGGTCGGTTCCGCGGATGCCATCAGTTGGCGGCGGACGGGATGTTCTCGAAGACCTCGTGGTGTCCGGAGATCTTTCCAATGCGGTCCAGTGGCCAGGAGATCACGGCTGCACGGCCCTCGACGGAGGAAATGTCGACAAAGCCACCTTGGAGGTCTTCGTGGAATCGCGAGTCGGCGGAGGCACCGCGGTGGTCCCCCATGACCCAGAGCTTGCCATCGGGCACGGTGGCGGAGAATTCGTTGTCCGAGGGGTTGTCGCCGGGATAGATGTAAGGTTCGGATATTTCGGTGCCGTTGACGCTAAGCTTCCCGTCGGGCGCACAGCACGTCACGGTGTCACCGGGCATCCCGATGATGCGCTTGATCAGATGCTGATTGGAAGGATCCGGTGCGAGCCCGACAAAGGTAAAGAAGTCCGACACGGGTGTGGAGGCGGGAGCCGGGATCGGCGGGAGCCAGCCCTGGTCGTCGCGGAAGACCACCACGTCGCCGCGGTTCAGCTCAAACGGGCCCGGCGCCATGAGGTTGGCAAAGATGCGGTCGTTGACCTGCAAGGTTTCTTCCATCGAACCGGAAGGAATGTAGAAGGCCCGGAAGAAGAACGTCTTGACAAGCAATGAGATAACCAATGCAACCACGACGATGATGACGATCTCGCGCACCGTTGCCCAGACGGGGTTGCGTTTCTTGCGTGGGTGCTCTGGTGTTGATGCTGGGTCGCTGGCGTGGCTCACGGAGGTGCAGGCCCTTTCGGTTTCTCGTGCTCTGGCGTTGCGGGCCGGTTCATCGCCTGCCGGTTAAGCAGGCAGCCGAAATCGAATCACGATCCCTCGGCTACCAGCTTACGTCGAGCAGCCGGTCAGGGCTGTGCGTGGCGCGCCTACGGAAGCCAGAGGCCACGCCACGCACTGATCGTTGCCTTTAGCTGGTTGCGGCCGGGCTGGCGGGTCCCGCGGATTCCTTGAAGTTCACGGTGATGCCGCCGGTGACATCGTCGGCGGCCAGACCCTTCTTGATTGCCTCAAGCTGCTTGGGATCCACTCCCAGGGTGATGGACCCATCGCGTCCCGAGGGCATGTAGGTGTGGATCGCCGTGGCGATGTCCCCGCCTTGCTCCCGCTGCCATGCCATGACCTTGCCAATGCCCGCTTCGAGCTCCGCTGCGGAATATTCCGCTAGGTGGGCCACCGCGCCGGCTTCGGTCACCGTGGCTTCGGAGGACTTGTCGGTGACGGCAACGTGAAGCTTCCCGTCGGCAATCCAGCCCTCGGAGTACTTATCCCCCAGGGTTTCCTTGAGTGAATCATTGAGCTGCAACAATTGCGGGTCCTCGCTCTGCTCCGGCGCGACGCTGACGGACGCGGAGGGTGTCGGGTCTGATGATCCTGGGCTGCCGGCTTCGGCACCGCAGGCGGAAAGCAGGAGTACTGCCGCCAGCGCGCCACCGGCGAGTACGTTACGGCTCGTGGGGTTCTTCATGTGTGTGACCACCTTCTTCTCTGGGCCGAGTCTAAAGGCCCATTTTGGGCATTTGCTGAAAACCTTGTGGGAAAAGCAAGGGGGCCTCCCCCGGAATTGCATGCAATTCCGTGAAAGGCCCCCCGCTCACGCGTGCCCGGCTAGCCGAGCGCTACGTGGTTAGGCACCGTAGTGGCCCTTGGTGTTCTTGCGGCGGAAGAGCATGAACGCTCCACCAGCTACCAAAAGTACGCCGCCCGTGGCGATGAACGGCAGTGCGGCGTTCGGGCCGGTTTCGGCCAGTCCGTCGTTGTCGCCATTGTCGTTGTTGTCGTTCTCCTGCGGAACTACCGGTGCCTTGGAAGGCTCGGTTTCCTGCGAGGGCTGAGTCGACTTTGTCGGCTCCGGGGTCGACTCGGTCGGCTCCGAGGGCTTTGTCGGCTCGGTGGTCGGTTCAACCATTACTACCACTAA
>JAUNVO010000407.1 GCA_030540695.1 Micrococcaceae bacterium | reverse complement strand
GGCCATGGCGTCAACGGTGGGTTCGGTGGTTCCGTAGAGGTTCAGCACCCGTGAGCCGCTGCCGGCCGCCATCGTGGCCATCCGGTCCCAGAGTGCCGCGGGAAACGGTTCTCCTCCGGCCACGCAAATCCGCGGCAGGGTCCCAAGCCCACCGTCCACCAACAACGCATTCCAGAGGGTCGGAGTGAAGTCCAGGTAACCGATCCCCTCCTCGCGCACATAGGCAGCCAGTGTGAACGGGTCAAGGTATTGATCCTCGGTGAGCAGGTGCAGTTCATGGCCCGCAAACAAGGACATGAAGGCGTCCCAGTGGGCATCGAAGTGGAAGGCTGAGGTGTGTGCAACGGCAAGGGTTTCACCCACCGGGTAAAGCTCCTTGCAGTGGCGCGCGTAGAGATGCGCCATGGCGCGGTGGGAGACCACCACGGCCTTGGGTTCACCGGTGGAACCTGAGGTGAAGATGATGCTCGCGGTGTCCCGGGCCTCGGGCGCCGCCGGTATCCGGCACGAGGGAGCCTCGAGGCCGGTGGCCTGCAATCCCTCGCCGTTCCAAAGCAGCGCCGCGCGGGAAAGCCCCATGGCTGCCTTGACTCGCTCCTGCGGCCAGGCAGGATCCAGCGGCATCAGCGCGATGCCGCTTTCCAGGGCTGCGAGGATCGCCACCACCGCATCCACTCCCCGGGGCAGGCGCAGCGCCAGAATCGGGTGACCGCCGGTTCCCGGGTCGCGGAGCAACGCACGAAGCCGCACCGTTGCCTGTGTGACCCTGGCCGCGAGGTCTGCAAAGCTGTGCCGGATTCCGGCGAATACCACGGCCGTGGCCCCGGGGGTGAGCCGGACGCGCTCGGCGAAGAGCTCGGGAAGCAGATCGACGTTTTCCATACGCGGTGTTCCGGAGGTTTCGAATCCACGTACCTGTTGCGTGTCCACCAATTCAAGGCGGGCCAGCGGCACGGCGGGGCCGGTGATCGATTCCAAGGCACGGCCAAAGGCACGCAGCAGTGCAGCGGCACTGTGTTCCGGGACCTTTCCCGGATCGCTCTCCAATTCAACTGTCCAGCGTTCTCCTGCTGTGACGTGGAGGTTTACCGGGTAGTGGGTGCCATCCGCGGTGACAGCCACCATGGCCTGCAGTCCGGATTCCAGCCTGTGGGTCTGCGAGCTTGGCGATGCGTCGAAGCCCACCAGCGACCAAGCCAGTTCCCGCGGGGCGTCCAGTGCCCGCTCGATGCCGGAAATACCCAGGTGCTGGTGTTCCAGGGATTCAGCCCACTGCCGTTGATGCTCACGTGCCGCCCACGCGCTGTCCTTCCCGGGAAGCGTATCGACGCGCACCAGCGTGGTTTCGGTGAGCATTCCGCAGATTTTCCCGACGTCTTCAAGCTCCGGGTTGCGCAAGGTAACCGGGACCGCGAAGAGGTTTCCAGTGGTACCAGCCACGAAATCCGCCGCGATGCCCCACGCCGTCCGCACGGCGGTGGCAGGAGTCACGCCCAAGGAACGGCAGGCCGCTTCCAGCGCGCGTGCTGCGCCAGGCTCGAGCTCGCTGCGCAGAACCCTGGGCGCAGTGTCCCGTGATCCTGTACCGCCAAGCCAATGTG
>JAUNVO010000099.1 GCA_030540695.1 Micrococcaceae bacterium | reverse complement strand
CCGCCTAGGCCCGCTTGCCGGCCGCGCGGGTGGCCACAAGGAACACCATGACCACGGTGATGGCAAAGGTCACCACGACACCGAAGCGAACCGGCGGAACCGCAAGGCCAACGACCGCGCAGACCAAGGCGACGCCGAATCCCGCCCAGGCAACGGGCGCCGCGGCTGCGTGGCCGGCGCGCCATGCGCGGGCGCTGCTGCGCAGCCTCGGCGTGCGGATCCCAACCAGCGGGTTCGGGGCGATGGCGCCACGGGCGGCAGACGAGGAAACGACAGCCAGGAACAGCAGCAACGCCGTGAAAACCCACGTCGATATTGTCAGCCACACCGGTCCGAACACTGTTCCCATGCCTTCAGGATAGTGCCGGGCACCCGGTGCGTCGCGGGCCAAACGTCCTTCGGAACCGATGTGCCTGGAAGCGGGGATGGCTGGTGCGGGCACGCCCAAACCGATGGATCAGCCGTGGCCCGGCTCAGCGCACCGGGTGAACCGAGCGTTCGAGCAGGGACAGCAGGTCACGCACCGATTCGGAGCCGCCGAGCCGCCCGGCATCCAGGATGGTGCTGCGGCGGAAGTACTGGCTCATGTCCAACCCCAGGCCCAGACCCAGGACCGTGGTGGAACCGGCAGCCTCGGCCCCGCGCAGCACCCCCGCAAGATCATGTTGCAGGTAGTTCTCGTCGTTCGCGTTGGCCGTGGCGCCATCGGAGGGGCTGCCATCGGATATCACCACCAAGACCCGGGACCCGGCCTCCTGATTGCGTAGGCGTCCCAGTGCCCAGCGCACCGCCTCCCCATCGATTCCCTCGCGGTACAGCGTGGGCTTGAGCATTGCGGCAAGCGAGGTGCGTCCGGTGCGCCACGAGGTGGTGGCGTCCTTGAAGACCAAGTGGCTGAGCTCGTTGAGCCGGCCGGGGTTCGCCGGGGCGCCTGCGCGACGCCAGTCCTTCAGCGCACGGCCGCCGTTCCATGCGCCGGTGGTGTAGCCCAACACCTCGCAGGGCACCTCGATGCGTTCCAGCGCCCGCACCAGCACATCGAGGAAGGCGGCCAATCCCGGTGCATGTTGTTTCATGGAGCCCGAGCAGTCCACCAGAAAGGTCAGGGCCGAGGCCGCGGTTGGTTCGAATCGGTCGGTCTTGAACACCCTGTGATCGGTGGGTGAGGCGACGAGCTGACCCAGACGGGTGCCATCGAGCACGCCCTCTTCGGCCCCGGAGTCGTAACCGGAGCGCTCATTGAGGCAAAGCAGCGCTTGGAGCCTTTTGGACAGCAGCGCCACATTCACCGCTTCTTCATGAACCCGTCGGGCAATGCGGGCGCGGTAGCCGGCCAACAGGTCGGTGCGCACCAAGTCCCCGGCGTCAGAGACCTTGTCATGGGCACGGGTGAAGACGGTGTAGCCGTCCTGGGCTTGTTCCAGCGTGCTGCTGGTTCCCGAACCCAAGGACCCGATGGCCGCGGCGTCGGACTCGACGTCCATGAGCAGGATAAATGCCGGCGCCTTGGCCTCCTTGTCCCTGGAACGCGCACGCGCGGGCCGTTTGGACTCCAAGGCGGACACCGCCTCGTCCACAAGCCCGGCGATGCCCAAGGCGTGCGGGGCGAAGCCGGATTGGCTTTGCCTGTTCCTGCGAAGCGGCGCAAGCAGCGGGCCCAGGTCCGGGGAGAGGTTGGCACGGGTTGCCTCGATCATGTCCTCGGACTCGGGCACCACCGGTTCGCCGGTGATCCGTGACCGCGTGACCTGGATGATCGTGTAGAGCAGCATTCCCAGCGACGTCTCGGTGAGCCCCGAGGCAATGAATTCCTTGGACCACGCGATGTGACGTGCCCGGAGGTTTTGAACGACGCCGGGCAGGGTGGACAGTGATTCGCATCGGAATTGCTCGAGCACCTCAAAGACCAACCTGGCGCTGGGGGATTGCGGGAGCAAGGCCAGGTGCTGTTCGTTATCCGAATGCGTGGCCCGCAGGGCGAGCCCGTCGCTGGCGCCGCGAAACGAGGCGAAATCGGCATCGGGCAGGGACGGGTAGAGGTGCGGGGCATTGAACGGCAGCACGGAAGTGCCGCGATAGGCCCTGGTGCCCAGCAGCTCCAGGCGCGGGTCGGCACCAAGCGCACGCAGGGACGCGGCACAGAGCTGCCTGATCTCCTGGGCGCGCCGTTCCATCAGTCGGGATGGCATCGTTTCCTGCCCCGGCATCTCAGGCCCCGGCGGCAAGCAGCGCGTAGGACTCGTCGAGTTCTGCGGCCATGACGCGCTGGTAGTACTCGGAGATGATGGATCGCTCCGCTTCGTCGCATTTGTTGATGAACGAGAGCCTGAAGGCGCGTGCCGGATCGCGGAAGATCGAGATGTTTTCCGCCCAGGTGATCACCGTGCGCGGTGACATCAGCGTGGAGATGTCACCGGCGGCAAAGCCGTCCCTAGTCAGATTGGCGACATGGACCATGGAACGGATCAAGTCCATGCCCGATGGTGTTTGCGCCAAGGCGGGGACGCGGGCAGCGACGATCCCGACCTCGTCCTCCACCGCCAGGTAGTCCAACGCCGCGACGATGTTCCAGCGGTCCAGTTGGGCGTGGTTCAGGCGCTGGACACCATGGTACAGGCCGTTGAGGTTGCCCAGGCCCACGGTGTTGGCCGTGGCGAAGAGCCGGAAATGCTCGTGCGGGCGGATCACGCGGTTCTGGTCCGGAAGGGTGAAACCGCCGTCGCGTTCAAGCAGCCGCTGGATGGCGAACATGACATCGGGGCGTCCGGCATCGTATTCGTCGAAGACCAGCGCCATGGGCTGGACCATCGACCAGGGAATCACCCCTTCCTGGAACTTGGTTGCCGGCTGGCCGTCCTGGATCACCACGGTGTCCTTGCCGACCAGGTCCAGCCGGCTGATGTGCCCATCGAGGTTCACCCGCAGCAGGGGCCAGTTCAGCCGGGCGGCCACCTGCTCGATGTGGGTGGACTTCCCGGTGCCGTGAAGCCCCTGGATGAGGACCCTGGAGTTGTGGGTGAAACCGGCCAAGATGGCCAGGGTGACGTCCGGGTTGAACCGGTAGGCCGGATCGATGGCCGGGACATGCTCGGTGGCCTCGGAGAACCGGGGTACAAGCAGGTCGTGGTCGATGTCGAAGAGTTCGCGGGCCGAGACCATTTCGGGTATCGGCGCCAAGGGTGCCATCTGGTTCATCCGTGTCACCATCCCGCCGCAACCGGCTCGGCCTCGGGCGAACCCAAGTCCGCGTGGTCTTCGATGCGGGCGATCGCCTCGGCTGCCCGGCGCAGGGCAGGCAGCAGTTCAAGCAGGTCGACGGAGGACTTTCGCATCACCGGGGCCTGCACCGCGACGCAGAGGTTCGAGCGGCCGGCGGGGTTGGGGACCAGCACGGCCAGGCACACCAGGCCGTCCAGGTACTCCTGGCGGTCTTCGCCATAGCCATCGAGCCGGATCCGGTTCAGCTCCTCTTCGATCTCGGTCTTGTCGGTCAGGGTGTGGGCGGTGAATCTTTGCAGTTGCCCGGTCGAGAGCACTCGTTCGCGCTGGGTGGGGCCGAACTGGGAAAGAATGATTTTTCCGCTGGCCGAGCAATGCACCGGCACCCGGGAGCCCGGGCCCAGGTGCACGCGCAACGGCTCGTTGGTTTCGACGCGGTCCAGGTAGATGACCTCGTTTCCCGACAGGGCCGTGATGTTGCAGCTTTCCCCGATTTCATCGACCAGGCCGCGAAGGATTGCGTGCCGAGTGCCGTGCCGGGTGTCGTTGAGCAGCACGTCCTCTGCCATGCGGCGCATGCGCGAACCGGTTCCGTAGTGCCTCCCGTCCGCCTGGCGGGTGAGCAAGTTCGCCCCTTCGAGCTGCTGCAGCATGCGGTGCACGGTCGGTTTGGGCAGTCCCGTCTGGTCCACCAGGGATTGCAACGTGAAGAGCTGGTCACGCGTGGTGATCAGCTCCAGCAAGGCGAACAGGCGCAGGGCCGGAGTTTCTCCCTGGACAGCGCCCGCGGGGCCGAGAGCCGGTTCCGTGAGGTTTTCCATGATCAGTCCAATCTGCAGGTATGCGAAGTTTCATTAAATCGTATCAGGAGCAGTAATAAATGAGATAGGGGGTTGACGGATGTGATCTGTGACGCATAGATTTGTCGTTAATCCCGCTTATGGGAGCGTTTTGAATCATTTTTTGAGACTTTGCGTATCCATGGGGTCTTAATTTTCAACGAAGGAGAGTCGTAATGACCGATGTATTGACCGAAAAGCCCACTTCCCGCGAAGTCGTCAAGGGCGCGCAGAAGATGACCTCGTCGGAAGCCTTCGTTGAGACGCTGGTGTCCAACGATGTCACCGACATGTTTGGCATCATGGGCTCCGCCTTCATGGACGCCATGGATATCTTCGCGCCGGCAGGCATTCGCCTGGTGCCGGTGGTGCATGAGCAGGGTGCCGCCCACATGGCCGACGGATACGCACGTGCCTCCGGGCGCCACGGGGTTGTCATTGGCCAGAACGGTCCCGGCATCTCCAACTGCGTCACCGGCATC
Source organism: Micrococcaceae bacterium (assembly GCA_030540695.1). Lineage (GTDB taxonomy): Bacteria > Actinomycetota > Actinomycetes > Actinomycetales > Micrococcaceae > Paeniglutamicibacter. The sequence continues at coordinate 6,609 of JAUNVO010000099.1, read as the reverse complement.
GCCGCCGCGTACTGGGCCCACAGCCCCGTCGTGATCATCACCCCGGAAGCCGGAACCAACACCATCGGCCTGGGCGGTTTCCAGGAGGCCAACCAGCTGCCGATGTTCCAGGAATTCACCAAGTACCAGGGTCACGTGACCCACCCGAACCGCATGGCGGAGTTCACCGCACGCTGCTTCGACCGCGCGATGAGTGAAAACGGTCCGACCCAGCTGAATATCCCGCGTGACTACTTCTACGGTGAATCCATCACCGAGATCCCGGCCCCGCGCAGGGTCGACCGCGGTGCCGGTGGCACCAAGTCCTTGGACGAGGCCGTCGAATTGCTCAAAACGGCCAAGAATCCGGTTATCGTTTCCGGCGGCGGCGTGGTCATGGCCGACGGCGTCGAGGAAGCAAAGGCTTTGGCCGAGCGCCTGGGCGCACCGGTGGTCAACAGCTACCAGCACAACGACTCGTTCCCGGCCAGCCACCCGCTCTGGGCAGGACCGCTGGGCTACCAGGGTTCCAAGGCCGGCATGAAGCTGATTTCCCAGGCCGACGTGGTGATCGCCTTGGGCACCCGGCTTGGCCCGTTCGGCACCTTGCCGCAGTACGGCCAGGCCTACTGGCCGACAGAAGCCAAGATCATCCAGATCGATGCCGACCACACCAAGCTCGGCCTGGTGAAGAAGATCGCCGTGGGCATCACCGGCGATGCGAAGGCCGTGGCCATTGAGCTTTCCAAGCGCCTCGAGAACATCGAGCTTGCCTCGGATGCCACCAAGGCAGAGCGCGCGGCAACCATCAAGTCCGAAAAGGAAGCCTGGGAGCAGGAGCTCTCCGACTGGACGCACGAAAAGGACGAATACTCCCTCGATGTCATCGAGGAGGCCAAGGGCGAGGAAGGAAACTGGCTGCACCCGCGCCAGGTCCTGCGTGAGTTGGAGAATGCGATGCCGGAGGACGTCATGATCTCCACCGACATCGGCAACATCAACTCCGTGGCCCATAGCTACCTGCGGTTCGAGAAGCCGCGCAGCTTCTTCGCCCCGATGTCGTTCGGCAACTGCGGCTACGCGTTGCCGACCATCATCGGCGCCAAGGCCGCTGCTCCGCACCGCCCGGCCGTGGCATACGCCGGTGACGGAGCCTGGGCCATGAGCATGGGCGAGGTCCTCACCGCCGTCCGGCACGACATCCCGGTCACCGCGGTGGTCTTCCGCAACCGCCAGTGGGGCGCGGAAAAGAAGAACCAGGTCGAGTTCTACAACCGCCGGTTCATTGCAGGCGAGCTGGACAACGGCGAGTCGTTCGCCGAAATGGCCCGCTCCATGGGCGCTGAAGGCGTCGTCGTGGACAACCTGGACAACGTCGGTGCAGCACTCAAGGAAGCAATCGACGCCCAGATGCTTGAGGGCAAGACCACCGTCATCGAGGTCATGTGCACCCGTGAGCTGGGCGATCCGTTCCGCCGCGATGCACTCTCCACCCCGGTCCGCCACCTGGAGAAGTACAAGGACTACGTCTAAACCGACACCTCCTTCCATCAAGGAACCACAGCGGGGCCGGCCGGGTTTGCAACAGACCGGGCCGGCCCCGCTGGCGTTCCTCCCGCATTTCCCGGCGGCACGGGGCACAACGATGTGCACATCGCCGCAGCCACAAACCCAGATCGGAGCAAAAATGAACAAGACACAGCCGCCGGAGCACGTGGTCGTCATCGGCGCGGGGATGGTGGGCCTCGCCACCGCCTGGTACCTCCAGGACCGCGGTGTCAGGGTCACCGTGGTGGACCGGGACGGTGTGGCTGCCGGATCATCGTGGGGCAATGCGGGGTGGCTGACCCCGGCGTTGACGCTTCCATTGAGCGAGCCCTCCGTGCTGACCTACGGACTGAAAACCATGTTCGACCCCGCATCCCCGCTCTATATCCCTCTCTCGGCCAAGCCCTCACTGATTCGGTTCCTGTTGGGGTTCGCGCGTCATTGCACCCCCGGCAAGTGGAGGGAGGCCATGGCGGTCTTCAGCGAGATCGGTGCCACCGGGTTGGACGCCTTTGACGAGCTCGCCGAGGGGAGCACGCTCACGCGCAGCGCCAAGTCCGAGGCGATGCTGGGCGGGCGAGAGATCAGCAACGGGGCCGGAACCGCCACCGCCGGTGCCGGGGTGGTTGAACCGACCAAGCCGGCCGAGCCGTTCCTCACCGGCTTCAAGAGCCTCAAGGACCGCGACGGGTTGCTTCACGAGTTCGAAGGCATCCGGGCTTCCGGGGGAGAAGTCGAGTTTGACCTGATGAGTGCCCAGGAGATCCGCGAGATGGAGCCCACGTTGGGTGACGGCGTCCAGGCGGGTGTGCAGATCCACAACCAGCGCTTCATCAACCCGCCCAAGTTCATGGAGTCGTTGGCTGATTCCGTCATTGCCCGGGGCGGGGAAATCCTCACAGGCTTCGAGGTGGCAGATATTCGTGAACACGCGACCGGTGTGGCGGTCGTGGACTCGAGCGGTCGCACCCAGGAAGGGGATTCGGTGGTAATCGCCACGGGGGCGTGGCTGGGCAAGCTCGCGCGGAAATTCGGCGTCAAGCGCGTGGTCCAGGCCGGGCGCGGGTACTCCTTCACGGTGGTCCCCGAGGTCATGCCGACCCATCCGATCTACTTCCCCGCCCAGCGTGTGGCCTGCACCCCGTTGGGCGACAGGTTCCGGATCGCCGGAACCATGGAATTCAGGGACGCCGACCACAAGCTGGAGCCCAAGCGGATCGAGGCCATCGTTGCCGCTGCCTCCCCGATGTTCACCGGCATCAACTGGGAGGACCGCCAGGAGGAGTGGGTCGGTTCTCGTCCGTGCACCACCGATGGGTTGCCGTTGATCGGGGCCACCCGCTCCACGCGCGTGCATGTGGCCGGCGGTCACGGCATGTGGGGCGTTGCGTTGGGTCCGCTGACCGGCAAAATGCTTGCCGCTTCGATTGTCGGTGACGAACCCCCGAGGTTGATGCGGCACTTCAGCCCGTTGCGCTAGATCGCCGTCCGGCGCAACGAAATGTCGGGGCACCGGTGGAACCCAATCGGGTTCGGCCGGTGCCACGGCGTTTAAGCGAATAGCCGGTGCAGGGGGTAGGTCCAGCCATCTAAAATGCTGTCGTAAAGACAGTAAAAGTGTTATGGTTGATATGGGGCGGCAAGCGTAGCGCTGGCATCCCCGGCGGGGATGCAGTCCGCCAATCCGGATTCGTCCGGATCCCCTACGAATAGTCCGACTTGGACGTCCATGAAGGAGAAGCAACGTGAGCCGTACGTACATCATCACCGGAGCAGGTTCGGGAATCGGGGCATCGACCGCGCAGTTGCTGCGTGAACGCGGAGAGGCCGTCATCGGTGTCGACCTTCGTGGCGCGGAAGTGGAAGCGGACCTGAGCACCTCCGAGGGACGCGTTGCCGCGGCACGGAAAGCGCTTGAGCTTGCCGACGGCAAGATCGATGCAGTGATTGCTTGTGCCGGCATCGCCGCGCCATCGCCGCTGACGGTCAAGGTCAACTACTTCGGTGTCACCGAGTTCCTGGAGCACGTGGCACCGGCACTGGCCAAGAGCGATTCCCCACGCGCAGTCGTCGTGAGCTCCATGGCCTCGCTGCAGCCGAATTCCGCCGAACTCGTCGATGCGATGCTGGCCGGTGACGAAGAGGCAGCGGTCAAGATTGGTGCCGCATTGGCAGAGGAGGGGCCCGGCCCGGCCTACCTGAACTACCCCTCGAGCAAGCGTGCGCTCTCCCGCTGGGTTCGCCGCGAATGCATCACCGAGACGTGGGCAGGTGCCGGCATCCCGCTGAACGCCATCGCACCGGGAACAGTGGTCTCGCCGATGACCGCCGAGCTGCTCTCCACCCCCGAGGGCCGCGAAATGACGGACAGCCACGTTCCCATGCCGTTGAACTACCACTCGGAGCCGATCGTCCTGGCCCGCTTGCTTGCCTGGCTGACCAGCGAAGAGAACACGCACGTTACCGGTCAGACCATCTACGCAGACGGAGGAGCCGACGCTTCCCTGCGCGGGGACAACATCTGGAACTAGTTTTCAAAGGCACCGCTTGATCGGTGATACCTCAATGGCGGCATCAGCAACGAAACTTGCTGGCGCCGCCATTATCCGTTTCCGGTGCACCCGAAATCCATTATCCGGCCACCGTTCGGGAGTTGGCGCGAACGAATGCAGATACCGGGGCTGCCAGCAATTCACCGTCCTGCGCGGTGGTGCGTTTGGACCAAGCAACCTTGAATGAATGGTCCCCGCCTTCGAACCAGTCCAGTTTGGCATGGGGTCCGATGCGCCCCACCACTGCTTCCAGTTCCCCCTGCCGGGCAAACGGGTCGCGCGTTCCCTGAAGAAACAACATGGGAAGTTCCAAACCGTAGAGATGCTCATCGCGCAGTTTTTCGGGCCTCTTCGGTGCATGCAACGGATAGCCAAGGAACACCAACCCGGCAGCATCCATCCCCTCGGCAGCGGCCATGGATGCCATCCGTCCGCCAAATGACTTCCCCGTGGCAAACACGCCACGATCGGAAGATCGATCTCTCGCCGCGTCCATGGCCGCACGCCATGTTGCGATTGCGGCAGGAGGCTTGTCCGGGAACTTTTTGCCGGCCTCCATATACGGAAAATTGAAACGCAAGGTGGAGAGACCGAGATTGTTCAGTGCCGTGGAGAAGCCGCTGAGAAACGGGTGGTGCATGCCGGCACCGGCCCCGTGCGCCACCACGACCGTGGCCAGGGGATCAACAGGTTCGGCGAAGAGCGCGGAGATCGTTGACTCATTGACAGTGACTGAAAAGGCTTCCTCGGTAGTGCTCATTCACCCAATCTATGCCAAGGCAGCATCCCGACATTGATCGCAGGTAGTACTTGGGTAAGGATATTGCGCTAAGCCGGCGGTCGCCGACGATGCGGTTTGATTTCTTGACGGTGGAATCAGGATTTGGCGAGGGTTTCTGATTCGTGGCAGCGACGTCGTCCAGCAGTGGATTGCTCCGTCCACGGCCGCCTACTGCTTCCGGCTGGAAACCATGGCTGAAAGGCTCGTGCCCGCCGCAGTCACAAGTGATCGGGTTGGGGGACAAAAGCGGGAGAATGGAGGAATGAAAATCGGATTCATCCGGCATGGCCAAACCAACTGGAACGCCGAAGACCGGCTGCAAGGATCAAGCGATATCCCGCTGAACGAGCTGGGAAAGCAACAGGCCCGCGAGGCGGTGGCGGTTCTCGGTGCAGGCGCCTGGGACGTCGTTGTCAGCTCTCCCTTGTCCAGAGCGAGGCAGACAGCTGAAATCATCGCCTCTGGCCTGGGCCTTGAACTGGGACAATGCTATGGCGAACTGACAGAGCGTGATTACGGTCAGGCCGAAGGCCTGCGTGTTGAAGAATCGGAGAAACTCTGGCCAAATAAGACCGGAGGCGGAATAGAAACTTTGGAATCCGTGGTGGCGCGTGGTCGCTCCGCGATTGAACGAATAGCCGCAGATTTTCCAGGAAGGAACGTCGCGGTGGTGTGCCACGGAACGATCATTCGGTACACGCTCTCAGCGCTCGCAGGCCACCGTTTCGACAGTATCCACAACGGCTCGATCTCGCTGATTGACAACGACAGCGGCACATGGAAGGTGCGAAGCGTCAATGGTGAACCGATTTCTTCGACGTTCGCAGAGTAGGACGCAGCCAGGATTTGCCGGCCATGGTTGGGGTCTATCAACACCGGCCCCGCGGCACGGACGTTGGAGACATACCCCGGGTTCCAGCGTGGAAGTCGGCGGGAACATGAGAGGATTCGAGTCCCAAGCACAGCTTGGGTGAACATCGAGTATACGAGGGGATTCTGAAGCCATGGCAGAGCGCATTGGGGTGGTCGGTGCCGGAATCGTGGGTCTTGCCATCGCGCAGGCATTGTCCCGCACCGGCGATCATGACGTGACGGTTCTTGAAAAAGAGTCCAGGGTCGCGGCGCACCAAACCGGGCACAATTCCGGAGTGGTTCATGCAGGGCTCTACTACCAACCAGGCTCCCTCAAAGCGGAGCTCTGTGCCATGGGACGGGCGATGACCCGTGAATACTGCCAGGAGCACTCACTGCCCTACAAGGAAACCGGGAAACTGGTGGTTGCCCTGACTGCGGACGAAATCCCGCGCCTTGATGAAATTCAGCGCCGCTCCACACTCAACAAAGTGCCGGATCTGGCCCGGGTATCTCGGGAGAAGCTGCGTGAAATCGAACCGCACGCAGCGGGAGTGGCGGCTCTGCACTCCCCACAGACCGCGGTCGTGGACTACGCTGCGATCGCCGAAACAATGGCACACCAAGTCCGGCGGGCAGGCAGCCGCGTGTTGTTGAACCAAAAAGTCGTTGCCGTTCAGTCCGCTGGCGGAACCTGTGTGGTCTCCACCACCGGAGGCACCCACACCTTCGATCGTCTGGTGGTTTGCGCAGGGCTTCACTCAGATGTGATTGCCAGGCTTGTCGGCGCTGCCGGGGCACCGCGGATCCTGCCCTTTAGGGGCGAGTATTGGGCGTTGGATCCGGCCCGTAGCAACCTCGTCAACGGCATGATCTACCCGGTACCGGATCCCGCGT
>JAUNVO010000098.1 GCA_030540695.1 Micrococcaceae bacterium | reverse complement strand
GCTGGCCGTGCCGTTTAAAGCCAGTGGCCCGGCGTCCTTTCCCCGGATCGGGGAAAGGAGGCACCGGGCCACTTTTTGGCTGTTGCCAAAGGTGGACAAGGACTAGGCCTTGTTCTCCTCTGCTGCTTCGGTCTCGGCGACCTCGGCGGTTTCGGTTGCTTCGACCGGGGCGGTCTCTTCAACCGGAGCTGCAACGGCGGCGGCCTTTTCGGCTTCCTTCACCACTGCCTGCTTCGGGGAAACCGGCTCCATGACCAATTCGATGACAGCCATCGGGGCGTTGTCGCCCTTGCGGTTGCCGATCTTGGTGATGCGGGTGTAGCCACCCTGGCGCTCGGCCATGACCGGTGCGATGTTCTCGAACAGCTCGTGAACGATCGACTTGTTGGTGCGGCTGCGCGAGGCAATGACTGCCTGGACGCGGCGACGTGAGGCCAGGTCTCCGCGCTTGGCGAAGGTGATCAGGCGCTCTGCGTGCGGACGAAGGCGCTTGGCCTTGGTCAGCGTGGTGGTGATGGACTTGCTCTCGAACAGCTGCGCAGAGAGGTTCGCGAGCATCAAACGCTCGTGAGCCGCGCTACCGCCGAGACGCGGACCCTTTGGTGGGGTAGGCATAGTGTTCTCCTATTATGGTGGCCTTTGCGCCCGGGATCCCGGTGGGAATCCGGGCGCAAAGGTTTAAGTTCTATAGCTGGTGGGCCAAGAAGTCTTAGACTTCTTCCTCACCGTAGACTTCATCGTCGCCAATGGCTGCGGCACGTGCTGCAAGGTCGAAGCCTGGAGGGGAATCCTTCAGGGCAAGACCCAAATCGATCAGCTTCGCCTTGACCTCGTCGATGGACTTCGCACCAAAGTTGCGGATGTCCATCAGGTCGGCCTCGGAGCGTGCAACGAGTTCACCCACGGAGTGGATGCCCTCACGCTTGAGGCAGTTGTACGAGCGAACCGTCAATTCGAGGTCCTCGATCGGCAGTGCCATATCGGCAGCGAGTGCGGCGTCCGTCGGGGACGGGCCGATCTCGATGCCTTCAGCGGCTGTGTTCAGCTCGCGAGCCAGGCCGAACAGTTCAACCAAGGTGGTGCCGGCCGATGCAACTGCATCGCGCGGGAGCATTGAGTCCTTGGTCTCGACATCGACGATGAGCTTGTCAAAGTCGGTGCGCTGTTCAACACGGGTGGCCTCCACGCGGAAGGTCACCTTCAGCACAGGCGAGTAGATCGAATCCACAGGGATGCGACCGATCTCTGCGTCCACGTTCTTGTTCTGCGCTGCAGAAACATAGCCGCGGCCACGTTCGATGGTCAGCTCCATGTCGAACTTGCCCTTCGCGTTCAAAGTCGCGATGTGCAAATCCGGGTTGTGGAACTCCACGCCGGCTGGCGGGGTGATGTCGGCTGCGGTGACGACGCCCGGGCCCTGCTTGCGCAGGTAGGCGACGACCGGCTCGTCATGTTCGGAGGACACTGAGAGATTCTTGATGTTCAGAATCAGTTCGGTGACGTCTTCCTTCACACCGGCTACGGTGGTGAACTCGTGCAATACTCCGTCGATCCGCACACTGGTGACAGCTGCACCAGGAATGGAGGAAAGCAGGGTACGGCGGATCGAGTTACCCAGGGTGTAGCCGAAGCCAGGCTCCAACGGTTCAATGATGAAACGGGAGCGGTTCTCCGCTACGACTTCTTCGGTCAGGGTAGGGCGCTGTGCAATGAGCACTTACATTTCCTTTCAGCGAGCGTCCGCTATATGACGCAACACAGGGGGTGGAAACGACGTATGCCTCGTCGGCGTTCGTCTGGTTCGGGCTGGCATGCCGTGGCGATCATGCCGCCGCGTCCTACTTCCAGGGGAAGAAAGACGCGGCGGCATCAACGCTAGACAGTCATTAGTTAGACGCGGCGACGCTTTGGCGGGCGGCAACCGTTGTGTGCGCTTGGGGAGACGTCCGAGATGGACCCAACCTCAAGGCCAGCGGCCTGCAGCGAACGGATCGCGGTTTCGCGCCCCGAGCCCGGCCCCTTGACGAAAACGTCAACCTTGCGAAGTCCGTGCTCCTGTGCGCGCTTTGCAGCAGCCTCGGCGGCCATCTGTGCAGCGTACGGAGTGGACTTGCGCGAGCCCTTGAACCCAACCTCGCCGGCCGAGGCCCACGAGATTACAGCACCGTTCGGATCCGTGATGGAAACGATGGTGTTGTTGAAGGTGCTCTTGATGTGCGCCTGTCCGAGCGCGATATTCTTTTTGTCCTTGCGACGCGGCTTGCGTACCGCTCCACGAGTCTTTGGTGGCATTCTTACTCCTACGAGAAAATTGGCTTAGTGACGACCGCTAGATTTAGCGGGTCTTCTTCTTACCGGCGACGGTGCGCTTCGGGCCCTTGCGGGTACGAGCGTTGGTCTTGGTGCGCTGTCCGCGGACCGGCAGGCCCTTGCGGTGGCGAATGCCTTCGTAGGAGCCGATTTCAACCTTGCGGCGAATGTCAGCTGCCACTTCACGGCGGAGGTCACCCTCGACCTTGAAGCTACCTTCAATGAAGTCACGCAGCTGAACCAGCTCAGCGTCGGTCAGATCCTTCACGCGAGTTTCCGGGTTGATCCCGGTCTCGGTGATGGTCTGTTCTGCACGGGTCTTGCCCACGCCGTAGATATAGGTGAGCGCAATGATCACGCGCTTTTCGCGCGGGATGTCTACGCCAGCTAGACGAGCCATATGCTGTCTACCTTTCGATGTGCGGAGGTCTTAAGCAGCACATTCCTGGGTGTTCCCAGTCCACGGCCTCCGTGCCGTGGGTATGCATCGCGCAATGGATGCTGTGCTGCCGATATCAGTTACTACGCGTAAGGATTTCCCGTGAAGGAAATTTAGCCCTGACGCTGTTTATGGCGTGGATTTTCGCAGATCACCATGACCCGACCGTTACGGCGGATCACCTTGCACTTATCGCAGATCGGCTTCACGCTAGGGTTAACCTTCAAGGCTTACTCCTTTTGCGGTTGCGGTTTCAGTGGAGCGTAACTACCTTTGTCGCCCGTCCCAAGGGAAGGAGGAACAAAAATCTTTACTTGTAGCGGTAGACGATACGGCCGCGGTTGAGGTCGTACGGGCTGAGTTCCACCACTACGCGATCCTCAGGGAGGATTCGAATGTAGTGCTGACGCATCTTTCCCGAGATAGTTGCAAGGACAACGTGTCCATTGGGCAGCTCAACACGGAACATCGCGTTGGGCAGTGCCTCTGACACAGCGCCTTCTACCTCGATGACACCCTCTTTCTTGGCCATATCCTCCGCTAACTTTTGTTGCTGGCGACATTTACCGCCAACAGATTAATGGTCTTGGCTATCCGTCGACCCGTTACCCCAAGCGTGAGCTTTTGGGCACCAAGGAACAGACAACCAACAGTCAAGCCTACGCGCCCAACGGCCATAAGGGAAATCATTCGGGTCTTCGCATTTTGTTAGGTTCGCCACATGTGTTCCGCGCGCGCCGGCCTCTCGGAGGCCGCAAAGTGGCTACGGCACTATGGGTGAAGGCAAGACGCCAAAGGGCGCAAGTCCGGCCACTCCCCCGTCATGGGCGCTCAGCACCCAGATTCCGCCCAGGTGGATGGCGACGCTGTGCTCCCATTGCGAGGCACGTTGCCCGTCAACGGTCACCACGGTCCAGTCATCGGCCAGCACCTTCGTTTCCAGGTCACCGCGCACCAGCATGGGCTCGATGGCCAGGCACATGCCCGGCTTGATGCGCGCACCACGGTGCCCCGTGCGGTAATTGAGCACATCGGGGGCCTGGTGCATCTCCGAGCCGATGCCGTGACCCACGTAGTCCTCCAGGATGCCCAACGGCGCCCCGCCCACCGAGGAGACGAAATCGTCTATCGCGTCACCGATCTGGCCCACGTAGCGGGCCTCGGCCAATGCGGCGATTCCCCGCCACATCGCCTCCTGGGTGACATCCGACAGTCGCTGGTCCGCAGGATCGGCGGTGCCGACGATGATGGTGCGCGCGGAGTCGGAGTGCCAGCCGTCGATGATGGCGCCACCGTCGATCTTAAGCACGTCGCCGTCCTTGAGCACGTAGTCGCCGGGAAAGCCGTGGACGACCTCGTCGTTCACCGAGGCGCAAATGTTCGCCGGGAAGCCGTGGTAGCCCTTGAAGTTGCTGGTCGCCCCATGGCGTTCCAGGACGGCTCCGAAGACCGCATCCAGGTGGGCGGTGGTCGCTCCGATTTGCGCAGCGGCCGAAGCCTCGTCCAAGGCCTCGGCCAGCACCAACCCGGCTTCACGCATCTTCAGGATCTGCCCGTTGGTCTTGTACTCGATTTTACGTTGGCCGAAAGCCATGGTGTGTGTCCCTTTCCAAAGACGTTCATGCACGTCGTTATCGCAAAAACCGCGGGGACGATGGCACTGGTGTGCCGATCCCCGCGGTTTGGTGTGCGCCAGTGATATTAGACGCTCTGTCCCAAGGCGTCCATGACGCGGTTGGTGACTTCGTCGATCTCGCCGATCCCGTCGACCTGCCGCACGATGCCGCGCTCCTGGTAACGGTTGACCACTACGGCTGTCTCCTCGTGGTACAGGCCCAAACGGTGGCGGATGACCTCTTCGGTGTCGTCTGCACGGCCTTCGATCTCTGCGCGCTTGAGCAGTCGGGTCACCAGTTCGTCGTCGTCGGCGGTCAGCTGCAGCACGACATCGAGCTGCGTTCCGGCGTCCTTGAGAATCGAATCCAGCTCGTCGACCTGGGCGCTGGTGCGCGGGTAGCCGTCAAGGAGGAAGCCGTCGGCCACGTCCTGCATGGCGAGGCGGTCGCGCACCATCGAGTTGGTGACCGAGTCCGGGACGAAGTTCCCGGCGTCGATGTACTTCTTGGCCTCGATGCCCAGCGGGGTTCCGCCCTTGACGTTGGCCCGGAAGATGTCGCCGGTGGAGATCGCCACGACATTGAGGCGGTGGGAAATACGGTCCGCCTGGGTGCCCTTACCGGCGCCGGGAGGTCCAATGATCAACAGTCTTGTCATCGCAGAAGTCCTTCGTAGTGTCGCTGCTGCATTTGCGCGTTGATTTGCTTCACGGTCTCAAGACCCACACCAACCATGATGAGGATCGAGGTACCGCCAAACGGGAAACTTTGATCGGCGTTGATGAGCACGAAGGCTATCAACGGGATCAGTGCCACGAATGCCAGGTAAACGGCACCGGGGAAGGTGATGCGGCTGAGGATGTACTCGAGGTACTCCGCCGTGGGGCGCCCGGCACGAATGCCCGGGATGAACCCGCCGTACTGCTTCATGTTGTCGGCAACCTCGGTCGGGTTGAAGGTGATCGCAACGTAGAAGTAGGTGAACCCGATGACCAGCAGGCCGTATCCAACCATGTACAGCGGAGAGGAGCTGGAGAAGTAGGTCTGCATCCATAGGGCCCAGCCCGGCAGCGTGCCGTCGGCACGGGTGTTGAACGAGACCAGCATCTGCGGCAGCGCCAGCATCGAGGACGCGAAGATCACCGGGATGACCCCGGCCATGTTGACCTTGATCGGAATGTAGGTGGAGGTTCCCCCCACGGTGCGCCGGCCGATCATGCGCTTGGCGTACTGCACCGGTATGCGGCGTTGGGATTGCTCGACGAAAACCACCAGGGCAATGACCGCCAGTCCGATGATGATCACCCCGACGAAGACACCCCAGCCCTGTGAAGTGGCGATGGCGCCCATGGCCGCAGGGAAACCCGAGGCGATGGAGACGAAGATCAGCAAGGACATGCCGTTGCCGACGCCACGCTCGGTGGCGAGCTCGCCCATCCACATGATCAGGCCGGTGCCGGCCGTCAAGGTCAGGATCATCAGGATGATAACGAAGAGGCTCTCATCCGGGACGATCGGGAGTTGGCAGGACGGGAAGAGGTTCCCGCTGCGCGCCAGGGATACAAGCGTTGTCGCTTGCAGAAGGCCCAGCGCGATCGTGAGATATCGCGTGTACTGGGTGAGGATGGCCTGTCCGGACTGGCCTTCCTTGTGCAGCTCCTCGAAGCGCGGAATGACCACGCGCAACAGCTGGACGATGATCGATGCTGTGATGTAGGGCATGATGCCCATGGCAAAGACGGAGACCTGCAGCAGCGCTCCGCCACTGAACAGGTTGACGAACTGGTAGAGCCCGCCGGTGGTGTCACCCGCGGCAAGGCACTGCTGGACGTTTGAGTAGTCCACACCGGGCGCAGGGATGTAGACACCCATGCGGTAGATCGCGATGATGGCGAGCGTGAACAACAACTTGCGTCGCAGGTCAGGCGTCCGGAATACCCGGGCAATGGCGCTGAACAAGCGTCCTCCTGATTGATGGTGGCCGGGGGTACCCGGGGGTTGACCTATCGATTCTATCCGGCGTTACGCATGACACGCCAAATGCGCCACGGTAAAGGCTGTAATCAATCCCGGGCTGCTCGATATTTTCAGCCCGATGATTCCCCTTCGGTCCCCCCTTGACATCCAGTGACGTCACGGTTCCCGTAGCGGGTGTACAGCGGCAAGAAAGAAAAAGGGGCGGACCCCGGTATCCGCTAAGCGAATTCCAGGCCCACCCCTCTCTCACTGTGTGATCAAGAGACCACGTAGCTTAGAGCTCTACTGCAGAGCCGCCGGCTGCGGCGATCTTTTCCGCTGCGGAGGACGAGAAGGCGTTGACCTTCACATCGACCTTGACGGTCAGTTCGCCCGAGCCAAGGACCTTGACGGGCTCGTTCTTGCGAACGGCGCCCTTCGCGATCAATGCCTCCACGGTGACGTCGCCACCTTCGGGGAACAGTTCCGAGATCTTGTCCAGGTTGACAACCTGGTACTCGACGCGGAACGGGTTCTTGAAGCCGCGAAGCTTCGGAAGGCGCATGTGCAGCGGCAACTGGCCACCGGCAAAGCCGGCCTTGACCTGGTAGCGCGCCTTGGTGCCCTTCATACCGCGGCCCGCGGTCTTACCCTTGGATGCCTCGCCACGACCCACGCGGGTCTTGACGGTCTTGGCACCTTCGGCCGGACGAAGGTGGTGAACCTTCAGTGCGTTCTCTTTTTCAGCCATGATTAGTTCGTCTCCTCAACCTTGACGAGGTGCGGAACCGTGTTGATCATGCCAACGGTCACCGGATCGGCGGTACGGAACACGGTGTGTCCGATGCGCTTCAGGCCGAGTGAGCGAAGGGTGTCGCGCTGGTTCTGCTTGCCACCAATGGTGGACCTTGTCTGGGTGATTGCCAGTTTCGCGTCGCTAGGGACAATGTTCTTTGCCACTATTACGCACCTGCCTTCTGGTTCTGGATGTTGTGCAGCATCTGAGCTGAAACAACTTCGTCCAACGGCAGGCCACGGCGTGCTGCGACAGCTGCCGGCTCTTCAAGAGCCTTCAGTGCTGCAACGGTGCCGCGAACGATGTTGATCTGGTTGCTCGAGCCCATGGACTTCGACAGAACATCGTGGATGCCGGCGCATTCGAGTACGGCGCGGACCGGACCACCGGCGATAACGCCGGTACCCGGTGCTGCGGGACGCAACAAGACAACACCGGCAGCGTCTTCACCCTGCACCAGGTGCGGGATGGTGGTGCCGACGCGGGGAACGCGGAAGAAGGACTTCTTGGCTTCTTCAACGCCCTTGGCGATGGCCGCCGGAACTTCCTTGGCCTTGCCGTAGCCGACGCCAACGAGTCCGTTGCCGTCACCCACAACGACAAGTGCGGTGAAGCTAAAGCGACGACCACCCTTGACGACCTTGGATACGCGGTTGATGGCTACAACGCGCTCAAGGAACTTGTCCTTGTCATCGTTGCGGCTGTCCTTTGAATCGCGGCCACGGCCACGACCTTCGCCACGGCCACGGCCGCCGCGCTTGGCGCCGGCGTTCTCGGTAGCGGGAGCGGCAGCGGTCTCGGCTGCAACAGTAGCTTCAGACACCTGAGTTTCCTTCTTGTTGGTTGCTTCGCTCACAGTGCCAGCCCACCTTCACGGGCACCGTCGGCAACAGCGGCCACGCGACCGTGGTACTTGTTGCCACCGCGGTCAAAGACCACGGATTCGATGCCGGCTGCCTTGGCGCGCTCGGCGACGAGCTCCCCAACGCGCTTGGCCTTGGCGGACTTGTCACCATCGAATGCGCGCAAGTCGGCTTCCATCGTGGACGCGTAGGCAACGGTGATGCCCTTGCTGTCGTCTACGACCTGAACGAAGATGTGTCGGGCCGAACGGTTGACGACCAGGCGCGGACGCACCTCGGAGCCAACAATGCGCTTACGGACACGCAGGTGGCGGCGGCCGCGTGCGGCTGCCTTACTCTTACCCTTGATTCCCAGAGCCATGGTTACTTACCAGCCTTTCCGACCTTGCGGCGGATGATTTCGCCAGCGTACCGAATGCCCTTGCCCTTGTACGGGTCGGCCTTGCGGAGCTTGCGGATGTTGGCGGATACTTCGCCAACCTGCTGCTTGTTGATACCCGAAACGGTGATCTTGTTGTTTCCCTCGACTGCGAAGGCAATGCCTTCGGGAGCCTCGATGACAACCGGGTGCGAGAAGCCAAGGGTGAACTCGAGGCTCTGGCCCTTTGCTGCGACGCGGTAACCGGTACCGTGGATTTCGAGCTTCTTTTCGTAGCCAGCGGTGACACCGATGATCATGTTCTCGATCAAGGTACGGGTCAGTCCGTGCAGCGAACGCGAATCGCGCTCGTCGTTCGGACGGGCCACGGTCACGGTGTTCTCTTCGAGAACAGCAGTGATCGGGCTTGCTACGGTGTGGTTCAGTTCGCCTTTGGCGCCCTTGACGGAAACAAGGTTTCCATCAATCTTGAGCTCAACGCCGGCAGGAACAGTGATCGGAAGACGTCCAATACGTGACATGGTTTCTTTCTCCCTTTCCCGTTACCAGACGTAGGCGAGGACTTCCCCACCTACACCCTTCTTGGCTGCCTGGCGGTCGGTAAGCAGACCGGAGGACGTGGACAGGATTGCAATGCCGAGGCCCCCAAGGACGTGCGGCAAGTTGGTGGACTTTGCGTATACACGCAGGCCCGGCTTAGAAATGCGGCGGACGCCAGCGATTGAACGCTCGCGGCTCGGGCCGAACTTCAGGGTGACGGTCAGCTTCTTGCCAACCTCCGCTGCTTCCTCGACGAACGAGGCGATGTAGCCCTGTTCCTTGAGGATCTGTGCAACGCGCACCTTCAGCTTGCTCGACGGCATGGATACCGTGTCGTGGTAAGCCGAGTTGGCGTTGCGCAGACGAGTCAGCATATCTGCGACAGGATCTGTCATTGTCATGTGGGCTTCTGCCCTTCCTCGCTACGGTTTCCGCGCAAGCGCGGACCTGCAACGTAGTTGATCTAGTTGGCGGTCTTGAACGGGAAGCCCAGGGCCTTGAGCAAGGCACGGCCTTCGTCGTCGGTCTTCGCGGTGGTCACTACGGTGATGTCCATGCCGCGAACGCGGTCAACGGAATCAACATCGATTTCGTGGAACATTGACTGTTCCGTGAGACCGAAGGTGTAGTTGCCGTTGCCGTCGAACTGCTTCGGGCTCAGGCCGCGGAAGTCACGGATACGCGGCAGTGCCAGCGTTACCAGACGATCCACGAATTCCCACATGCGATCTCCGCGCAAGGTGGCGTGGGTACCAATCGGCATGCCTTCGCGCAGCTTGAACTGTGCGATCGACTTGCGTGCCTTGGTAACCAACGGCTTCTGGCCGGTGATGGCGGTGAGGTCCTTGACCGCGCCTTCAATGAGCTTGGAGTCCTTGGCGGCTTCGCCGACACCCATGTTCACAACAACCTTGACCAGACCCGGAACCTGCATCGGGTTGGCGTAGCTGAACTCGGTCGTCAGGACTTCGCGGATCTCGGCGTTGTACTTGGCCTTCAGGCGTGGCTGGGTCTTCACAGCTGCTTCAGTCATTACAGTGCCTTTCCGGAAGACTTGGCGAAGCGAACACGGACGGTCTTGGACACGCCGTTCTTCTCCACGGTTTCCTCGCGGAAGCCAACGCGGGTCGGCTTCTTGGTGTCCGGGCAAACGATTGCGACATTCGAGATGTGCATCGCGGCCTCAACGACCTCGATACCACCTGTCGTGGTGCCACGCTCGGTCTGACCGGCCTTGGTGTGCTTGGTGACGCGGTTGACGCCCTCAACAATAACGCGCTGCGCTGCGGGGAATACCTTCAGCACCTTGCCCTGCTTGTTGCGGTCGGAACCGGTGAGGACCTGAACGAGGTCACCCTTTTTGATCTTTGCACCCATGCTTACAGCACCTCCGGAGCCAAGGAAACGATCTTCATGAACCGCTTGTCGCGAAGCTCGCGACCCACGGGACCGAAAATACGGGTTCCGCGTGGCTCGCCGTCAGCCTTGAGGATGACAGCTGCGTTCTCGTCGAACTTGATGTAGGAACCGTCAATACGACGACGTTCCTTCTTGGTGCGAACGATGACAGCCTTGACGACGTCACCCTTCTTTACGTTTCCGCCAGGGATTGCATCCTTGACGGTGGCGACGATAACATCGCCAATGCCTGCGTAGCGACGGCCAGAGCCACCGAGAACACGAATGGTAAGGATTTCCTTAGCACCGGTGTTGTCAGCAACCTTTAGTCGCGATTCCTGCTGAATCACTATTTACTCCTGTCGTCTCGCTGGTTCTCCTAGGGAGCCTTGCGGAACAGATATGGTCCATCCGGGCCTCCGCTTACCCCCACCTCCATACACCACGATTCACGGCGCCAAAGCGCGATGAACGTTTTATGCTGGGGAAGCAGGGCCGAGGCGTTAGCCCAGAGCTATGCCGCACGGCCTTCCGGGCCCGTAAAAAACCCTCCGGCTGCACTGTGCATTACATTCGGAGGTGGATAGTCTCCATACATAACGCGCACAGGATCACAACTCTACCGCACGGATGCGTCATCCCGAAACCATGTGGTAAGGGTCGATGCCGGGTGGTTGGTCACATCTTCCTGGGGGAAACGTTGTCCATCGAGGTGCGTATGGATGATCGACAGGAAGCCAACTTCGCGATGATCCCGTAGTGGTTCGTTCCATCGATCACGAGCCGCCCGGATGGATCCCACGGCGGCAAGGCCGCTGAGCAAGACATGATCTATGGCAGCGAGGGCGAGAACCATGGCGTTGGCATACTGGGTACCGATT
>JAUNVO010000097.1 GCA_030540695.1 Micrococcaceae bacterium | reverse complement strand
ACGCGAAATCACATCGCTGCTGATGAGGATCTCGAACTTGTGGTCCTCGGTCAGGATGTTCAGGTAGCCCGAATCGACGCTGAGGACATAGGCGGTGATGGTGCCATCGGTGGTTTCGATCCGCTCCTGCGGAACCCACGGTGTTTGGACCACCGCGGCAACCAGCACGAACGCGATCCCGGAAACCCATCCGATGCGGGACATGGTCGCCATGAACACCCGGCGCACGGGGTTCTTCGGGGAGAGGATGTGGATCAGCGCGAACACGCCAAAGACCGCCGCGCTGGCCACCGGCAGCCACCACTCACGGAAACTGACGGTCAGGGCCACCAGCGTGACCACGCCCAGCGTGGTTGCCAACATGACCATGGGGCGATGGCCGCGCGGGGACCACGCATAGGTGGCAATGAGCAGCGGCAGCACCACGATCAAGAGGATCGCCACGACTATGTGCCCTGCCATCAGCGAACCGAAAAGCAGTGCCAGTCCGTCGCTGGGGCTCAGCGTGGTGCTGACCGCGAAAGCGGTGTTCCAGTCATACCCCGACACGGCAAAGATGCGCAGGATCAGCCAAATGAACGCCCATGCAGCCGGGGAAGCGACCGCACTGGCCAGTCGCTGGGCGTTTTCCCCGAAGTCCGGAGCTTCGGCTTCTTTCATCCCTTTATCGGCGGCGTTCATGGACCAAGGCTACTGTGCCGCGCTGCGCCGTGGCGCACACCCCCGCACCGGCGGCATTTCCCGGGCCCGTCGAAGCGCCCCGCCGCCATGGCAAGCCGGACAGGCCGTTGCTGTCGCGCCGGCCGCGAAGCCATCGGCCTGCCTGGCGCCCTTTTGGACGGACATTCTCAGGCCTTGACGCGCTCACGTTCAACGGGCTTGGATGCAGCGGCACCGTGGGCCTTCTTGGGGATCAGCGCCGCGAAGACCGCTGCCAGCACCGCTGCCGCGATGGCAAAGGCGAAGGTGACGCGGAATCCTTCAAGGGTCGGGACGTTCACCGGACCCAGGGGCATCGTCATGCTGGCCAGCACCACACCCATGACTGCCGCCGCCGCGGAGGAGCCCACCGAGCGCATCAGGGCGTTCATGCCATTGGCCGCACCGGTCTCGGTCAGCGGGACGGCACCCATGATCAGTGCGGGCATGGCCGCGTAGGCCAGTCCGATGCCGCCTCCGACGATGATGGAGGCAATCAGGATCTGCCAGGTCGCGGAGATCAGGAAGAACGCCGTGACGTACCCGAGGGCAATGACCAACGAGCCAATGATCAGCGTGGTCTTGGGTCCGAAACGTGCCGAGAGGCGCGCGGAGACCGGGGAAAGCAGCATCATCACAAATCCGCCCGGGGTAAGCACCAGCCCCGCCATGACCATGGAGTGGCCCAGTCCGTAGCCGGTGGCGGCCGGTGCCATCAGCAACTGGGTGAACGTGATGCTCATGGCGTACATGGCAAAGCCGACGGTCATCGAGGAGAGGTTGGTGAACAGCACCTGGGGCCGGGCAGTGACCCGCAGGTCCACCAGCGGCGCCTTGATCTTCAGCTGGTGGATGCCCCAGAGGAGGAAAATGAGCACCGCGGCGGCGAAGAGTCCCAGCGTCAGCGGGCTTGTCCATCCCCAGTCGGCGCCCTTGGTGATGGGCAGCAGCAGGGAAACAAGCCCGGCCGCCAGCCCGAGGGCCCCGACACCGTCGAAGCGGGCGGGGGTACGCACCGCGGATTCGGGAAGGACGGTGGCCACCAGGACCAGGCAGAGCGCACCGAGCCCGGCCGCGGTCCAGAACAACGCGTGCCAATCGGCGACCTGGGCGATGAAGGCGGAGAACGGCAATCCGATGGCACCGCCGACGCCCATGGTGGCGCTCATCGTCGCAATGGCCGCGCCGACCTTTTCGCGTGGCAGTTCATCGCGCAGGATGCTGATGCCCAGGGGTATGGCGCCCATGGCCAGTCCCTGCAGGATGCGCCCTGCCAGCATGACTTCCAGTGTGCTCGTCAACGCGCAGATCACCGACCCGGCAACCATCAGCGCCAGGGAGATGATGAGCATGCGACGCTTGCCGAACATATCGCCCAACCGTCCGGCGATGGGAGTGACCACTGCACCAGCCAGCAACGTGGCCGTGATGACCCAGGAGGCGTCCGAAGCCGTGGTGTTCAGCAGCGTCGGCAACTGCGGGATCAGCGGGACCACGAGCGTCTGCATCAAGGAGACGACGATGCCAACGAACGCAAGGATCGTGACGGCAGCCCGTGGCGAAGGTTTCTTGTGCGTGGACAGTGCGGGACTGGCAGTCATGGTGCTCGCTAACTGGATGGGGGCGCGGCGCCGAATGACGCTTATGCATCATACATGAGAAGTGCATGATGCATACCTATTGCACCATGCATAATGTTGTATACTGGGACGTCGCGAAAAGACAATCCATTAGGGAGCGGAATGACGCAGAACAGCAGTCCCCTGCATGAGATGCAGTACGAACTCATGCTGTTTTTCCGCTATCACCTGCGCCCGCATTACAAGGCCAGTCCCGCCCTTGAGCGCTCGGCATATGTGCTGCTCAACCGGCTCGAACGCTCCGAGCCCATGACGCTCAAGGAGCTCTCTCAGGCCTTGCGACTGGACTCCTCCACCATCCACCGCCAGGTCGGCGCCCTGATACGCCATGAACACGTCGCCTACGTGGCCGGGGTGGCCGGGGAAGTGGCGCGCCGCATCACCCCTACCGAGGCCGGCCTCCAGGCGTTGCTGGAAACGCGCATGTCCTACGAGCAGGGACTGCGCGACGTCGTGGGCGACTGGCCGGAGGAAAAGCAGCGAGCCTTCATGGGCATGCTGCGCGATTTCAACGAAAACGTCGAGCGTATCGAAGAAGCCCCCTGGCCCAGGGGCTAGCCCCCGGGCTGTCCACGGACCGGCAGAGGCGCACCGGGGTTCCCCACCCCGACGCCCCTAGGACCCGAGTGTGGGCCCGGAACCCGGGGAACCCTTCTCGCCCCCGGCGGCCCTCAGGTTTCCGGCCACCCTGTGGCTTTCAACTTCGAAACGGCCCAACAGCCGAACCAGGTCGCTGCGGTCCGCCTCCGTCCAATCCCCCAGCAACTCATCGACCAGGGTGCTGCCCGATTGCCGGATCGCGGCACCCGCCCGCTCCCCGGCCGCGGTGAGACCTATCAGTGAGGCGCGCGAATCCCGCGGATCCCCTGTCCGCTGCACCAGTCCCGCGTCTTTGAGCCGCGCGATGATCTTGGAGATGTTCGAGGCCCCGGTGACCATGTTTTCGGCCAAGGCGGAGGGCCGCTGGGCCCCGGAGTTGTTCAGGATGCTGAGCAAAGTCAGCGCCCCGGGATCCAGCAAAACGCCCTCACGCGCCGCAACGGCCGTGGTGAAGTCCGGCGCCGTCCACTGCGCCAGGATCCCGTTGAGGATCTGGATCAGTGTGGCGTTTGCGTCGCTTTCCGTCATGGATCAGGCCTCGGTTCCACCGTCTACGCGCAGCACCACGCCGGTGATGAAGGACGCCTGGTCGGAGAGCAGGAATGCGGTGGCGTCGGCAATCTCTTCCGCCTTGCCCAGGCGCTTCATCGGGATTTCAGCGGCATAGCCCGCGCGGGCCTCCTCGGGCAGGGATGCCAGCGCCGCCGTTTCAATGGCGCCCGGGGCAACTGCATTGACGCGGATGCCGAGCTCGGCATTTTCCTTGGCGACGCTGGCGGTCAGCGACACCACGCCATGCTTGGCCGCACCGTACGGGGTGAGCTGCGGGGTGGCGCTGATCCCGGCGAGGGAGGCAATGTTCACGATCGAACCGCTGCCCTGGGACACGAAGTGGGCGACCTGCGACTGCAACGCCAGGAAGGTGCCACGCAAGGTCACGTTGATGGTGCGGTCCCAGTCCTCGGCGGTGACATCCTGGACCGGCTTGGGCATGGCGCCGAGGCCGGCGTTGTTGACCGCCAGATCCAGCCGCCCGAAGGATTCCAGGGCGAAGGGCACCAGGGCGTTGACCTCGTCGGCATCCGCGGCGTTGGCGTGCTTGTAGGCGGCACGCCCACCAGCGGCTTCGATCATCGAGACCGTTTCGGCCCCCGCCTCGTCGTTGACGTCGGAGACGATGACTGCGGCGCCATCGGCGGCCAGTCGCAGGGAAATGGCACGGCCAATACCTGCGCCTGCTGCGGTGACGAGGGCTACCTGGTTCTCAAAAAGCATGATGTGGACCTTCTCCTTGAATTGATTTACTGTCGCAAAGACAGCATATACCTGTTCAGGGGAAAACTGAAGACCCACCCGACCGGTGCCGGTCGAACCGCAGGCATCGAAGATACCGGGCCCACAGCAGCGAATGACTCC
Source organism: Micrococcaceae bacterium (assembly GCA_030540695.1). Taxonomy (GTDB): domain Bacteria; phylum Actinomycetota; class Actinomycetes; order Actinomycetales; family Micrococcaceae; genus Paeniglutamicibacter. Next base: position 6,852 of record JAUNVO010000097.1, on the reverse strand, counting down.
GGCGTGGGGCCGGGGAATCCGCCGTTGCGCTGATGCTTGGGCCCAGCCGGCCATGCACGGAACCTTCCCACGGATCCGTTGGCGCAACAACCAGGCGCACGCGACGGTACGGATCCGCCTGGCAAAAGTTAAACGAAAAAGCCGGTCCCGCACCCTCCGAGCAAAAACATTACTGGAACAAGAGGTTTTGAAGGGTTGCGGGACCGGCTTGGCTTTTCGGTGCCTTACAAGGCGATCTGGCGGTTCTGGTCCTTGTAGAGCAGGTAACGGAAGTTCGACGGTCCCCCGGCGTAGCAAGCCTGCGGGCAGAAGGCGCGCAGCGACATGTAGTCGCCCTCTTCGACCTCGACCCAGTCGGCGTTCAGCCGGTACACGGCCTTGCCCTCGAGCACGTACAGGCCGTGCTCCATCACGTGGGTTTCGGCGAACGGAATCGAGGCGCCCGGTTCGAACGTCACGATGTTCACGCCGAAGTCGAATGCCACGTCGTCCGGGTCAAGCATGCGCGTGGTGCGCCACTTGCCATCGGTCTTGGGCATTTCGCCCGGGGTGATGTCCTTTTCGTTGCCGACGACCGGACCCGGTGCGGCGACGCCCGCCAGCGGCTCGAAGCGCTTGCGGATCCAGTGGAACGTGGCAACCTCGACGCCGTTGTTCGCCGAAGTCCATTCGGCACCGGCAGGAATGAAGGCAAAGCCGCCCTCGAGGAGCTTGTGCTCGGTTCCGCTGATGTTCAGGGTCAGCTCACCGGCAACAACGAAGATGAAGGACTGGACCTCGGCCTGCGGCTCCGGCTTCTGGGACCCGCCACCGGGGGAAACCTCGACGATGGCCTGCGCGAAGGTGGTCGAACCGCCGGCAACCGGACGGTTCAGGACCCACGAGCGGGTACCGGTCCACTCCGGGAACACCGAGGTGACGATGTCGCGCAGCACGCCACGGGGGATCACGGTGTAGGCCTCGGTGACGATGGCCCGGTCGGTCAACAGGTCGGTCTGCGGCGGGTGCCCGCCGTAGCTGGAGTAGTAGCTCGTGTCGGCGCGGGTCTCGGTCTTAGACATGTGCGTCCTCCTTCTTGATTTCTCGCGCAAGGGCGATCGATTCGAGGGTTTCAATGGAAATTTGTGCATGCTCGATGATCTCTTCGGCGCCCAGGGCACCGCAGATCAGGCCGCGACGGATGAAGTTGCCCAGCGCCTTGGCGGTGGCAGGCTCATCCATGATGGCCGATTCGATTTTGTGCACGTAGTTGCGCAGGCGCGTCGCTGCGGCGTCGAAGCCCTCGCGGTAGAACGCGTAGCTGGCCAGGTAGCGGGTCACCAGCTGGTTCTGGTGCAGGTCCCAGCCCTGGTAGATGCCACGCTCGAGGTGGCGGCGCACCAGGCGTGCGTGCAGGGCCCAGGCGGCCTGGACCGACTCGGTGTCGCCCAGCGGCAGGATATTGGTCGAGCCGTCGGACATGTGCACGCCGGTCTCGGCGATGGCCACCTGCATGACGTTCTTGGCGTAGTCCGCGGCCGGGTGCTCCATGGACTGGTACGCTGCGGCGATACCCAGCGAGGCCGAGTAGTCGTAGGTGCCGTAGTGCAGGGAGGTGATGCGGCCGTCGCCGGCGTGCAGCAGCACCGCCGAGGGAACGATGCCCTCGTGCGAGAGGATCAGCTGCGGGGTTTCCATCTGAACCTCGAACTTCAAGGTCCGCGGGGCCCACGAGTGGGCCCGTTCGAGGTTTTCGCAGATGTAGACCATGGTCTCGACCTGCGCGACGGTGGTGACCTTGGGCAGGGTCAGGACCAGTCCGGTCGGCAGCGGGCCGTGGGCAGCAAGCTCGGAGATGAAGATATCCAAGGTGCGCACCGCACGGGAGCGCGTCGGGGCCTCGAAGCACTTGAAGCGGATGCCGATGAACGGCGGGGCCACCGAGGAGTTCACGGCGGCGACCACGTTCTGCGCGGCGCGGGCCGCCCACTGGTCTTCCTCGTCGTCGCTGCGGTGTCCGAAACCGTCCTCGAAGTCCAGGCGCAAATCCTCGATGGGCTCGGTTTCCAGCTTGGAGGCGACCAGCTCGGCCAGTCGCCCGGCATCCTTGAGTCCCAGCGTGTTGGCCAAAGCTTCCAGGCCCGAGACGCCGCCGGCGGCCTCAAGTGCGTCGGCACCCCACTGTGCGGGTAGTTCCGGGGTGTAGCGGTCGGCCGGAACGTAGGCGGTGTGGATCGGCTGGCGCCGTCCGTCATCGCCCGGGTAGTTCTTGGCCAGCAACTTGTCCGTCGCCGCAAGGCGCAGTTCCACGGCGGCCAGGGCGGTGGTGTCCAGTGCGGTGTTTGCTGCCATTACCGGGTCACCAGCTCGGTGCTGAGCAGGCGGTAGGCCGGAAGGGTGAGGAAGTCTTCGAAGTCCTCTTCCTTGCCGGAGACCAGCTTGCCGATCAGTGCCGCTGCGGGCTCGTAGTACGTGGCGAAGCGCGCCTCGTCGGCGATCTCCCCGCGCAGCACCTCGACCTCTTCGGCCAGGATGGAGGCGACGAGTTCGGCGGTGATGGTGTTGCCGGTGTCGGCTGCCACGACCTTGTTGAAGATCTGCTGCCAGATCTGTGAGCGGGAGATTTCCGCGGTTGCGGCATCTTCCATGAGGTTGTGGATGGCCACCGCTCCGTTGCCCGAGAGCCACACGGCGGTGTAGGCCACTGCCACGTAGAGGTTGGCGCGGACGCCGGCCTCGGTGACCGAACCCGGTGCCGAGGGCACGTCGAGCAACTGCTCGGGAGTCACGTTGACCTCCGGGCGCAGGCGGTCGAGCTGGTTGGGCTTATCGCCCAGCACCGCGTCGAATTCCTCGACGCAGATCGAGACCAGGTCCGGGTGGGCAACCCAGGAACCGTCGAAGCCGTCGCCGGCTTCGCGCTTCTTGTCGTTGTGGACCTTCTTGAAGGCCGCTTCGGTGACGTCGGGTTCGCGGCGGTTCGGGATGACCGCGGCCATGCCGCCCATGGCGAAGGCACCGCGCTTGTGGCAGGTGGCCACGAGCAGGTCGGTGTAGGCGCGCATCATCGGGGCCGTCATGGCCACGTCGGCGCGGTCGGGCATGATGAACTTCTCACCGGAGGTGCGGAAGTACTTGATGATGGAGAAGAGGTAGTCCCAGCGCCCGGCGTTCAGGCCCGAGGCGTAGTCGCGCAGCTCGTAGAGCATCTCGTCCATCTGGAAGGCGGCCGGGATGGTTTCGATGAGCATGGTCGCGCGGATGGTTCCGTGCTTGATGCCCAGTTCTTCCTCGGCAAAGGTGAAGACCTGGTTCCAGAGTGCGGCCTCCTGCGCCGATTCCATCTTTGGCAGGTAGTAGAACGGGCCCTGGCCCGATTCGGAAAGCACCTTGGCGTTGTGGAAGAAGTGCAGGCCGAAGTCGACCAATGCGCCGACGCCGGAGGCGCCGTCGATCAGCACGTTGTCCTCGGGCAGGTGCCAGCCGCGCGGGCGGACCACGACGACGGCCAGCGGTGCGTCGGTGCGCAGCGCGTAGGACTTGCCGTTGGACGAATCCTCGAAGGAGAGCGTTCCGCGGGCGGCGTCACCCAGGTTGGCCAGCGCGTCGATGACGTTGTGCCAGGTCGGGGTCGAGGCATCTTCAAGGTCGGCGAGCCAGACCTTGGCACCGGAGTTCAGTGCGTTGATGGCCATCTTGGCCGGGGAAGCCGGGCCGGTGATTTCCACGCGGCGGTCACGCAGTGCTTCGGGGGCCTCGGCGACCTTCCAGTCGCCGTTGCGGATCGAGGCGGTTTCCGGGTTGAAGTCCAGGGTTCCGGCTGCAGCGGCCTTTTGGCGGTCGGTGATGCGCTGGGCAAGCACCGTGTCGCGGGTGCCGGCAAAGTTCTGGTGAAGCTTCTCCACGAAGGCCAGTGCCTCGTCGGAAAGAATCGATGCTGCCTGCTCTACGTTGGGCAGGTGTGAAACGGTGATGCTCATGGCGATCCTCTTTCTTACTTGTTGTTCTTGCGGGCGGCTTCGACGACTGCCTCGGCAACCTCGGTGGCCACGTGCGGGTCGAACACGCTGGGGATGATGAAACCTGGGTTCAGCTCGTCCTCGCTCACGCAGGCGGCGATGGCATCGGCGGCGGCCAGGAGCATGGAGTCGGTGATGTCCGCGACGTTGGCGTCGAGCAATCCGCGGAAGAAGCCCGGGAAGGCCAGCACGTTGTTGATCTGGTTCGGGAAGTCCGAGCGACCGGTGGCAACAACCGCTGCGTGGCGGCTGGCGACGGCCGGGTCGATCTCCGGATCCGGGTTCGCCATGGCGAAGACGATGGCATTTTCGGCCATCGAGGCGATGTGCTCTTCTTCCAGGACATTCGGTGCCGAAACCCCGATGAAGACGTCGGCTCCGGCCACTGCCTCATGCAGGGTGCCGGTGAAGTTCTCCGGGTTGGTGTTCTGGGCCAACCACCGGCGGTGTGCGTCGGCATGCTCTTCGTGGCGCGAGATCGCACCGTTGCGGCCACAGGCGACGATGTTCTTGGCGCCACGGGCGGAGAGGAGCTGAACGATGGCGTTGCCTGCTGCACCGACACCGGAAACCACGATCTTGATGTCGGCGATGTTCTTGCCAACAACCTTCAGCGCGTTGCTCAGTGCGGCAAGGGTGACGATTGCGGTGCCGTGCTGGTCATCGTGGAAGACCGGGATGTCCAGTTCCTCGCGCAGGCGGGCTTCGATCTCGAAGCAGCGCGGTGCGGCAATGTCTTCAAGGTTGACGCCACCGTATACCGGGGCGAGTGCCTTGACGATCATGATGATTTCCTCGGTGTCCTGGGTGTCCAGGCAGACCGGCCAGGCGTCGACGTCGGCGAACTGCTTGAACAGCGCCGCCTTGCCTTCCATGACCGGAAGCGCTGCTTCCGGTCCGATGTTGCCCAGGCCAAGGACGGCCGAGCCGTCGGTGACCACGGCGATGGTGTTGCGCTTGATGGTCAGGTTGCGGGCATCGGCCTTGTTCGCGGCGATGGCCTGGCAGACGCGGGCGACGCCGGGGGTGTAGGCGCGGGAAAGATCGTCACGGTTGCGCAGTGCGACCTTCGGGACGACTTCGAGCTTCCCGCCGAGGTGCATCAGGAAGGTGCGGTCCGAGACGTTGCGCACGGTCACGCCCTCGAGTGCGTTCAGGGCGTCCTTGATGCGTTCGCCGTGGGCGGCATCGGTGGTGTTGCAGCTGACGTCGACAACGACGGTGTTGTGACCCGATTCGGTCACGTCAAGCGCGGTGATCGAGCCCCCGGCCTGTCCCACGGCAGTGGCGAGTTCGCTCGTTGCAGTGATCGTTGCGGGGGTCTCGACCCGCAGGGTCAGTGAATATCCGGGGCTTGGTGCTGCCATGTTTGCTCTCCTCTAAAAAATGTTTCCGTATAGTGGATACTATTATCTACCAGCCGAAATTACAACCTTCAGTTATGGCTTGACTCACAGTTTTCTGAAGAAAAATCTCGGATCGCGGAAAAACTCTGTCAGTTCCGGTATCTTTACTAGTGAGACCGATTACATATTTACCCCCAATCTTGAGGAGCACCCCCCCGTGGACGAGCCCAAAGTCATGGACGGACCCAAAGTAGCGGCCGGCGTCCAATCCGTTGAACGAGCCTTTGACCTGCTCGAGGTCATTGCGCGCGCGGGAGGGGAAGCCGCCTTGAGCGAACTCGCCATCGACACTCCGCTGCCTCTTCCGACCATCCACCGGTTGTTGCGCACGCTGGTCGGCATTGGCTATGTTCGCCAGCTCTCCAACCGCCGCTATTCCCTGGGCCCGCGACTGATCCGCCTGGGCGAGGTCGCCAACCGCCAGCTTGGGGCCCTGGCCACCCCGGTGCTCAAGGAACTTGTCACCGTCCTGGGGGAATCCGCGAATATCGCGGTGCTCGATGGCGACATGGTCACCTACATCGCCCAGGCCCAGTCGCCGCACTCCATGCGAATGATCACCGAAGTCGGTCGTCGCTCCAGCCTGCACGGCACGGGAGTGGGCAAGGCCATCCTCGCGGTGCTGGACGATGAGCGCGTCCAGCGCCTCGTCAGCCAGGCGGGCATGTCGGTGAGCACCCCACACACCATCAGCTCCCTGGGTGGCCTCTTTACCGAACTCGACGCGATCCGTGGCCGCGGCTACTCCATCGATGAGGAAGAGCAGGAGCTCGGCGTCCGCTGCCTGGCCATGTCCGTCCCGGGCGCCCCCACCCCGATGGCCATCTCCATCTCCGGCCCGGTGACCCGGGTGACCGAGGAATTCTCCGAACGCGCGATCCCGGTGCTGCGCAAGGCCACCCAGCGCCTGTCCGCTTCATTGGCGGTGCGCACCGAGTAGGAGCGCTCAGCCGCCTTCATGGCCCCGGCAGGGTCGCATCAGTTGATGCGTCGACCTGTCGGGGCTTTTTCATGCCGCGACGGTTCACACACTGCCCCCCGGAAGAAGGTGGGCACCGATGATGCACGATCGCCGGAGCTACCGTCGCGGAGTCCAGCCTTCGATCTCGGGCAACGCATTTTTCCCGGCATGGACCTGGCGTCAACGTACCAGCGGGACCCCGCAGGTACGTTGGCGCCGCGCTCCCGGAGGCGACGGGAGAACCCTGAGGTGTTGCCCTTGGCGTGTATCAGGCAGTGCTCCCTGATGGCAGCCGCATCGGCCTTCACCCGCAATTCCATGGGCGCAGCGCGTTCACACGGACTGATTGGCACCCCTTTCGCCCCGGACGTGGAAGCGGACACCTCGCTGATGCGTTCTTGGGGCCCGCAAAAGATGCCCGCGGATCGCACACGGCCTCGCAATCCGGTCCCTGCCACGGATCCGCCGAGGCACAGTGCCCGTCATC
>JAUNVO010000406.1 GCA_030540695.1 Micrococcaceae bacterium | reverse complement strand
CAGACCAGCACGGCGAGGAATACGCCGCGGGCGGAGGCAATGATGGTTGCCGGGTCGGCGGGTCCGGTTCCCGAAGAGGCGATGATGGCGTTGGCCACGGCCCCGAAGATGGCGACGCCCACTGAACTACCGATGGCCCGGGCCAGCATGTTCGCTCCCGTCACCACTCCGCGCTCGCCCCAGCCGACCGAGGACTGCGCCGCCACGATGGCCGGGGTGGAGGCGAAACCGAGCCCTGCCCCGATGACCAAGCAGCACGCCGCCACGACCCAGACGTTTGGACCCGCCGAGGTGAGGACGAGGGCCAGCGCACCGAAGACAATCACGGCCATGCCCAGCAGTGAGGTGTTGCGGAAGCCGTAACGCATGTACAGGCGGCCGGAGAAGCTGGAGGCAATGGGCCAGCCGATGGACTGCGCTGCGACCGCCAACCCGGCCAGCAGCGGGACAGTGCCGATGGAACCTTCCAGAAATGTGGGCACGAAGGAGGTCAGACCGATGAGCACAGCCCCGACACCGAGCGAAACGAGCGTGGTTGTCAGCAGCAGCCGGCGGGAGAGGACCCACAAGGGCAGCACGGCGTCGGCTGTGCGTCGTTCCACCAGCACGAATGCGACGATGCACGCCGCGCCAAAGGTGAAACCGCCAACGCTATACACCGAATCCCATGCCCAGGCCTGCCCGCCCTCGAGCACGGCAAGGATCACCAGTGTCATGCCCGCGGCGAGCAGGATGGCACCCGGATAGTCGATGTGGATCCTGCGGCGGGGGATGTTCTCGTGGTAGGCGCGCATGAGCAGGAAGGCAGCGGCCAGGCACACCGGGACGTTGATGAAGAAGATCCAGCGCCAGCTCGCAAATTGGGAAAATAGGCCGCCAATCGCGGGGCCGAGCACGGCGGCTATCGCCCAGACACCTGAGAGGTAGCCCTGGACCTTGGCCCGTTCCTCGACGGTGTAGATGTCTCCGGCGATGGTTGTGGTGGCAGGCTGGATTGCGCCTGCGCCGAGCCCTTGGATGGTGCGGCAGATGATTAGCACGGGCATGCTCCATGCGAATCCTGCCAGGATTGAGCCCAACATGAAGATGCCGATCCCGGCCAGCATGACAGGTTTGCGCCCCAGGGTATCGGAGAGCTTGGAGTAGACAGGCACAGAGACGGCCTGGGCGAGAAGGTAGACCGAGAACAACCACGTGAAGGACGCGAAACCGCCCAAGCTTTCCACGATGGAAGGAACCGCCGTCGCCAACACCGTTGAGTCCAGCGCCACGAGCCCCATGCTGACCATCAGCGCAATGAGGACCGGGCCGCGCTCGGAACGGAAACCGACCCCGGCCGCGGACATCAGTGCGCTGCCCGGACCGCAGGTGCGCTGGCTGCGACGCGGGTCTTTGTTTGCAAGGTCTTCAAGGTGACCGTCATGGTTCATTCTTAGGCTGATAAAGCAGTGAACACAATGGTTTAGTTTGCAGGGAAAGGCCGGGAATCCAGAGATGTCCAGTTCCCATCGCCAGTGGACTAGGATGGCATGGATGCCACGGATTGTTTGCAGATCCCTCCCAGTGGCCGTGATTTCGCTCCCCGGAGCCGTAGAAGTTGGAGGTGGACCGCACA
>JAUNVO010000405.1 GCA_030540695.1 Micrococcaceae bacterium | reverse complement strand
CGAGCTGGTGGGTACCCGCTCCTACCACCAGGACGCCTTCGACTACTACGGCTATACGCCCTACTGGATGGGTGGTTATTCGGTTCCGGGCATCCCCTTCCAGTTCTAGGGCCCGGGGGAGCGGGATCAGGGAACCACGCCGGTAGAACGCAGCTGGCGCCGCATCGATAACGATGCCATCCGCGCCAACGTGTTTATCGGGTGCCGAAAGCGGGTTGGTGCGGAAAGTGTCCTGCCCTACCGGGCAGCCCGGCAAACATCATCGCCTTGCGCCGCGCGGTTTGCGTCGCCCGGTCCACGCCAGGTAGGTGGACAGGACCCCCACGGCGCCAACGGCACCTGCCACCAGCGGCTTGCCCCAGGTCTTCAGCCGTTCGCTGTCCGCCGTTGCCACGTCCCCGATGCCGCGGATGAAGGCGGCAGCCACCATCCCCGCGACGAGCCGGTTGCCGATCTGCTCTGCGCGAAGGACCAGCGGCTCCAATTCGGCGGTGCGCAGATGGACTTCCACGCCGTCGTCCATGCGCCCAACCAACCGCTCGAGCTTTTCTGGCAGGTCAATGCCCAGCTCGGCCACCGTCATCCCCAGCCGGGAGAATCCCTGGGCGAGTTTTCGGGGCTCAAAACGTTCCATCGCCATGGCGGTGGCGTAGGGCTTGAGGACCTTGCCCAGGCTGAAGTCCGGGTTCAGGCGGGTGCCCATTCCCTCGGTCATGAGCAGCATCTTGGCCAGCATGGCCATTTCGCGCGGCAGGTGGAGATGGTGGTTACGTAAAATGGCCAGCAGCTGCACGACCAGCGGCCCGATTTCCAGTTCCCCCAAGGTCTTGCCTTGGTATACACCGATGAACTGGGCCGTATCATGGCGCAGTGCACGGCGGTCCGTGGCCGGCGGTGCCGTGGATAGCTGCAGCAGTGCGTTGCTGATCCGGTCGGGGTTGTTGGCCGTGAAGGCCTGCAGCAGCCTGGCCAATCGTTCGCGCAGCGGGGCGCTGACCTCGCCGACCATGCCGAAGTCGATCAGGCCGATGGTGCCCGACTCTTCGACGAACAGGTTTCCGGGGTGCGGGTCGGCGTGGAAGAATCCGTCTTCAAAGATCATCTTGGCCGCGGCACTGGTCGCTCGTTCGGCAACTTCATGTGTATCGATTCCGGCTTCCGCCAGAGCGTGGGCGTCGTCGACCTTGATGCCGCGGATTCGCTCGATGGTGAGCACGCGCGTGCTTGTTGTCTCCCAAAAAATCCGGGGGATGTGGATTCCTTCGAACTCAGCGAAGTTCCTGGCGAAGCGCTCCGCGTTGCGTCCCTCCTGCAGGTAGTCGAGTTCCGCGCGCAAAGTGGTGGCGAAGTCGGCAGCGATTTCACCCACGTTGTAATCTGCGGCCGCCGGCCAGTTGTGGCCGGCATAGGTGGCCAGGTTTTGCAGGATCTCCAGGTCTTCGTTGACCCGGGCGACAATGCCCGGGCGACGGACCTTGACTACGACTTCGGTCCCGTCAAAAAGCGTTGCCGCATGGGCCTGTCCGATCGAGGCGCTGGCCAGGGGCTCGTCATCGAAGGCAGCAAAAAGCTCCTCGGGTGTGGCGCCCAGTTCCTGCCCGATGGTCGAGCGGATGGTATCG
>JAUNVO010000096.1:1457-11330 GCA_030540695.1 Micrococcaceae bacterium | reverse complement strand
GGGCACACCGGTTTCTGCAATGAGCGCAGGCATGTCCGGTTCGTGGGTCAGCCCAGAGACATCGTTGATCAGGTGGGCACCGGCGGCCAGCGCAGCCTTCGCGGTGGAGGTGTGCATGGTGTCCACCGAGATGATGGCCCCGGCCTTGGCCAGCGCGGTGATCACGGGAAGGACCCGCGCCTGTTCCTCGGACGGGTCCACCGGTTCGGCGCCGGGGCGGGTGGATTCCCCGCCGACGTCGATGATGTCGGCCCCGCCGTAGTACATCCGCAGCCCGTGTGAGATCGCCTCGTCGCAGCTTGCGTACTTGCCGCCGTCGGAGAATGAATCCTCGGTGATGTTCAGGATGCCCATGACCAGGGTGCGGTCATCGGGAAGGTCGGCCAGGGTGCGGGCCGTGGATTTCTTGATGACCGGCAGCGGGCTGGTGGCCGGTCCGGTTCCGGGGATCGCTCCAAGCGACATGGGTTTACCTACTTTCCGAGGATGAGGCTCATGGCCTCTGCGCGGGTGGCGGGCTCGCGAAGCTGGCCACGCACCGCACTGGTGACTGTCTTGGCGCCGGGCTTGCGGACGCCTCGCATTGACATGCACATGTGTTCACACTCGATCACGACCATGGCACCGCGCGGGTTCAGGTGCTCAACCAGCGCTTCGACGATCTGCGTGGTCAGGCGCTCCTGGACCTGCGGGCGCTTGGCAAAGACCTCGACCAGACGCGCCAGCTTGCTCAGCCCGGTGACTTTGCCTTCGGGACCGGGGATGTAGCCGACGTGCGCCGTGCCGTGGAACGGGACCAGGTGATGCTCACAGGTGGAGTAGAACGGTATGTCCTTCACCAGCACCAGTTCGTCGTGTTCGATGTCGAACGTGGTGCCCAGGTGGTCCGAGGGATCCTCGTGCAATCCCGCGAAGAACTCCTTATAGGCCTTGGCCACGCGTTTGGGCGTGTCCAACAGTCCATCGCGGTCCGGGTCCTCGCCGATGGCGCATAGGATCTCACGCACGGCCTTTTCAATCCGGAGCAGGTCCACGCCGCCATTGGCCGGGGTGTTGTCATCTTCAAGTTGATCGATCTCGTTCACCCTCACGATCCTAGCTGGTGTGCGACGTGGGTTACTGCCCTGTTGCGTCACCCGAACTGTCGCTGGCTGCCTCGGTGCCGTATCGCGCGGCCTCCGATGAAGCACTCCGCTTCGTCCACGGGGCGGGGCCTTCGGTGTGCACGGGCCGGGAGTCCTTGCTCAGCCAGACGGTGCGCTCGGGACGCTTGACGAGGTCGTGGAAGAGCTCCTCGATCTCGTGCTGGTTCAGCGTCTCGTGTTCAAGCAGCGCCAAGGCCAGGCGGTCAAGCACGTGGCGGTTCTCGGTCAATGCGGCGTAGGCCTCGTCGTGTGCGGCATCGATGAGCGATCGGACTTCCTCGTCCACCACGTTGGCCATGGCGTCGGAGTAGTCGCGGCTGGCGGCCTGGCCATACATGGCGTCCCCGGAGGAGGAACCCAGCTTCACGGCGCCGATGCGTTCGCTCATGCCGTACTGGGTGACCATGGCACGGGCGGTTTCCGTGGCCTTTTCGATGTCGTTCGAGGCGCCGGTTGACGGGTCGTGGAAGACGATCTCCTCGGCAACGCGCCCGCCCATGGCATAGGCCATCTGGTCGAGCAGTTCGTTGCGGGTGATCGAGTACTTGTCGTCCTCGGGCACCACCATGGTGTAGCCCAGCGCGCGGCCACGGGGCAGGATGGTCACCTTGGTGACCGGTGCGGTTTGGCGCATCGCCGCTGCCACCAGGGCGTGTCCGCCTTCGTGGTAGGCGGTGATCTGGCGTTCGTGTTCCTTCATCAACCTGCTGCGCTTCTGCGGTCCTGCCATCACGCGGTCGATTGCTTCGTCCAGGGCACGGTCATCGATCAACTGCGCGTTGGAGCGGGCGGTCAGCAGCGCGGCCTCGTTGAGCACGTTGGCCAGATCCGCGCCGGTGTAGCCAGGGGTCTTTTTGGCAACTGCCTTCAAATCGACGTTGGTTGCCATCGGTTTGCCCTGGGCGTGGACCTTGAGGATCTGTTCGCGGCCGATCATGTCCGGTGCCTCCACCGGGATCTGGCGATCGAAGCGGCCGGGGCGCAGCAGTGCCGGGTCAAGCACATCGGCACGGTTGGTGGCGGCGATCAGGATGACGTTGGTGGTGGCGTCGAAGCCGTCCATCTCGACGAGCAGCTGGTTCAGCGTCTGCTCGCGTTCGTCGTTGCCTCCGCCGATTCCGGCGCCGCGGTGGCGTCCCACGGCATCGATCTCATCGACGAAAATGATGGCCGGCGAGTTGGTCTTGGCCTGCTCGAAGAGGTCGCGCACGCGCGATGCGCCGACGCCGACAAACATTTCGACGAAATCCGAGCCGGAAATCGAGTAGAACGGAACCTCTGCCTCGCCGGCCACCGCCTTGGCCAGCAAGGTCTTGCCGGTACCCGGAGGGCCGTAGAGCAGCACGCCCTTGGGGATCTTGGCGCCCACGGCCTGGAACTTGCCCGGTTCGCGCAAAAATTCCTTGATCTCGTGGAGTTCCTCCACGGCCTCTTCGGCTCCTGCGACATCCGCGAAGGTCACCTGCGGCATGTCCTTGGTGATCAGCTTGGCCTTGGACTTGCCAAACTGCATGACCTTGGATCCGCCGCCCTGGGAGCGCGAAAGGATGAACCAGAAAAGACCCACGATCAGGATCATCGGGATCATGAAGCCCAACATGGAGGTGAACCAGTTGTTCTGCACGGGCTGGTCTGTGTAGCCAGTCAGGTTGGCGTCGTTCATCGCGTCAACCACTTGGATGCCGCGCGGCTGGGAGTAGAAGAACGAGACGTTCTTGCCCTTGTCCGCACCGTCAACGGTCAACGCGTTCTTCAACGTCAGGTCAACGCGCTGTTCGCCGTCGAAGATCTTCGCCTCGGAGACCTTGTCGTCCTTGAGCAACTGCATTCCCATGGACGTGTCGATGCGCCCGGAGTTTCCACCCAGGAGCGTCGGCAGGAAAATCAGCAACACCGCGGCGCCAAGGAGCACCCAGACGATCCAGCTGTTAAAGATCTTTTTAACGTTCATTGATTTGGGGGTCCCTCCCCATCCCTCCTGGTTTCGGGCACTTGGTGGCCCGGGCGCCTGGGCGACGCCGCAAACTTGCTACACGTTAATAAGTAAACGCCCTCTTGGGTACCCACGGACGGGCCCCGCGATAAGTTCCCCTTTAGGCGTAAGACCACCACGGCCGTTTCCGGGGACCCGGAAACGGCCGTGGTGCACCGCTTTTCGCGGCAGGGGCGGGCGGGCGCCCGATTACTGGTAGACGTGCGGCGCCAGGGTTCCGATGAAGTCCAGGTTGCGGTACTTTTCATCGAAGTCAAGGCCGTAGCCGACAACGAATTCGTTGGGGATCTCCATGCCGACGTACTTCACGTCGATCTCGACCTTGGCGGCCTCGGGCTTGCGCAGCAGGGCGCAGATCTCCACCGAGGCCGGGCCGCGGGAATGCAGGTTGGCCAGGAGCCATGACAGGGTCAGTCCCGAGTCGATGATGTCCTCGACGATCAGCACGTGCTTTCCCAACAGGTCGGTATCAAGGTCCTTGAGGATCCTCACGACGCCGGAGGACTGGGTGCCCGATCCGTAGGAAGACACTGCCATCCAGTCCATGGTGACGTGGCTGTGCAGGGCACGCACCAGGTCGGCCATGACCATCACGGCGCCCTTGAGCACACCGACAACCAGGATGTCCCGGCCGGCGTAGTCGGCGTCGATCCGGGCGGCAAGTTCATTGATCTTGGCCTGGATTTCTTCCTTGGTGTAGAGGACATGCGCCAAATCGGCGCTGACATCTTTCGAATCCACGAGGGCTCCTGGTTCTGGGGTCGGAAATAGACCGGTCGAGGGGTTTACTACCCACGATCTAGAGTGCCACAGTCTGGCACCCAGTGGGGAAAGCGGCCGGGCCCACCGCCGCGTTTCGCGGGTACGTATCCCCGCTGGTGTGAGGCAATTCTCATGACCGTGCCGTAGGCAGGGCCGTCGCGTCGAGCTGCAACGCGGGCCTGGCGCCGTGCTGCAGCCTCTCCCCGGCCATCCTGCTGGCATATACCGGTCCCTGAAGCTGAATGGGGCCCGCTGACTTCGAACCGTGGACCAGCAACTCCAGTGCGGCCAGGCGTTCAAAGTCGGGCGCCGGGGCCCCGAGCCGCGCAACGGCCATGCGAAGCACCCGGGAACGCAAGGCCCCGGGCATGGCACGCAACCGCTCCAGGTCGAGGTCGCAAACCGATTCCCCCGCTTCCGCCCCGGCATCACCGAGGACCTCGTCAAGCATGGTTTCGGCCACGGAATCCAGGTATTCGGCATCTGCGCGTGCCAGCGCCGCGGTGCGCGCCAACGCCGCGGGCACCTGCGCACCGAGGACCGACTCGATCACCGGCATCAGCTCGTGGCGCACCCTGTTGCGCAAGTAGCGCGGATCGGTGTTTGTCGGGTCTTCCCAGTAGCCAAGGCCCTCATGTCGGCAGATCTGCTCGATCTCGGCCCGTCGCAGGCCCAACAGCGGACGCAGGTATGGTCCGCGCGCCACTGGCATTCCGGAGAGCGAGAGGGTCCCGGAGCCGCGTGCCAATCCAAGCAAGACCTGTTCGGCTTGGTCATCAAGGGTGTGGCCAAGCAATACGTGCCCGGCACCGGTTCGGGCCATGGCTGCTTCGAAGGCGGCGTAGCGGGCGCTGCGGGCGGACTGTTCACTGTGCCCTTGCACGTGCGCGCCGATGAGTAGGACCTCGGCCAGACCCAAACCACGGCATTGTTCGGCGGCCCTTTGGGCCGCCGCCAGGCTGCCGGGCTGCATGCCGTGGTCAACGATGACCGCACCGGCAAGGATTTCTCCCTTGCGGTGCAGGAACGCGGCGGCGGCGGCCAAGGCCAGGGAATCGGCGCCACCGCTGCAGGCCACCAACACCTTGGATCCCGCAGGCACCATCGACCGGATCGAGTTGCGGGCCTCGGCCAGCACGCGCGGCAGGTTCCCGCCCATCGCCGCCCCTCCCCTGTTCCCGGTATCGTCCCTAGTCGTTTATTGCTTTGCTCTCCGGCGCCGCGTTCGCCCCCATGCGGGCCACCCAGTCCTCCGGGTGGTGCACCTCGTGCTCGGTGGGCAGGTTTTCGCTGCCTTCCCAGACCACGTTGAATCCATCCATGCCCATCAGTTCAACCACCTTGGTCACGAAGCGCTGTCCGTCGGCGTACTGACGCATTTTTGCATCCAGTCCCAACAGCTTGCGGAACCACTTCTCCAAGGCGGAGCGGTCCTTGCCGCGTGAACCGAAACGCTGGCGAATGGTGCGCACACTGGGCACGATCGAGGAGTCGACCGCGTCCATCACCACGTTGGCGTGGCCTTCCAGCAACGACATCACCGCGGTGATGTGCGAGAGGATCTGCTTTTGCTCGCCGGTGCGCAGCGAGGCAAGCAACCCGGTCTCGGTGCTTCCCGGTTCCGGGGTGGAGGCCTCGAGGGCCTTCTTGCCGCGGACCACGTCGCTGGCTGCAAGGCGCAAACGCTCGCCCAGGGCCTCGGGCTCGGCCAGCAACGAGGCAAGCAGTTCCGCGATCTTGGACTGCAGGTGGGCGCGCAGCCAGGGGGCGGCGGCAAACTGCACACGGTGGGTCTGCTCATGCAGCGTGACCCAGAGCCGGAAGTCATTGACGTCGACCTTGAGCTCGCGTTCGATGGCCACGATGTTCGGGGCGACCAGCAGCAAGCGCCCGCCCGCTGGCAGATCGGGACGCAAAAGACCGGCAAACGGATCGTACTGGCCCAGGACCTTGGATGACATGAACGCCAGGATCGCCCCCATTTCCACGCCGGTGGCGATGGAGGAAAGCACCTGGGTGGCCTCGCCGATCTTTTCTCCCCGGGTCTTGGCAAGATGTTCCATGGCGGGGCCCAGCATCGCTTCGAAGCTTTGCGTGTTCGCCTTCGCCCATCCGGGCCGATCCACGATGAGCACCTGCGAATCGCGCAGGTCGGCCGCGGCGGCCAGCCCGGTGATTCGGTGAACGTGCTCGACCGATGCGTCGGCCTTGATGCGAAGGTCGGCGACCACCTCGGCGACCTGTTTGGGCGAAAGGCTGGGGCCGGCGCTCACGAGTTTGGCGGCGGTGGTGGCGGCAAGCTCCCAATTGATCAGCCGAAAATCGGTGGTTTCCATGTCTTCCATCCCATCACGATTTGAGCCCGTGCGAGCGAATTGCGCGGTGAGCAAAAAACTTCACCACTGTCAGGGTCCGCCGGTGCCTAGCGGCAGCCACACCCGGTCAGCGCCGCCGCCGCCGCGTCAAGCACCTGCTTGTGTGGCGCAATCACCCGGTCATCGGTGTGCACATAGAAGGAAAATGCCAGGGCCCGGCCGTCCTTGGACACCGTCAGTCCGCTGAGACTGGAGACTTCCATGAGCGAGCCGGTCTTGGCTCTCACCGTTCCGCGGATCCCCGGGGCAGTCAACCGCGTGGACATGGTGCCGGTGGCCCCGGCAACCGGCAGCGCGTAGCTGAGGTTGCGCAACGAGGCATGGTCGGAGGTTGCGGCGTATTCAAGGGCACGGGCCAGGGTACGCGGGGCAACCCTATTGGCATCCGCCAGTCCAGAGGTGTCGATCAGGTGCATCCCGGCGGTGTCGATGCCCAAGCCCTGAAGCGTTTGGGCCACGGCCTGCGCCCCGTGGGAATAGTCCGCCGGCTCCTGCTTCGCCACGGCAACCATGCGGCCAAGGGTCTCGGCGACGTAGTTGTCCGAGACCTCCAGCATGAACCGGACCTGTTCACCGAGGGTCGCCGAGCTGACGCCGGCCAGTTCGGTGCCTGCTGAGTGCGCATCGGTGCGCGTGGGTTCGGCGGCTATCTTCACGGTGCCTCCGGCTGCGGCCAGCTCGGTGCGCAGCGCCTTGGTGAAGACCTTGGCAGCGTACATTCCCGGGTCCCCCACCCGCGCCGCCTTGGGGTTGGCGTTGGCCCGCGCCCCGTACATGGCCAGGGGTGAAATCGGCGAAATATTGTGCGTTGATACCAGCGACGGGTCCCACGCGGGGTTCAGTGCCTCCCCGGCGAAGAGCGATTCATCCAGTTCCACGCGCATCGAGCCGGCTGCTTGCCCGCTCGATCTTGCCTGTTCCAACGCAACGGCCGTCTGCTCGGCCAGCGTGGACAACCCTGCGTGCCCGTTGACCGATCCAGAGTCCTTCCCGGCACCCAACAGCACATCTCCCCCGCCGACCAGCACCACGGTGTCAGCGTCCCTAAGCAATGCCTTGGTTCTGAAACGCTGGTCTTCACCGATTTCCTGGACCGCGGCGATGGCCGTGAGTACCTTGAGGCTCGAGGCCGGTATGCCCGGTTCGCCAGCGGAACGCGAGTACAGTTCCTCGCCGTTGTCCACGTCAATCACCGAGGCGGTGGCATGTGCCCCCGGTCCGGCGGCGGAGAACGCCGAATCCATCGCGGATTTCAGCACTGCGGCATCGGGCGCGGGCGCACCGGGGTCCAGCCGTGGCAGTGCGGTGGCCGCCGCGGCGGCCAACACCTTCGGTGCCGGAGGTTGCTCGACGGCGTCCTGGCGGGCACCGGGCAGGACCACGGGAATGAGGATGAAGGCCAGCAGTCCCAGGATGAGGCCGGAGACCAGCACCGCTATCCCCACGCGCCAGGGTTGGTGCGCTTGTTTCATCAGGCATCCTCGAAATCGTCGTAGTCCCGGCGCTCATATACCCTTAAGCGCAGCACACATAAGACTAGACGGCATTCGGGCGCGCCCGCATCCGCACCTGCCGCTGGTCACGAGAGTCGAGGAGCCCCTTCATGAGCCATGACGTCACCATCGAGATCCCAGCCGGATCACGCGTGAAGTACGAGATCGACCACGAGACCCACCGCCTGCGTCTTGACCGCGTCCTCTTCACTTCCATGCAGTACCCGACCCACTACGGCTTCTTTGATGACACCCTGGGCGAAGACGGCGATCCGTTGGACGCCTTGGTCTTCATTCCCGGCGTTGACCTGTTCCCGGGCGTCGTTGTCGAGTCCCGCCCGATCGCCGTGTTCAACATGACCGACGATGGCGGCGGAGATGCCAAGCTCGTGTGTGTCCCGGCCGATGCACGCTTTGACCACATCAAGGAGTTCGAGGACCTCGACGAGTGGCTGGTGAAGGAAATCGAGCACTTCTTCCTGCACTACAAGGACCTGGAACCGGGCAAGTGGGTCAAGGCCGAGGGCTGGTTGAACCGTGCCGAGGCCGAGGCCGAGCTCGAACGTTCAATCGAGCGCTTCAAGGCCCAGGCCTAGCCGCTCGATAGCACCGCTTCCAAAGGGCTGGGTCAGGAGGTTGCGCCGTGGTGCGCAATGTTTCGGACCCGGCCCTTTGTCGCTTTCCCCCAGGGGCCCGAAGTGAAGCGACCCGCATCGTGACGGAAGATTTCTGCGCTCCCGCTTTGTGCGACATGCTGGATCCATGACCAAGCCGGCCCCGCCCGAACTCGCCAACCTGACCCCGCTCGCGCAGCTGCGCGCCGGGAGGCTGCCGTTGCGCCTTGCCCAGCTGTTCCTCGGCCTCACGCTCTTCGGGCTGGCAATGGCCGGATTCGTGCGCGCGGGCGTTGGCCTGGCCCCGTGGGATGTGCTGCATTATGGCGTCATGCTGCGCACCGGGTTGTCCCTGGGCACCGTGGTGGTCATCTTTGGTTTCATCGTGTTGTTGCTGTGGATCCCGTTGCGTCAGATGCCGGGTCTGGGAACCATCGCCAACGTGGTGTGGCTTGGCATCACCGCGGACATCGGATTGGCGATCATTCCGCAGGCCGAGGGTCTTTGGGCCCAGGTTTCCATGTTCGCCGCCGCGTTGGTCATCAATGCCCTCGGTGGCGGGTTGTATATCGGCAGCCAGCTTGGCCCCGGCCCGCGCGACGGGCTGATGACCGGCCTGCATTCACGGACCGGGATCAGCCTGCGCGTGGCACGCACCGGTGTTGAGGTCTTCGTCCTTGGCGTTGGCTGGCTCTTGGGCGGGATCGTGGGCTTGGGCACCGTGGTTTTCGCCGTGGCGATCGGCCCGCTCACCCAGCTGTTCCTGCGTTTTTGCCTCATCGGCCTGCCCTCACCCGCGCCAGCGGAGGCACCGGGCGCCCCCGTCTCGTAGCCGGCTCTCCGTGGTCCGACGCCGCGTGGCGTGTTCGCGTTACCGGCGCAAGGCCTGACGAAAGCCCGTTTTGGCGGCATAATTGTCATTGTGTATGTCGTTACCCTGAAACAACGTGATCCACGCGCCGATGGCGACCTGGGCGATGCGATGGTGCACGCCCTGTCCGGGATCCCGGCATTGGCACCGTTCCAGCGCTCCGGAACGAACCTGCTCGTCGGTGTCCCCGAACGTCCGGAGGACGCGGTGGATGCGATACTCCGGGCCTTGCGCAACCACCACTGGGTGGTTGGTGTCGGGGTGGGAAGCCTCTACGAGCCGGTTCCCAGCGAGGCGCAATACCTCCAGGGAACCGCATTGGGATACGCCCATACCGCTCTTGGGCGCTCCGAGCATACGGGCGAACGCATACCCCTGAGCATCATCGGGCCTGCCGCTGCCGTCGCTGCGGAAGCCGAAGCGGTGTTGCGCCTGCTGGGACAGGTCGTCAGCACCCGCAGTGTTGCCGAATGGGCCGTGCTGGACCTGCTGGTTCCCGGGGTCCGCGGTCAGCAAAAACATGTCGCCGCGGAACTGGGCATCAGTGCACAGGCGGTGTCCAAGGCCGTGGTTCGTTCCGCATGGGTCGAGGAATGGGCCGCCCGCCCCGCCGCTGCCCG
>JAUNVO010000096.1:0-1357 GCA_030540695.1 Micrococcaceae bacterium | reverse complement strand
GCCGGAAGGGGGTCCTGTTCGAACTCGAGCCATCCGATCGTGTAGTTCCCTGCGCGCTTGAACACGTCGAAGCGTTCCCCTTCGGGATGGCTCGGCGTGCTCAACATGAGTTCCGACCACTGGCCCATCTCCGAATCCGGCACGGGTTTCACCGTGGTTCCGGCTTCGACACCCAACCCGTCCAGCCGCGCCGCGAGCCGGCCGAACTGTTCCGCGACGGTGTCGGTTCCACCGGTGGTGGTCACCCGGCACACCTCGACCTCGTCCCGGGCAAGCGTCGAGGCCACCAAGTGCTCCATGGCTTCCTCGACGGTGGGTTTCCCCGTGTTGCAGATGACGTCCGGGGAGGTGCAGCCGGTAAGCACCACTACTGCGCCAACCAATGACAGGATGAGGATTCCGGCGCGTTTCATGGCTTTAAGCATAGCGAAGAGAATCGGCTGCCGGTGGTGCATGGCCGCTACACCGCGCTCCACCCGCGACCCTGCAAGCCACCGGGCCTTTGGGGAACCGTCAATTCGCTGGGGCGCCGAACCGCCTACACTTGCTAGGGCAGACCCACCCAATCAAGAAACGGCCGATGGATTCCAACACCAGCACCACCGACAATACCCCGTCGCCCCGTCCCGTGGACCGGGCCACCACCCCTTGGCGCTTTCCGACCGGCGAATGGGCGTTCCTGGCCAGCGACTGGCGCGCATTCATTGCCGCGGCCATCGACGCCACACTGGTCCTGGGTGCCGGGCTGGTTCAATACCTCACGGTCATGGCTTCGCCATACGGAACTCAACCGCAGGCCTTCGCGGGCGCGGCCCTGGTCATCGTGCTCACGGCCTGGGTCTACGGTTTCATCTGTTTCTCCGGACACACCCTCGGGACCCTGCTGTGCGGGACCCGCATCATGAAGGTCCGCGACGGGTCGGCACCGGGCATGTTGCGGGCAGGCTGGGTCATGTTCGTACGCACCGTCATCTGGGTGGTGTGCCCGATCGCACCTCCCCTTGCTGCGCCGAACACCAACGGCAAGAACATCCCGCAATGCCGCCGCTTCCACATCAGCATCCGCAAGGATGCTGATGTCTCCGGCCTGCCGCGGGATCCGGCAGCCTTGGAAGCGAGCCACGGGCGCACCAACGAGGCCCACAAATACGTTGATCCCATGCCCGTCGCACCCGAGAAGTCCATGGATTCCTATCATCCGATGGTTCCCTCGCAGTTCAAGGACGGATCCTGGGGGATCCAGGCACGGTTATGGAAGATCATTTTGGCGTGGGCCATCGACCTGGCCATCGCGCTGGGTGTGGTTTTCGCGCTCTCGGCAGCGCTGCTGGGTGAGACTCCGCGGCACAGCTGGGAA
>JAUNVO010000095.1:1343-11349 GCA_030540695.1 Micrococcaceae bacterium | reverse complement strand
GGGCAAGGTTGGCGTCGTTTTGCGTGGGGAAGAACTGCATGTCAATGGCCTTCTCCCCGCCATCGGTACAGGTCTTGGAAAACGCCGGCAGGATTTCCTGGGACTGGGTCGACCCCTTTTGCGCCGCAATCTTCTTGCCGCACAGGGCGCCCGGATCCACACCCAGAGCGTCGGGGTTTCCCGGTGCCACGGCCAGGCCGCTGCCGCCTTGGAGGTACGGGACGAAGTCAACTGCCTTGCGGCGTTCGTCGGTCACGCTGAAGGTGGACATGCCCAGATCGTACTTTCCGGATTTGAGGCCGGGAAGAATGGTGTCGAAGGTCGCCGGCACGTGCTTGACCTCCAAGCCCAATACGGCGCCGATGGCATCACCCATGTCGATGTCCCAGCCGATCAAGGTCTTGTTGTCCGTGTCGTAGTACTCGAATGGCGGGTAGGTCGGGTCCGAGGCAATGCTCAGCAGCCCCTTGTCGCGCAGGTCGGCCGGAAGCAGGGCGCGGGCCTCCTCGTTGACGTCCAATGCTGCCGAGGCCGAGGCGTTCTCGCCGCCGGATTGCGGGCCTTGGGAGCTACCTGCCTCCGAGGCGTTGGTGCAGCCGGTGGCGGAAAGGGCGAGGATCATGCCGCCCGCGAACAGGAGTGCAGCGTTTTTCTTCAACATGGCGAGTCGTTCCTTCGTGGGTTTCCGGGCGGGATTGGTGTGGGAGCGGTGGAAGTCATGAAACGGTGGAGATCTCGAGCAGCGGTGCGATGTGCATCAGGTGGGTGCCGGTGGTGACCAGGGTGGGACGGCGCAGGATCGCGACCACCCCGTCAATGCGGGCCGTATAGCTGCGTGGCGCTCTGTCCAGTTCCTCGACGAAGTGCACACGTGCCACCGGTTGCCCGGCCCGTACCTCATCCCCCAGGGAGACCAGCGGTTCGAAAAGCCCGGCAACCAGCGCTGTCACCGGGGATTCGGTGGTGAGTTCCAGCCACTGCGGTTCGACGTATTCGTCAGGGGCCAGCTGGGTTTCCGCGATAACCCCCAGCGTGCCAAGCATCCGGCGCATGCCCTGGCGAAGGGTTTCCAGCGCGAAGCGGTCCACCGTTCCGGCCCCCGGAAGCTCGGTGGAGATCGTCGGGATTCCGGCCCTGTCCCCGGCGCTTGAGAGCGAACCGGGTTCCAGCAGCGGAGCGACCACCATCGCATAGGGAAGTCCCAGTGTGCGTGCCGCACGAAGCTTTTGCGTCCACAGCTCCTGGTCCGGTCCGCGGTAGATGAACGTGCAGGGCACATAGGTCGAGTTAGACCCGCCCGAGTGCAGGTCAATGACGAAGTCCGCGCGCGGCAGCAGCTGCCCCGAGATCAACGCGGCGACCTGTTCGGTGGCACCGCCCGCGGCATTGCCCGGATAGCTGCGGTTCAGGTTCCCCGCGTCGATCGGTGATACCCGCCCGGCCCCGCGAACCGCCGCGGTGTTCGCCGCCGGGACGATGATCACCGTGCCCGAAAGCTGCTCCGGTTCCAGGTCGCGGATCAGTTCGTGGGCCAGGATCTGGCCCTCGTACTCATCACCGTGGGTGCCCGCGACCACCAGGACGACCGGTCCCGGCCCGGAGGAGATGATCGCGACGGGCATCGGGATGATCGACCCGTCGTGCACGTTGTCCGAGTGCACCACGTGCCCGTAGCCCAGCTGCTTTCCGGTGGCGGAGAAGTCGATGCCGGTGAACATCCCCGGGGCCGGTTCATGCTTCTCGCCCGCGCTCACGGAACCCACCGCAGGGCGGTGGCCCTCCGTGGTGCCAGCATGGTGACCGAGGCCCGTGCACCGGCTCCCGCCAGCGAAATCCGCAGCCTCTCGTCGTCTTCCCCCTCGACGATGAAGACATCTCCCGGGTTCAGCCATCGTTCCCAGGGGCCGTCGGCGGCGGCGACAAGCATCTGGCCGCTGAGCGCCGTCAGCACCATCTGGTGCCCCGAGGCGCGTTCGAGGATGCCCGTGTGGCTATCGGTGTACACGGTGGTTTCAACCCCGATGTATTCGGGATCCGCCTCGATGAGCACCTCGGAACCCGACGCGTTCTCGGACAGCCGGGCGGTCCACCGCCACGGGTCTCCGCGCTCGTCTGTGTCCGGACAGGCCGCCAGCGTGCGCAGTCCCGCGGAGTGGTCCCAGTACTCGTCCAGCGAGTCTGCACGTACCAATAGCCACATGGCGCCCTACGCCTTCCCGCTGGTGACCGGTTGCGCGGAGGCCGCTGCGGCCGCCTGTTCGCGCTTGATCATCGTGGCCAGGATCCGCCGGGCCTTGGCCACGCCGCCGTCCTGGGCGATCAGTACGTCGTGTTCGCCCGCAGGCCTGGACTGCATGCCGATCTCCTGGGCATCCAGGGCATCGGCATCCTCGCGCAGGACCGTTTCCAGTCCCACGCGCAGGTCCTCGGTGGCCTGGGCGTCGTCGACGGCGAAGTTGCGGCTGAAGGCGTAGTAGTACCAAGAGTTGTGGGCGTCGATGGGGGTGATGCCGTTGAGCACCTTGATCAGGTAGCCCTCGGCACGGGGCTTGCCTTCTCCGGTGATCCCGGAGTGCAGCACATGCAGATTCGGGACAAAGAACTCGGTGCAGTGGAATCGGTCGAAAAGGCCGCGTGCGTTCATGGTGTCGGCATAGAGCGGCGGGGCTTCGACGGAGGGCATCAATCTATCGACGCTGACCACCGATCCCTCGACTTCCACGGTGATGCCGTGTTCGTAGATGTAGTCATCCCCGACGGTGGTTTGGTGCAGGAACGATTCGTGGGTCAAGTCCAGCAGGTTGTCGTGGATCAGCTCGGCGCGACAGGCAAAGGGCACGGAGTGCGTCACGGTGGCCCATTCGGGATCGTTCATCCAGTGGGTGTCCGGCACGTCCTCGGGATTGGCCATCTCCGGGTCGCCCAGCCAGGCCCAGATCCAGCCGTCTTTTTCCACCAGCGGGTATTTGCGCACCTTGGCGCGTTCGGGAATGGTGCTTTGCGCCGGCACACGGGTGCACATTCCGTCTTCGCCGTAGGCAAAGCCGTGGTAACCGCATTCGATGGAATCCCCCAGCGTACGCCCCTTCGAGAGCGGGAATGCGCGGTGCGCACAGCGATCGGCAAGTGCAACCGCGGCCCCGTTCTGGGTACGGAAAAGCACCAGGGGCTGTTCGCAGATCACCCGGCGGACAGGCTTGCGGCTGACCTCGCTGCTCCACGCCGCCACGTACCAGGTGTTCAAGACATACATGTTTTTTCCTTCGTTGTTTCCGTAGCCGCATTGAATTGTATTCACCGTATACAGTGGATACTGAAGCGTCAAGGATTATTTGTGACTCACGCCACGGGCTTTTCTGGCACTGCGCCAACCCGGGCTAGACTGCTGGCACGGGCGGGATCTGGAACTCAAGGGGGAATCATGGCTACGGGAGTCTACGACGCACGACCGCTGGCGGTGCGGGTCCACGAACAAATCGCTTCCGGGATCGTCGACGGCACGCTGAAGCCGGGCACCGCACTCATCCAGGAACAGGTTGCAGCCCAGTACGGGGTTTCACGCACCCCCGTGCGTGATGCGCTGGCCCAAGTGGCCATGGAGGGGCTGGCCACGCTCGTGCCCGGCAGCGGCTACGTCGTCAACGACCTCACCTCCCAGGACATACACGACGTCTTCGAAGTCAGGCATGCCCTGGAACAGCTCTCGATCCAACAAGCACTGGGGCGCCACACCCCGACCCAGCTGGTCCAGCTGCGCGCCCTCATCGACGAGTTCGAGACGCTGGATGCCGCAGACGCCGAAGGGCAATTCCGGCTCGGCAAGGCATTCCACCTCAAGCTCATAGAACCCTGCCCCAACCAGTACCTTCGTGAGACCCTGAACAGTATCTGGGAACATCCGATCCAACGTCGGATCACGCGCGCCTACGCGCTGGGAGCCGAACACCAGGCCTCCATCGCGCGCCAACACCGTGAAATCATGCAGGCCTTGCCGCTCGGTGAGCTCGAGACGATCACCCGGGTGCTTGGCCACTGCCACGACCCCGGGGATATCGACACACACAGCCTGCCCTCGCGCGGCTGAGTCCGGCGGACCCTTTGCGCATCAGCACACAGTGACCGGGTGACGACCCCGCACGATTGGTTCGCAGGGCGGGGTATTCCGCGCGGAAGCTACTGCCCCAATCCGCGCCACAACATGGCAACGTGCAGGGATGTCCGCGACTCGGCATCATCAAGGCTGACCCCGAGTTTGTCCTCGAGCTTTTCCAACCGGGCGTAGAGTGCCGGCCTGCTCAAGAAGCCGGTGCGCGCCAAGGCCGATTTGTTCCCGCCGTGCTTGAGATACAGGCCAAGCAACTCGATGGCTGGCCCATCGAGGGGATCAAGGATCCCTGCCAGCTCGGCCTCGGCAAACGACTTCAGCCGTGCATCCTGGTGCATCAAGGCCAGCAACCCACGCAGTCGCACATCGGCGAAGCGGTAAAAGGGCCGCACACGGCTCTCGAACGTCGCCACGGTCTCGGCGACCTGGATCGCCTCCTCCAGGCCGTGGGCCGCTTCTGTCACGCTGCGCCGGCCCCGTCCCACGCCCACCGACCAGTCAACGCCCGGTTGCCCCAGGGCCAGGTTCCGGCAGATCCGCTCCAGCAGCGGTTCTTCGAGCAGCTTTGCCCCCACGCCCAGCACCATGCCGATCCGCCCGCTTTGCAGGCTCGCAGCCAGCGCCGTGGAGCTGGCGGATTCCACCACTACATTGAGCGCATCGAGTAGTGCCCGTTCGCGCAGCTGCACCCCCATGGGCGTTTGGGCCGACTGGTCGTCAAGGCGAAACACCACCGGGACGTAGTGCGGGGACTCCTCCAGCCCCAGCGCACCGGCACGGATCAGCACCTCCCGCGCGTGAAGCGCATGGGGTTGGCGCAGTTCGTGCAGCAGGCCGGCCCGTGCCTGGTGCAGCAGCTCCCGTTGGTCGCGCCCGGCCAGCCTGGCGATTGACAGGGTCTGTCCGGCGCGCTCAAGAACCATCGCCGCATCCTGGTCGTTGGCCAGCTCCCCGGGAACCACCAAGCGGCCCCACCGCTGCCCCTGGACGCCCACCGGGGTCTGCAGCCAGTCTTCTTCCCCGATCCCCCGCCCCGTGGTTTCCAGGTATCCGACCCGGCGCGAGCGTTCCGGCCAGCGCGCCAGGAACCCCCGGTCCTCTTGCGGGCCGGGGCTGGACCCCAGCACCAGGTGGGCGACGTCCTCGAGCACCACCGCCGCGCCGATGAGCTCGGCGGCCCGGCCCACGATCCCCTCCTCGGTGGCGCTTTGCAGGCTCAAGGCCGTAAAAACCTCGTGGATCATCCGCGAGCGCTCCAAGGCGGCCAACTGGTCCGAGACGAGGATCCGGTGCACCACCTCGGTGATCTCCACGAACCTAACCCTGCGCCTGAGCAGGACCACCGGGAAATCGTTTTGTTGCGCCACCTTCCGCAAGGCCTCTATCGCTTGGCGGTGCTCGTTGACAGCCGACATCACCAGCTCAACCACGATGCCGGCGGCATTGGCGTCCCGGACCTGGTCGACGAACTCCGCGACTCCCCGCCCGGTCGCCCCGAACGCCATCCCGGTGGTCAACACCAGCTCCCCTCCGGAGAGCAAGCCGGCAAGTTCGGGCGCCTCCGCAACATGGACCCAGCGCACCGTGTTGCCCAAGCGACCCGCTCCGCCCAGCACCTCGGGCTCCCCCTGCGCGACCGCCGGCAATTCAAGGATCCGGGCAATGTCCAATAACCCGGCAACTGCGGGAATTCGCCCGTCCTTCTCACTACTCATTTACAAAGTGTAATGTCTTTTATGCAAAAGATTACATACTGCTCCTACCCGAGCTCTGTTTTCGAGGACACAATGGATCCAACAGATCATTTGCACCCCGGAAGGAACAGCACACCATGCAGACGCTCTCCCACTGGATCGACGGAACCAACCTCGAAGCACCCGCCGACTCCCGCTTTGCCGACATCACCAATCCCGCGACCGGCAAGGTGTCATCGCGTGTGGCCCTGGCCTCCGCTGCAACCACCGAAGAGGCCATCGCATCCGCACACACAGCGTTCCCCGGCTGGCGGGACACCTCGCTGGCCCGCCGCTCGCAGATCCTGTTCACCTACCGCGAGCTGTTGAACAAGCGCAAGGGAGAACTGGCGGCGATCATCACCGCTGAGCACGGCAAGGTGCTCGACGACGCCATGGGTGAAATCTCCCGAGGCCAGGAAGTCGTCGAATACGCCTGCGGCATCCCGCACCTACTCAAGGGCGGCTACACGGAAAACGCCTCCACCAAGGTCGACGTGCACTCCGTGCGCCAGCCCTTGGGTGTCGCGGCCATCATCTCCCCTTTCAATTTCCCTGCCATGGTTCCGATGTGGTTCTTCCCCATGGCCATCGCCGCCGGCAACACGGTGATCCTGAAGCCCAGTGAGAAGGCTCCCACCGCGGCACAGTGGATGGCCGAGCTCTGGAAGGAAGCCGGGCTCCCGGACGGCGTGTTCAACGTTGTCCACGGCGACAAGGAAGCGGTCGACACGCTCCTGACCGATGCACGCGTCAATTCGATCTCCTTCGTCGGTTCCACCCCGATCGCCCAGTACGTCTACGCCACAGGAACCGCTAACGGCAAGCGCGTCCAGGCCCTTGGCGGAGCCAAGAACCACATGCTGGTGCTCCCCGACGCCGACCTCGACCTCGCGGCGGACGCGGCGGTCAACGCCGGTTACGGTGCAGCCGGCGAGCGCTGCATGGCGATCTCCGCCATCGTGGCCATCGATTCCATCGCGGACGAACTGGTTGCCAAGATCGCCGAACGCACCGCCACTCTGCGCGTGGGTGACGGCACCCGCGGTTGCGACATGGGCCCACTGGTCACCGCGGCACACCGCGACAAGGTCGCAAGCTACATCGATGCGGGGGAAGCTGCCGGTGCCACCATGGTCCTGGACGGACGGCATGTGGATCCGGATGCCGAGGGAGAGGGCTTCTTCCTGAACCCCACGCTCTTCGACAACGTCAGCACCGACATGTCGATCTACACCGATGAGATCTTCGGCCCGGTGCTCTCGGTGCTCCGGGTTGGTTCCTTCGACGAGGGCATCGAAACGATCAATGCCAACCCGTTTGGCAACGGAACGGCAATCTTCACCAACGACGGCGGCGCGGCACGCCGGTTTGAGAACGAGATCCAGGTGGGCATGGTCGGCATCAATGTGCCCATCCCGGTGCCCATGGCCTACTACTCTTTCGGCGGCTGGAAGAACTCGCTCTTCGGGGACACGCACGCCTACGGCGCCGAGGGCGTGCAGTTCTTCACCCGCGGCAAGGTCGTCACCTCCCGCTGGTTGGATCCCAGCCACGGCGGGCTGAACCTCGGCTTCCCGCAGAACTCCTAGTGCCGGCACTTCCAGCAGAAAGGTCAAACGCATCATGAGCATCGATGTGAGCACAGAAACGATTTCACCGCAGCAGATCGCCGCCGGAGCCCGCGCCCACCAGCTGGACAAGGAACACGTCTTCCACTCCTGGCAAGCGCAAGGCCCCTTTGCCCCGATGACCATCTTGAAGACCCAGGGCTCCTGGGTCTGGGACGGGGAAGGCAACAAGCTACTGGATTTTTCCTCCCAGCTGGTGAACACCAATATCGGCCACCAGCACCCCGCGGTGGTTGCGGCGATCCAGGCCCAGGCGGCGGACATCTGCACCATTGCCCCGCAGCATGTCAACGCTGCCCGGTCCGAGGCGGCACGGCTGATTGCGTCCCTGACCCCCGGCGACCTGGACCACGTGTTCTTCACCAACGGCGGGGCCGATGCCGTGGAACACGCTATCCGCATGGCCCGCCTGCACACCGGGAAACACAAGGTGTTGGCGGCCTACCGCAGTTACCACGGCGGAACCCATCTGGCGATAAACCTCACCGGGGACCCACGGCGCTTTGCCTCGGACCACGGCACGGACGGCGTCGTGCACTTCATGCCCGCCTACCATTACCGCTCCTATTTTTCCGCCGTCACAGAGGCCGAGGAGACCGAGCGTGCCCTGCGGCATCTGGAAGACACCATCATCCTCGAAGGCCCGGACACCATTGGCGCGTTGATCCTTGAATCCATCCCTGGCACGGCCGGAATCTACATGCCACCGGCGGGCTACATGGCCGGGGTGCGCGAACTGACCCGCAAGTACGGCATCGTCTACATCGCCGATGAGGTCATGGCCGGCTTCGGCCGGTCCGGCCGGTGGTTCTCCGTTGAGCACTGGGACATCGTCCCGGACCTGCTCACTTTCGCCAAGGGGGTGAACTCCGGCTATGTCCCGTTGGGCGGGGTCGCCATCTCGGGTGCGATCTACGAGACGTTCCGCGAACGCGCGTATCCGGGCGGGCTGACATATTCGGGTCACCCCCTGGCTTGCGCCGCCGCGGTGGCAACGATCAATGCGATGCGGGAGGAATCGATGGTGGAGAACTCCGCACGTATCGGAGCGCAGATCATCGGCCCCGCGATGGAAGAGCTGAAGGCCAGGCACGCCTCGGTGGGTGATGTGAGGGGTACCGGTTGCTTCTGGGCCCTCGAATTGGTCACCAACCGCGAGACCCGCGAACCGATGGCCCCCTATGGGGGTTCCTCGCCGGCCATGGCCGCGGTGACCGGTGCCTTGAAGAAAGCGGGCATGCTGCCGTTCGTGAACTTCAACCGCATCCATGTGGTGCCGCCGTTGAACATCAGCGACGAGGACTTGCGCACCGGCTTGGCGATGCTCGACGAGGCACTTACGGTCGCCGACGGTTTCGTCGAGGACTGAAAGCCATCAGGGGCTGCCGGACTGCGCAACGCGTGGACCACGGTTCCCTCGTCCCGCCGGATCGGCGGCCCTTGGTGGCGCTAGGTATTTTTCTGGGTCACCAGCAGTTGCCACTGCTGGCCGGGCTCGGCCTGGACCGTGACATCGAATTCTTTCCCGGACATTGTCATATCGCTGTTCCGGCTCGATCCCATGGCTTGGAGGTCCTCACACCTCGCCCCGTACCCGACCCCGTCGCTGAACTCCACGCTGATCGGACCGGTCCCCTCGCACGTCCACGTCACGAACGTCTCCCCTTGGCCCAGCTTGACGTGGGCGGCGGAAGCTCCTGTCGATCCCGAAAGCCGGGCAAACACCCTTTCCCCGTTCTCGGGCCCCAGCTTCGGGGCATCGCGCAGGGGCGGCGCGGATTCCGGTGATCCCGTCGGCGTCGGGAACACCGTGGCCGTGGCCCGGGGGCTGCTGCTTTCACCGCCCGTTTCCACACACCCCGCGAGTAGTCCCACCAGCCCGGCCAACGCCAGGGCCCTCAGGCCGAACCCCGCATAGGAACGTGCCATGCGCATTATCCTGCCTCCGTGTTTCCTCGCCCAAACTCTCGGCGGCATCGCGATTCCCGTGATCCCGGACACGATCCTATGGCACTCCGGCATCCGGTCGAACCACCGGTGAACAAATTCGGGGTTCACTACATTCCGCGCCGCCGCGTGACGGCATCGAGCAGCCCGCTGGAGCAGGCCACGGCCGCGCCTGGACCCGGTTGCCGTTCCCCGGTAGCACTCCCGCAGGGGGGATGCCCCACCTCGAAGCCCGTTGCTAGCATGGACGGATGTACCAGCCAGTGGATTTCGCAACGCCGCAGCTCTACCTCGCCGTGGCTGGGGTCCTGGCGGTGTTCGCGTTGCCCATGGGGATCCATGCGCTGTTGCGCCGGAGGAAGTATCGCCGGTCCAGTCCCTCCTCACATAGTTGGGCGCAACGCCGCGACATCGGCATCGAGTCCGGCATTGCCGCCCTGGGGCTCATCGGGGCCTTGGTGTGTGTCGGGGTCTTCGGCCTGGGCTGGAAGCAATCGGCAAGCAACCTCGTGGCAAACATCGAAGCGCGCTATGCCGTCAGTGACGTCGCGATGACCAACTGGAACGGTTCCTCGGCCACTGTTGACCTG
>JAUNVO010000095.1:0-1243 GCA_030540695.1 Micrococcaceae bacterium | reverse complement strand
GCCCCGGCCCCGTGGCCGTCGCTATCTAGCCGTTGATGACCTGCGGCTGGCCCAGTGCCTTGAGCCCGTCGACGCCGAACTCGACACCGTAGCCCGAGGACTTGGCGCCGCCGAACGGGATGCGCGGGTCCACGGCGCCGTGGTTGTTGATCCAGACGGTACCGGCCTGGATCTGTGCTGCCACCTGGCGGGCGGCATCGCGGTCAGCGGACCACACCGAGGCGCCGAGCCCGACATCCACGGAGTTCGCCAGCTCGATCGCCTGCTCGATCGATTCAACCTTGATGATCGGCAGTGCCGGACCGAACTGCTCCTCGAGCACCAGCGGGTTCTGAGGGTCGATGTCGGCAATCAGCGTGGTCGGGTAGAAGAACCCGGGTGCGTCCTGCTCCGGGTTGGCACCCATCAGCACACGCGCCCCGGAATCAGTGGCGCTGCGCACCAGCGAATCGACGATGTCGTACTGCGCCTTGTTCTGCAGCGGGCCAAGGACATTGGCTTCTTCCAGGCCCACGCCCATCGGCATGTTCCCCGCCACCTCGGTCAACGCCTGGCAGACCTCTTCGTAGACATCCTGGTGCACGTAAAGGCGCTTGAGCGCCGCACACGTCTGTCCGGTGTTGATGAATGCACCCCAGAACAGTCCCTCGGCAATCGCCTTCGGGTCCACGTCGGGAAGGACGATTCCCGCATCGTTTCCGCCCAGCTCCAGGGTCAGTCGCTTCACGGTGTCCGCGGAGGAGCGGATGATCGCTTGGCCGGTGGCGGTGGAGCCGGTGAACATGATCTTGTCGATGCCCTCGTGGCTGGTCAAGGCCTCGCCGACGTCGCGGCCGCCGGCCACCACGTTCAGCACCCCGGAGGGCAGCACCTGGTTGATGACATGGACCAAGGCAAGCACGCTCAACGGCGTGTACTCACTGGGCTTCATCACCACGGTGTTTCCCATGCGCAGCGCCGGGGCCAGCTGCCACACCGAAATCATCATCGGCCAGTTCCACGGCCCGATCGCACCTACCACCCCGAACGGACGATAGTGCACCTCGGCGTAGGTTTCGCCGTCGTCAACGACGACCTCCGGATCCAGGTCGAACGCGGCAGCGGCCCGAAGCCATGCGGAGCATGCCCCGACCTCGAAGCGCGCGTTGGGCCCGTTCAACGGCTTGCCCTGTTCGCGTGAGAGCAGGTGTGCCAAGGCCTCGGCATTTGCCTCGATGGCATCGGCCGCCTTGTTCAACAGTGC
>JAUNVO010000094.1:7027-11362 GCA_030540695.1 Micrococcaceae bacterium | reverse complement strand
CTCGGGGCGTGAAGCCCGCGGCGGTTCCACCACGGAAATCGGCTGTCCGCCGTATTCGGCGATGTCGGAGTCCAGTTCCTCGAGCATGGCCTTTGCCTCGGCGATGCGGTCCTCTTCACCGCCGGCGATTGCCTTGACAAGCCACTGGGCCAGTGCGAACTCGGCGGCCAGCGCTGCGCGGCGCATGATGTGTGGATCTGCGCGGTCCCCACGCACCGCAACATAGCTTTCGAATGCGGCCTCCGCGAATGACTGCTCGTGCACCGCTGCCAACCACGCGAAGTCGTCGGCGGGGTCGCCCACTTGCAGGTCGGTCCAACCGGTGACGGCAACGACCTTGGCGTCTTGGACCAGCAGCTGGTCCTCATGCAGGTCACCGTGGATTACGGTGGCGTTGAAGCGCCACAAGGCGACGTCTTCGAGCGCATGCTCCCATCGGCGAAGCAAGCGCGGGGGGATCATTCCGGTCGTGGCCGCGGCATCCAGTTCGTTCAGGCGGCGTTGGCGCACCTGCTCGGCGGTGTAGGAAGGCAGATCGGCTCGGTCGATCGCGGAGGCAGGCATGGAATGGATGGCGGCCATGACCGAACCCAGGTCGCGGGCGCAACGTGAACCCAGGCCAACGAGGTCCTCCAACGAGTACTGCCGGCCGGGGAGGTGGTTGTACACAAAGGTGCGCAATGAACCCTGCCGCACGGTTCCTGCAACGGATGGCAGCTGGAAAGGAAGGGACGCTCGGATGCCTGCGGAAAAGGCCCGCAGGGCGGCCAATTCGGTTTCCAGGCGCATGCTGGCTTCCTCATGGCGCGGTGAACGCACGCGCCACCTGTTTTTTGCCGCGTCGACGATGAGCACCGAGTCGAAGTCGTTGCCGTCATCAGGCAATGCGGCCACGCCCGTGGGGGCCAAGCCGGGTACCGCGGCGGTGGCGATGGCAGCGAGTTCCATGGGAGAGCGTTTCACAGTATCCACCGTAGTCCGCATGCTGCGCCCGCGTACTGCCCGATTGCGGCGAGTCGCACGATTGGCCACCATTCCCTGCTGGCGTCCAGCTTTCTTGCCGGTAAGACGGCACCGGGGAAGGTGCGCAGGCCCTGCAGACGTCGTCGGGTTTGCCGAGCTCCGGTTTTGTGCGCTGATAGCCACAACCGGGGCCCTGAAGTATGCGTTGGTGCCAGTGGATCAGTACGGTGGAACGTATGAGCGAATCCGTGCAGCATTCCGTCACCAACCATCCGGCACTGGGCGCCTTGCCGCTGTCCCGTGTAGCCATTGACCGCGGCTGCGAGCAGCGCACCCAAGAGGGCTGGCTTGATTCATTGCTCATGGACCCGGCCACCCTGCACCTGGTGATGATCGGTGGCCGTGCCCGGGTGGTTGACGGAACGCTGGTGCTTCTTGCGCTGGCGGAGGTTCCCGACGGTGGAACCAAGGTCTATCTGGGCAGCGACGGCAACGCCGAAATCGTGCTGCACGCATTCCACGATGCCCCGGAATCAACCGCTGGTGCAGTGGGGACCCATGCCACGCACCCCAGTGAATGGCTTGGACTGCGCGATGTCGCCGCAGGGCTGGGGTCCCGGGACGCGGGGCTCTTCGTGGAGGCCGTGGCCATCACCAATTGGAACCATTCGATGAAGTTCTGCCCAGGGTGCGGCGGAGAGCTGGTCGTGCGTGACTCCGGGTGGGTCAAATATTGTCCAGCCGAGGACAAGTCGCATTTCCCGCGTACCGATCCCGCGGTGATTGTTGCGATCACCGATGCCGAGGACCGACTGCTGCTGGGTGCGAACGCTGCGTGGGGCGGCACGCGTTTTTCGACGTTGGCCGGATTCGTGGAGCCGGGGGAATCCTTGGAAGGTGCCGTGCTCCGGGAAGTCGCCGAGGAATCAGGGGTCGTGGTGCAGAATCCGCGCTATATGGGCTCACAGCCCTGGCCCTTCCCGCGCTCCCTGATGCTGGGCTTCACGGCGACCGCTGTTGGAACCGAGTTGAAGCCGGACGGCGTGGAGATCATCGATCTGCGCTGGTTCACCCGTGAGGAACTGGCCGCGGAAATGCGTTCCGGTGCCATTACCGTCCCCCTGGGCACGTCCATCTCCAGTGCGCTCATTGAACACTGGTACGGCGGCGTCTTGCCCGAGCCTGAAAGCCTGGAAAACTAGGCTATGGCGGAGGTCAACGGCATCGAAACGCTTGAAGAACGAATCCTGGGTGGACTCGATGAGGAGCAACGGCAGGTAGCCACCACGCTGAGCGGCCCGCTGTGCGTACTTGCCGGGGCAGGAACCGGCAAGACCCGCGCCATCACCCACCGCATCGCCTACGGTGTGCACACCGGGGTGTACAAACCGACCTCGTTGCTGGCTGTCACCTTCACCGCCCGTGCCGCGGCGGAAATGCGCTCGCGATTGCGCGAGCTCGGCGCCGGAGCGGTGCAGGCACGCACCTTCCACGCAGCGGCCCTGCGCCAGCTGCAGTATTTCTGGCCGCAGGCCATCGGCGGACAGCTGCCCAGCATCGTTGACCATAAGGCGCCCTTGATCACCGAGGCAGCCCGCCGCCTGCGCACCAACGCCGACCGCGCCACGGTCCGGGACCTGGCCAGCGAGATCGAATGGGCCAAGGTCTCGATGCTGACACCGGAGTCATATGTGGCCGCGGCCACCGACCGGGGGGAACCAGGTGGCTTGGACCCGATCACCGTTTCGCGGATCTTCCAGGCGTATGAGGATGTGAAGACCGACAGGCAATACATCGACTTCGAGGACGTATTGCTGCTGACTGTTGCGATCCTGGAGGACGACGCCCGGGTCGCGGCCTCGGTACGGGAACAATATCGGCATTTCGTTGTCGATGAGTACCAGGATGTTTCGCCGCTGCAGCAGCGCTTGCTTGATCTCTGGCTGGGCGGTCGGGATGAACTTTGCGTGGTGGGAGATGCCTCGCAGACCATTTATTCTTTCACCGGCGCCACCCCACGGCACCTGCTGGACTTCACCTCCAGGTACGAACATGCCCCCGTGGTGAAACTTGTCCGTGACTATCGCTCCACACCGCAGGTGGTGCACCTTGCCAACAGGGTGCTCGCAGCCCGCCGGCCCGAGGCCGGTGTGCCCGACCGCGACATTGCTTGGCCCACCCCGCTGGAACTTATCGCCCAGCGCGAGAACGGTCCCGAGCCGACGTTCCACGAGGCCAAGGACGACGAGGTGGAGGCCGCGGACGTCGCCGCCAGGATCAAGAAATTGATTGCCGCCGGAACACCGGCTGCGGAAATCGCGATCCTCTTCCGCACCAACGGCCAGTCAGCGGCATACGAGCAGGCCTTGGCTGCCGCGGGCGTCGGTTACCTGCTGCGCGGCGGGGAGCGCTTCTTCGCACGGCGCGAGGTGCGTGATGCAATGCTCCAGTTGCGTTCCGCCGCCAGACACGCCACCACCGAGGCCGAAGGCCAGTCGGTGCCGCAGTTGACCCGCGACATCCTGGTCTCCCTGGGTTACAGCGCCACCGCACCAACGGCGTCCGGCGCAGTGCGCGAAAAATGGGAATCACTCGGTGCCCTGGTGGCGCTTGCCGACGAGATGGCCGCCGCACGCGCCGGATCGGAGATCCCGTTCACCCTCGGGCTCTTCGTCGCCGAGCTGGAGGAACGCGCTGCAAGCCAGCACGCACCGACCCTGCAAGGGGTGACGTTGGCGTCCTTGCACTCGGCCAAGGGCCTGGAATGGGATGCGGTGTTCCTGGTGGGGCTTTCCGAGGGCCTGATGCCCATTTCGTTCGCTGACGACCAGGCAGGATACGACGAGGAACGACGCTTGCTCTACGTGGGCATCACCCGTGCCCGGAAGCATCTGGGTCTTTCCTGGTCCCTGGCGCGGACCCCCGGTGGACGCGCGAATCGCAGGCCATCGCGATTCCTGGACGGGTTGCGTCCGGCGGGAGCCTCGAGGACGGCAGCGGCGCCGCGGACCCCCAAGCGCAAGGGCCACGCCGGACCGCCGATGTGTAGGGTGTGCGGCACCTTGCTCACCAGTGCCACGGAACGGAAACTGAGCCGCTGCGGAGGCTGCCCGGCCGGATACGACGAGGCAGTGTTCGAATCGTTGCGGACGTGGCGTCTGGGAGTGGCCCAGTCCAATTCCCTGCCAGCCTTCGTGATTTTCACCGATGCCACGCTGATGGCGATCGCCGAGGCAAACCCGTCGGGGCTCGTAGAACTGGGGCGGGTGGCCGGGGTCGGAAAGAGCAAGCTGGAACGCTACGGCGAAGCGGTGCTGGCGATCCTCGGGGGCGAAAGCGCCGACTGAACCGCCGGATGGGGCTTGTTCAAGC
>JAUNVO010000094.1:3225-6927 GCA_030540695.1 Micrococcaceae bacterium | reverse complement strand
GGCGCACATGGTCAGCCCCGGCAGGCACAGCGGGCCCAAGTGCATTCCTGAATCCGTGAAGAGAACCGGAAGCATCGCGGCATCCTCGGTGAGCGTACCCAAACGCGGAAGGTTCCCGCCGGAAACGACAACCGCCAGGTCCAGCGGTTCGGCGGACGGGCCTCGAACCGCGGTTTCCGCCACGCGCAGTTGGGGATAGATGGGTTGTAACGCCCGTGCCGTGGCCCGGGCGCGGCCGGAACCCACGCTGGCGATGCCGGTGGTTCCGGCTCCCAGATCACCGGAATCGATGGATTCCTGATCAACGAGCAGCAAGCCACCAACGCCGGCAGCGGCGAGGATGTGTGCCAGCAACTGACCCATCCGCCCGCAACCGTGCAAGGCCACCTTGGCCTCGGCGCGGAGCCGCAGCACATCGACAGCGTCCATGCGATAGCTCGCTGTCCAGGCCAGGACATCGGGTACGAGCCTTCCGCCGAGTCCGTGGCCGGGTACCGGCTCGGAGGCCGGCGGCGCAGGGGAGTCCAGAAGCACGGGGGCCAGCATCGAGAGGATCTCCGCCCTCCGTGCGGGAGCCGGCTCTTGCACCGGCACCGGAGTGCTTCCACCACCGCCCCGGCCGAGCGAGAGCACGAATCGCTTCTCATCGACACTGAGCCCGGTTATCCACCGGGCGCGGTGCCCGGTGCCAATCTGGATGGCGTCCTCCACTAGGCTGAGTACCTGTAAACCGGGGTTGATTCTCATGACGTTGCTCCTTTAGCAAAGGAGGGCGCCTGCGGGAAGAGGTTTATGAAGGTGCCCCGTAATGACCCATCGTGGCACCGGGACCCGGCATCCGCGGGACTGTCCACACCCCGGAGCGGGGCAGTGCCACAGAGGTGGGCGGGCCAATATGCTCGACAGGAATGCAGAGCAGGAGAAGGGCATGTCGAGTCAATCCACGGCGTGAGGCGAGAAACGAAGGGACCTGAAGGTGCACACCGAACCATCCACGATCGAATACCGGGACGCCGAGGGCACGCCGGTCCGCGTGGTGCGCTCGGCCCGACGCAAGAAGACGATCTCCGGGGCCTGGAAGCAGGACACCATGGTGGTTTCTGTTCCCGCAGGCCTGACCGAGAGCGCCGAACGGATGCTTGTCGACGACATGGTCAAAAAGGTCAAACGCAAGGTGGACCGCGGAACCGGCGTTGATGCCGATGCGCAGCTGCTGGCCAGGGCACACGCGATGGACGCCGAGCTTTTTGCCCGGCGCGCCAACCCGGTCTCGGTGCGCTGGGTGTCTAACCAGAACACGCGTTGGGGTTCGGCAAGCCTGGCCAGCCGCCGGATCCGGCTCTCGGAGAAGCTTCGGTTGATGCCGCAGTGGGTACAGGACTACGTGCTGGCCCATGAGCTGGCGCACCTTGTCGAGCCGCGCGACGGACACGGTCCTCGATTCAAGGCGGCGCTCGACCGGTATCCGCGGGTGCACGATGCCAAGATTTTCCTGGCCGGGGTCAGCCATGGTTTCCACGCTGCGGGGCGCGCCGCGGCAGAACCGGCACTCGAGGCAGAACCAATGGGCGAGGACGAGGATTTCGACGATTTCGGGGACGCCGACGATTTCTCCGATTCCGGGAAGAACGGGATCGGGAACCAAGGCAGGCTCTTCGGATAGTCCCACGGCCCGGCGCGGAAGAGAATGGCGGATCCGCGGTTAGCACCGGGACATGAAAGGGGACCGACGCAATCGCGTCGGTCCCCTTCCTGCCATCACCCGCGACCGCGGGCCTATCGACGGCTACTTCGAGGTGGGATCCCCTTCGTCGGTTTCCTGATCCGTGGCTTCGGTGTTCCCTGGGGAATCCTGGGTGCCGGACTCGGCGCCGCCGCTTTCGGTGTCAAGGCCCGGCTCGTCAAATCCGCCGTCCAGCAGCTTGTTCAACGCGGCATCGATGTCATCCATGCTGGCTTCGGCAAGCTCGCGGCGGGAAGTGAAACCCGTCGGGTCCTGCAGGTCCTCGTCGGTAGGCAACAGATCGGGGTGCGCCCAGATGGCGTCGCGCCCTTCCATGCCGCGTTCCTCCAACAGGTGCGCCCACAAGGCTGCGGCCTCGCGCAGGCGCCGTGGGCGCAACTCGAGTCCGACCAAGGAAGCGAAGGCGTTTTCCGCCGGGCCACCGGTGGCCCGGCGGCGACGGATGGTCTCGCGCAATCCCGAGGCGCTGGGCAGGTTGACGGCGGCCGCCGCCACCACTTCGTCGAC
The DNA here is from genome assembly GCA_030540695.1 of Micrococcaceae bacterium. Classification (GTDB taxonomy): domain Bacteria; phylum Actinomycetota; class Actinomycetes; order Actinomycetales; family Micrococcaceae; genus Paeniglutamicibacter. The sequence goes on along the minus strand of JAUNVO010000094.1, from coordinate 4,676 downwards.
CCATCCCTCGATCAGTGCGAGCACCAGCTCAAGTTTCGACAGCGCCGTCTCCTGCGCGGGTGTGCGCTTGGGCATGAACAGCCCTTCACCCATCAGGGACTGCAGGGACTCGGGGTTCATGGGATCGATATCACGCACGGCTTCTTCGATGCGTGACATGTCGATGTGGATGCCGCGGGCATAGGACTCGACGGCGGAGATCACCGCGGGGCGCAGCCATGGCACGCGGTTGAACAACCGGGCGTGGGCACATTCTCGCAATGCGGCAAAGAGCAGGACCTCCTGCTCGGGGATTTCCAGCCCCTCGCCGAAGGCCGAAAGGTTGGTGGGCACCAGGGCGGGGGTCGAGCCGGCCAGCGGCAAACCGATGTCGGTGGCCCCCAGCACGTCCTTGGCCAGGCCGCCGACGGCGGTGCCCAGCTGCATGCCGAACATCGTCCCGCCCAGGGATTGGAGCATGCCCTGGGCCCCGCCCATCATGGGACGCATTTCCTCGGGGATCTGTTCGCCCAATGCCGTGGTGATGGCCTTGCCGACGCTCAATGCCACCGGTTCGGTCAGCGACTTCCATACCGGCATGGTCTTTTCAACCCATTGGGACCGCGTGAAGGAGCGGCATTCACTGCCGTCGGCCTCGAAGGTGGTGGCGGCGTCCAGCCACATCTCGGCCAGCCGGGCAGCGCTGGTCACGGCACCGGAACGGTTCGCGGAGATCGAAGGGTCATCCGAGGCGATGGCTTGGCGGGCGGAATCGGTGGCCATCTTCCAGTTCACCGGTCCGCCGTCGCCTGTGGACATCGCGGCCATCATCGCCTGGGCCTGCGCCATCATCTGCTTCATGGCTTCGGGGTTGTTGGACAGGCCCATGGCCTCGCCCAGCCCCTCCGGAAGGTTCTTGGGGTCGAATCCGCCGGCGCCGCCAAAGAGCGAGCCAAACATCTCCGCGAACGGATCCTTCTCGTTCTCATCGTCGTTGCCGGAGTCGGGTCGGTTTGATGGGGGATTCTCAGCCATGGTTCAACGGTACCCCCGGGCCCGGGGATCGGCCCATGACCAGTGCGCACAGTTCGCTGTGGGCACATCGGAATCCGCTGTGAATCCCTGACCCGGCAACCGCGCCCCATGCCGCGGCGGGGCATGGGGCTTGTAGGCTGGAGGCTGCCCGGGGCCCGGTGTAAAGGACGGCGCCGGGCGCCTGGAACAGCAATGAAAGAGGGAGTCATGCCAGCAGCGCATGAAGAAGCCGGATCCGACGAGGGCAGGCACGCGGCAGGGAACACGGGCCCCGGCCCGGACGGTGCCGATGGCCGCGGAGCGCGGCCCCGGGTGGACGGGTCCTCGGCGGTTCTCCAGCGGGTTCGCCGCAACCGAGCCGTTGCCGGCTGGCTGGTGATGGGCTTGATCGCGGCGGCGGCCGTGCTGCCAACCCATTTCGTCGTTGAATCGGCAGG
>JAUNVO010000094.1:0-3125 GCA_030540695.1 Micrococcaceae bacterium | reverse complement strand
AAGAAGGGCGACCGGCTGGAGACCATCAACGGGAAAGCGATCGCAGACCTCGAGATGCTCAAATCCGCGCTCGACGGGGCGGGGGACTCCCCGAGCAAATTGGGGATCCTCCGGGACGGGAAAGCGAAAACCGTCACGGTGGAGACGACCGCCGGTGAGGCGGGCCAGCGCCAGCTGGGCATCCTGCTCTCAGGCAGCTTCGACTTCCCCGTCACGGTCACCTTCGGACTCGAGAACGTCGGCGGCCCGAGTGCCGGGATGATGTTCTCCCTGGCGATCATCGACCAGCTCACCGACGGGGAGATGACCGGGGGCAAGCACTTTGCGGGCACCGGGGCGATCACCGCCGATGGCGAGGTCGAACCCATCGGCGGCATTGCACAGAAGTTGGTGGGTGCCACCGAACAAGGCGCACAGTACTTCTTGGCGCCCGCGCAGAACTGCCCGGATGTCCGGGGGCGGATTCCGCGTGGGCTCGACGTCATCAAGGTGGCCACCCTCGGCGAGGCCCGCGCCGCGGTGGAAGGCATCGGATCGGGCAAGGATCCCGCCTCGTTCCCCGGTTGCGGCTAGTGCCGTCGCCCCGGTTTCGAAGGTCAGGTGCAGTGACCTGCGATGCCGTTGGCATCACAATCTCCTTACGTTTGCGCGACATCCTCGCCGGGGGTTCTCCTCCCGGCGCCCGGGCAAGGCAGAATGGAGAACAAAGACACAGTTAGGATGCGTTTTCCGCGCGTCGATCGTCCCAATGGTGAGGTAAAAATTGAGTTTTGGCAACGACAGCCCCTTCGGTGGCCCTCCAAGGGGCCCCGAAAGGCGTCCCGACCCGCAGCCGCCGCAGGGACGCAAGTCCCCGCTGATGCCCACGATCATCGTGATCGGCATCCTGGTCGCGATCTTCGTGTTCGTCACCAGCATCTATGCAGACGTCCTTTGGTACAACCAGCTTGGTTTCCAGCGCGTGTTCTGGACCGAGTACCTGGCAAAGGCGGGCATCTTCGTTGCCGCCTTCCTGATCATGGGCTTCGCCATCTGGATCTCGCTACGCCTGGCGTACCGCTCACGTCCGGTCTACGCGCCGGACGGGCAACGCCAGGACGCGATGTCCAAGTACCAGTCGCAGCTCGAGCCGATGCGCCGCCTGCTGATGATCGGCGTTCCCGTGGTGATCGGCATTTTCGCCGCGACCGCCGTCACCTCGCAGTGGAAAGAGGTGCTGCTGTTCTTCAACCAGGTCGATTTCGGTGAGAAGGACCCGCAGTTCGGGCTGGACCTGTCCTTCTACATGTTCTCCCTGCCGTTCATTGGCCTGCTGAGCGGTTACCTGATCTCGGTGGTGCTCATCGCCGGAATCGCCGGTTTGCTCACCCACTACCTCTACGGCGGAATCCGCATCGAGGAGCGCGGCGGCGTCGTGATCGGCAAGCCCGCGCGTATCCACATCGCCGTGGTTGCCGTGGCGTTCCTGCTCTTGCAGGCCGTGAACTTCTGGGTTGACCGTTACTCCACGCTGCTCGGCCAGGACGGCCGCGTCGCCGGTGCCCTGTACACCGATGTGCACGCGGTGATCCCGACCAAGACGATCCTGGCCATTGCCGCAGCCCTGGTTGCCGTGACGTTCATCGTTGCCGCCATCATGGGGCGTTGGCGCCTGCCGATCATCGGTACCGCAATGCTGCTGGTGACGGTCATCGTCGCCGGCGGGATCTACCCGTTCATCGTGCAGCAGTACCAGGTCAAGCCCTCTGAAAAGACGCTTGAACGCGAGTACATCAAGAAAAACATCGACATGACGCGCAAGGCCTACGGCCTGAACGTGGTGGAGGAAACCAACTACGACGTCCAGCTGAACCCGCAGAAGAATGCCTTGGCCAAGGACAGCGCCACCACCACGAACATCCGCCTGCTGGACCCTAACCTGGTTTCGGCCGCGTTTGACCAGCTGCAGCAGTTCCGTACGTATTACAAGTTCACCAACACCTTGAACGTGGACCGCTACGAGATCGACGGCAACACCGAAGACACCGTCATCGGCGTGCGTGAACTCAACGTGGACCCGGGGGATACCTGGGTCAACCAGCACATCACCTACACCCACGGCTACGGCGTGGTTGCGGCATTCGGCAACCGCGTGGCCGCCGGCGGCCGCCCGGACTTCATGCTCAGTGGCATCCCGACCAACGGCGTGCTCGGCAACGATGACACCTACGAGCCGCGTATCTACTTCGGCGAGTTGTCCCCGGACTACTCGATCGTGGGCGGACCCGAGGGCTGGGACCCGCGTGAGCTTGACCGTCCGGCTTCCGGTTCGGGCAGCGAAGACACCCGCAACACCTTCTCGGGTGATGGCGGGCCGTCGGTGGGCAACCTGTTCAACCGACTGGTGTATTCGTTGAAGTTTGGTTCGACCGACCTGTTGCTCTCCGATGCGATCAACTCCGATTCGCAGATCCTCTACGACCGCAATCCAAAGGATCGCGTCGAGAAGGTCGCCCCGTACCTGACCGTTGATTCCAACGCCTACCCGGCAATCGTTGACGGACGCGTGCAGTGGATCGTGGACGCCTACACCACCTCGAAGAACTACCCGTACTCCAAGCAGCAGGCATTGGATTCGGCAGTCACCGACTCGCTGACCGGTGGCACCCGCGCGGTGGCCCAGACGGGACAGATCAACTACATCCGCAACTCGGTCAAGGCGACCGTCGATGCCTACGACGGCTCGGTGACGCTGTACGCGTGGGAACCGGACGAGCCGGTGCTTCAGGCATGGCAGAAGGTCTTCCCGACCAACATCAAGTCCTTCGAGGACATGTCTTCGGAACTGATGAGCCACGTGCGTTACCCCGAGGACCTGTTCAAGGTGCAGCGCGAGTTGCTCGCCACGTACCACATGACCGATCCGGGCGGCTTCTACGACGCCAATGATGCTTGGTCCGTTCCGGCAGACCCGACGCAGTCCAATGCCAGTGTCAAGCAGCCTCCGTATTACCTGTCGCTGAAGATGCCGAAGCAGGAGAAGGAAGCCTTCTCCTTGACCTCGACATTCATTCCGCAGACAGCCCCCGGAGGCCAGCAGCGCAACGTGCTGTTCGGTTTCCTGGCCGCGGATGCCGATGCCGGAA
>JAUNVO010000093.1 GCA_030540695.1 Micrococcaceae bacterium | reverse complement strand
CTGCACGACACCGTGGCCCACCACGTGTCCGCCATCGTCATCGCGGCCCAGTCCGGGCAGGTGTTGGCACGCTCTGCGACGGGGGAGGGTGCCCTCGAGGCACTGGAGACCATCGAGCAGGAAGCTGCGGGGGCCTTGGCGGAAATGCGCACCATTGTCGGGGCCCTGCGTGGCCGCGGAGGCCCATCGCCGCTGGCGCCCTCCCGCGGGGTGGCCGAGATCAAGGACCTGGCCGTTTCGGGGGAGGGTGCCTTGGAAATCCAGGTGTCTCTGGCCGGAGACCTGGCGGGCCTGGCGCCGGGGGTGGAGGCGGCACTGTTCCGGGTGGCGCAGGAAGCGGTGACCAATGCGCGTCGGCATGCACGGGCGGCGAAACTGGTCCGGGTCACGGTGTCCGGCGGGATCTTCGAGGTCGAACTGTGCGTGGTCGATGACGGCCTGCGTGCCGTGGCCAGGGCTCCGGGCTATGGAATGACCGGCATGGCCGAGAGGATCGCGCTTCTGGGCGGAACGCTTGAAGCGGGGCCCGGGGCCACCAGCGGGTGGCTGGTCTCCGTGGTGCTTCCGCGAACGGGGAGGCGGTAATGGACATCCGCGTGCTGATTGCCGATGACCAGAGCATCATCCGGGCCGGTTTGGCCACCATCTTGGGCAGTCGGGAGGGGATATCCGTGGTGGGCCAGGCCGCCGATGGCCGCCAGGCGGTGTCCATGGCGCGGGAACTGCGCCCCGATGTATGCCTGTTTGATATCCGGATGCCGAACCTTGACGGAATCGAGGCGACCCGTCTGCTGGCCGGCCCCGGGGTTGCCGACCCCTTGGCTGTCGTGGTGATCACCACGTTCGACACCGACGGGTACATCTACGGTGCGCTCAAGGCCGGTGCGTGCGGGTTCCTGCTCAAGGGTGCCTCGCCCACTCAACTCATCGACGGGATCGAGGCTGCGGCGAAGGGCGAAGCGCTCATTGATCCGTCGGTGACGGCAAGGCTTCTGGCCGACTTCGCCAGCCAGGCCCCCAAGCGGCCGCCGGAGCCGATCGATCCGCTGACCCCGCGGGAGGAAATGGTGCTTTTGGCTGCGGCGCGGGGGAGGACCAACGCGGAAATCGCTTCCGAGCTGCACCTGAGCATGAGCACCGTGAAATTCCATCTGGGAAGCCTCACGGCCAAGCTCAACGTGCGCAACCGGGTCGAGCTGGCCATTTGGGCCTACGAGACCCGGCGGCTTTCGTGAACGGTGGTGCTATTCCGCGCAGTCGCGGCAGATCTTCATGCCGTTTGATTCCTTGGCAACCTGGCTGCCGTGGCGCACGGCGAAGCATTCGCCGCAGACAAACTCGTCGTTGCCCGGGGGAATGACCTCGACCACGAGCTCGTCGAGCACGATGGCTCCCGGCAGCTCGGCGCCTTCGGAGAAGTCGGTTTCCTCCATATTGGTGTGGACGCTCTTGGCATCCGGTGCGTCCATTTCCTGGACGGCCTTGAGGGTCTTCTCGGAAGCCTCGGCCACATCGGGGCGGACTTCATCGTAATCCTGCGCCATGGTATATCTCCTGGTTGATTCGTGGTGCTGCAAGAGTCTAAGCCGGGGTGGTTGCCGGGGCAAACCAAAACCGGGTGTCGTGACCAAGCTCGCAGCTGTGCGGTGTTCGGAGCCGTTTCCCGTCGTGGGATCGGGGCCTCCCCGAGCCCCGGTCCGGCGACGTCTGCGGCGTCACGAAGTGAAAGGATAGCAGGGCTTTGCGTTTTCGTTTGACAGGATCCGGATGGCTCGCGGCCGTGAATGGCAGAATGCCGTTCGGACTAGGGCCGTTGGTTAGCCCCCGGTCATGTAGGTCACTGCTTCACGCAGCGGATCGTGGATGCGCTGAATGTATTGCTCGCGGGTTTCACGTGCCGTGGGGGTCGGGGCGCTCAATGCGGCGACCCGTCCGTGGCTGAGCCTAAAGGCCATGGACATGGTGCGGATCCCGGGGGTGTGCTCCTCCTCGACCAGTGCGTAGCCCTGCTGCCCCGCCAGGGAGATCTGCCCGATGATGGCCTCGGTGTCGGTCACCGTGTGGATCGTGTGGCGTTCGCGCGACTGCTCCCCGATGATGGTGCGGACCCTCTCCGGGGGCAGCAGCGAGAGCATGGCCCGGCCCATGGCGGTGCAATACGAGGGGAGCTTGCGACCGGGCACCACCTGGATCGAAAGCTCGCGCACCGAGGTGCTGGCCAGGACGTTGATGACATCGCCGCCCTCGAGCTGGGTCAGTGTCGTGGTCTCGTTCAGGGTGGCAGTGAGCTCGCGCAGCGCTGTTTGGGCCCGCAGCGTCGGGTCGGTGGTGGCGACGTACGGGGCGGAGAGTTCCAGCAACCGGGCCTGCGGGGAGAACTTCCCGCGGCGGTGGGCGAAATAGCCCAGTTCGGTCAGCGTGACCAGGTAGCGGCGGGCCGCGGCAGGTGACATGTCCACCCGGGCGGCGACCTCCGAGAGTGTCAGCGCCGATCCGTCGAAGGCGGAAATGACCGCCAGTCCGCGCTCGAACGCCTGGACGTACTCGTTCCTTGTTTCCGCTGCACCCATGGCGGGCCTCCCTTTCCGGATATGCCGGTTAATGGAACACCCAACCCCTTGACGGGAGAGGTGCGTCACGTCGATACTGTTTCGGATAGCGAACTTTAGTTTCGCACACCGAAAAGGAAAGGTGAAGAGATGCGCCGGAATATTCTCAATACCACCACCGCGCTGTGTCTGGCGTTGGCCACGACCCTGGCCCTGAGTGGTTGCGTGGTGCTGCGCCCGGGCGTCTCCGCCAACCAGGACGGTGCCCAGCAGGGCGCCGCACACACCGAAATCGTCGAGTTGCCCGCCGACATCAAGGACAAGGGTGTCCTGGTGTTCGGCTCGCAGCTTTCCTCCCCGCCGCTGATCTTCCAGAAGGACGGCTCCGGGGACATCGAGGGGATCAACAAGGACATCGCCGACGAGGTTGGCAAGCGCTTGGGGGTGAAGATCACGTGGTCCCAGCTTCCCTTCGCCGGGTTGATCCCCGCCGTGCAGTCCGGAAAGGCCGATGCCGGCATCGACCTGATCGGGGACACCGAGCAGCGTCGGGCCGCGGTGGACTTCGCCAACTACATGAACCAGGCGACCTCGCCGCTGGTGCAGCGCGGGAACCCGCACAACATCAACTCGGTTGATGATCTTTGCGGCTTGCCGGTGTCCATCGTCCGCGGCGGGGTGCAGCTCGAACTTGCCGAGGAAACCAGCGCCAAATGCCTCGACGAGGGCAAGGAGGCCATCAAGATCGACCAATACAGCGCCCCCGGGGACGCACGGTTGTCCGTGCAGGCAGGCCGGGACGCGGCCTTCTTGGGCAACACCCCGGTGATGCGTTACATCTCGGAGCAAAAGGCCACCAAGAGCATCTTTGAAATGGGCGGGGACGCGACCTACCAGCGCCAGCCCATCGGCATCATCACCGCAAAGAACAGGCCCGAGATCCACGAATCGATCCAATCGGCACTCGACTTGATGCAGGCCGACGGTGACATCGCCAAGATCCTCGAGAAGTGGGACACCGCCGACCTCGCCCTTTCCAATGCACCAGAGGACAAAAAATGAGCCACGTGACAGACACCCGGGGACGGGCCGCCCTCGCCGGAGCCACCGATGTGGTGGCAGCCAAACGGCACCCCTGGCGCATAGTCCTTGCGCTTGTCGCCACCGTCATCGTCGTGTGGGGCGCCCTGGGCCTCTGGTTCAACCCGGCGCTGGACCACGAGACCATCTTCAAGTACCTCACCGCCGACGCGATCCTCGCCGGGGTGAAGAACACCATCGTGCTGGCCGTGATTTCCATGGTCATCGGCACGGTGGGCGGGTTCCTGGTGGCCGTGATGCGGCTCTCGGCCAACCCGGTGCTGCGCGCCATCGGATTCGCCTACGTGGCACTGATCCGCAGCATCCCGCTGCTGGTGCTGATCCTGTTCATGGGAAACCTGGCACTCTTCTGGTCCAAACTGGACATCGTGAACCCGTTCAACCACGACGAGATCTGGTTCAGCTGGAGCATGAACGACCTCGTCACCCCGTTCATCGCCTCGATCCTCGCGCTGGCCATCAACGAGGCCGCCTACATGGGCGAGGTCATCCGCTCGGGACTGCGCTCGGTGGACCAGGGACAGCGCGAAGCCGCCACCGCCCTGGGCCTGGGTGCCGGCCACTCCATGCTCAAGGTCATCCTGCCCCAGGCGATGCGCGTGATCCTGCCGCCGGCCGGCAGCCAGTTCGTCACCATGATCAAGATGACCTCGCTGGTCTCGGTGATCGCCGGCGGGGACCTGCTCACCGCGGCCCAGAACATTGCCGCAACCAACCTGCGCACCCTCGAATTGCTCGTGATCGCCTCCGCCTGGTACCTCTTGGTCACCGGCATCGCGACCATTGGCCAGTCCATTCTGGAACACCGCCTGGAGCGCGGCCAGAGGAAGGTATCGGTATAGCCATGAGCCAACAAGCATTGCTGGAAATCTCGAACGTCCACAAGTACTACGGCAACCACCATGTCCTGAAGGGGGTCGGGCTCAGCGTCAACGAGGGGTCGGTGGCCTGCCTGCTGGGCCCCTCGGGCTCGGGCAAATCGACGCTGCTGCGCTGCATCAACCACCTGGAATCGATCGACGCCGGACGCATCACCATGGAAGGGGAAACCCTCTCCTACCTGGAGCGCGACGGACAGATGCACGAACGCAAGCGTGCAGCGATCGACAAGCAGCGCCAGGACATCGGCATGGTGTTCCAGCACTTCAACCTCTTCCCGCACTACACCGTGCTGGAGAACATCACGCTGGCCCCGACGCTGTTGCGCAGGGCCGGCAAATCGAAGGCGAAGGCGCGCGCCATGGCATTGCTGGAGAAGGTGGGACTGGCGGACAAGCACAAGGCCTATCCCTCCTCGCTCTCCGGCGGGCAGCAACAGCGCGTGGCGATCGCCCGGGCGCTGGCCATGGAACCCAAGGTCATGCTCTTTGACGAACCGACCTCCGCACTTGACCCCGAACTGGTCGGAGAGGTCCTGAAGGTGATGAAGGACCTGGCGACCGGCGGCATGACGATGATCGTGGTCACCCACGAGATGGCTTTTGCCCGCGAGGTCGCCGACTCCGTGGTCGTGATGGATGCCGGGGTCATCATCGAATCCGGGTCCCCGGCCACCATCTTCGATGACCCGCAGCAGGACCGCACCCGGGATTTCCTGCGCCACGTGCGCTAGGGGGATGGTCATGAAAGGAACCGGCATGGAATCCAGGCTCGTCCTGTTGGGCACCGGGGGCGGCCCCACGCCCAAGGCCGAACGCAGCGCGGCCGCCAACGCCATCGTGGTCGGGGATGCCACCTACATCATCGACGCGGGCAACGGGGTGGCACGCCAGATGGCCTTTGCGGGCCTCCCCTTCGACTCGATCCGGGCCGTGGGAATCACCCACCACCACTCGGACCACAACGCCGATGCCGGCACCCTGATGCACCTTGCCTGGTGCGCAAACCTGCGCGGCCCGGTGTCCGCCTTTGGCCCGGCTCCCTGGACCGGGATCTGGGAGTCGTTCCTGGCGTATTCGAAAACCGACGTCGAAATCCGGAAGGTCGACGAGGGGCGTCCGGACTTTGCCGCCATGGTCACCGCCACCGATGTGGTGGACCCCGGGGTTGTCTTTGAGGATGACCGGGTGCGGATCACCGCGGCGTGGGTGAACCACCCGCCGATCCCCGCACTGGCCTACCGGATCGATACCGAGGACCGTTCCTACGTGATCTCCGGGGACACCACCCCGTGCGATTCGCTGATCGAGCTGGCACGCGGTGCCGACGTGCTGGTGCACGAGGTCATGCACATCCCCAGCATCGATCCACTGCTGCAGCGCTCCAACGGCCAACGCCTGCGCGAGCACCTGGTCAACTCGCACACCTCATCCACCGACGTCGGGCACATCGCCACGGACGCCGGGGTGGGCACGCTGGTGCTCTCGCACTTCGTTCCCGGCAGCCCCGCGGTTGACGAGGACATCTGGCTGGCCGATGCACGCAAGGGATTTGCCGGCGAGCTGGTGGCGGGGCGGGACCTGATGGTCATCTGAGGCGCAGCTGAAAGGAAAGAAGCCACAATTTTGTTCTTCGCCGACCTATCGCCGGGTCAACGGCAAGAAATAAGCTTGATCCATGTCGCACGACGGGTCGACGCCGGGAAGCACCGATGCGATCCCTACCCAACAATCCGATGACGCGATCCCTCCGCCGAGGGGGCATCGCACGTTCCTGCACGTGTTGGTCAACACGGCGCTCGCGAACGTGGTCACCAGCTTCTTGTGGTTTGCGCTGACTTTTTGGGTGTACCTCGAGACCCGGTCGGTGCTGGCCACCGGGCTCATCGGTGGTGGCTACATGTTGCTGGTTGCCCTTTTCGGGCTCGTGTTCGGCGTGCTGGTTGACCGCTACCGCAAGCACGCGGTGATGTTGGGGTCCGCGATCGTCACCGTGGCAAGTTTCGGGGCGGCAGGGATGATGTTCGTGCTCCTGGGCGAGGAAACCCTGCTGGATTTTTCCGGAATCTGGTTCTGGGCCTTCGCCCTGGTGGTCCTCCTGGGGGCGGTCGTTGAACAGCTGCGCAACATTGCCCTGTCGACCACCGTCACCTTGCTGGTCCCGGCGGAGCGCCGAGCCAATGCCAATGGCCTGGTGGGTGCCGTGCAGGGCCTGGCCTTCATGGTCACCAGCGTGTTCAGCGGCCTGGCCATCGGGTTCCTGGGAATGGGCGGGGCCATCACCATCGCGCTGGTTGCCTGCTGCGCGGTGTTGGTGCACCTGGCGTTCCTGCGGATCCCCGAACCGCGGATCGCCCGTGCCTCACGTTCAAGTGGTTTGGCTGAATTGCGGGCCGGGATCACCGCAATCCGCGCCACCTCCGGCCTTATGGCGCTGATCCTGTTCACCACCTTCAACAATCTCGCCGGAGGGGTCTACATGGCCTTGATGGATCCCTATGGCCTGACGATTTTCCCGGTCCAGATCTGGGGCCTGGTCCTGGGTGTCACGGCCACCGGGTTCCTGATCGGCGGTGGTCTGGTGGCCAAGTTCGGGTTGGGGGCCAACCCCATCCGCACCATGCTGATCTTGGTGGCTGTCGGCGGAGTGATCGGCGCCGGGTTCACGATCCGCGAATGGTGGTGGCTGTATGCCGCGGGCATATGGATCTATATGATGCTGATTCCCGCGGTGGAGGCCGCGGAACAGACCGTGATCCAAAAGGTGGTTCCCTACCCTGTCCAGGGCAGGGTTTTTGGGTTTGCCATGATGTTCGAGGCGGCGGCAGCGCCGCTCACGGCGTTCGTGGTGGCGCCGATGGCCGAGTTCTGGGTCATCCCCTACATGGCGTCGGGGGCGGGGCAGCAGCGTTGGGGCTGGCTGTTGGGCGCCGGGGAAGCCCGCGGGATCGCGTTGGTGTTCTTGATTGCCGGGATCATCTCGATCATGTTGGCCTGCGCAGCCATGCTGACCCGTTCCTACAGGCGCCTCTCGGCGAGTTATGCCGATCCAGGCCCGGTATCCGAGCCACCTCGGAACACTCCGGCTCGCTGAATTCCGGACCGAACGGCCCCGTATCGACGTTCGTGGTCTGCCGCACGGTGGCGGGGCGGGGCCCGATGTTCTTCGGACGGCTCACCGGTGGGGCTCTGGGAGAGCGGGTTTTTCGTAATCTTTGTGATTGGTTCGTTCACTTTCAGGTAATTCTCAGAAAAGGGTCCTATGTTGGAAACTGTTCTTGTTGTTATCAATCGAAGGAGGGCCTATGGGTCTCGGAGACAAAATCGGTAACAAAGCAGAAGAAGTATCCGGCAAGGTCAAGGAAAAGACCGGCGAAGCCACTGACAATGCATCGCTGCAGGCTGAAGGCGCTAGTGAACAGGCCTCCGCCAAGGCAAAGCAGGCTGGGGAACACGTCAAAGACGCTGCCAAAGACGTGACCGGCCAGTAATAACCGGCATTGACAGAAAACCTGGGCTCCCCGCACCAGATCCACAGCAACACGGATCATGTGCGGGGAGCTTTTTGTTTGCCCGCTGAAGTTGGGATCACTGGGTTTACGGGTGGACTACAGGTCTTCGCTCGCCGGTGATCCAGTGCACGGGCCTCCGTCGACTGAGGGCACACCCGGACCGAAGGAAACGGCGGATGGGGCGGTGCCCAGGGGGATGGCGATGCTTCTTGCCTATTTCTGCCGCGTTGCGCCAGGCTGGGTCCGCCACGGAGGCCGCATCCATTGTGGTCGAGGACTGGCCGCCCGGTACTGGGGCCCGTGTTCAGCGAAGGCAGAACTCTGTGTATGGTTACCTGCCAGCCAGGGCGATCAGGTCCCGGGCCGGTCCCGCGTGGGACTGGCCTCCGGTTAGCCACAGTGCGGTGATCGTGCGATTCAGTGCCACCCCGCGCACCGGTACCCGGACCAAACGCTTCAGCGCCAGGTCATCACGCACCGCCAGGGAGCTCATGACCGCCGGGGCGGTTCCTGCGGCAACGGCCGAGCGCACGGCGGCCGACGTGGAGAGTTCCATGCGGGCAGGTTCGCAGCGCGGGATCCCGGCAGCCACCATCGCTGCATCCAGTGCGTCGCGGGTTCCGCTGCCTTCTTCGCGCACGATCAGCGCACACCGCGCCAGCTCCGCGGCGGTGACCGGTCGGCTCCGTGCGGCCCAGGGGTGGTCGGGGGAGACCACCAGGACAAGCTCGTCCTGCCGCACGGCGGCGGCGTGCAGGTCACTGGGCAGGGTGGGGGTTTCCACGAAGCCGAGCGCTGCGCTTCCGTTGCGCAGGTGCTCGATGGTGCCTGCGCTGTTGGAGACCAGAAGCTTGATGACGGTGGCAGGGATCCCGCGTTGTTCCTGCCCACGGCGCAATTCGACCAGCCATCCGGGCAACAGGTGTTCGGCGACGGTTTGGCTTGCCGCGACCACCAGCTCCTGATGTCCCTCCCTGCGCAGTGCCGCGGCGCCGACATCGAGCAGCTCGGCTGCGGCCAACACGTCGCGGGCCCAGCGTCCCACCAGCACGCCGTCCTGCGTCAGGGCGCTCCCGCGCGGGGTGCGCACCAGCAGCGAAACGCCCAGCCGGGATTCCAACGAACGCATTCGTGAGGAGATCGCCTGCTGGCTCAACCCCAGTGCCTTCCCGGCAGCGGAGAAGGACCCCTGGTCCGCGACGGCAACAAGCATTTCCAGGGAAGCAACATCGGGCATGCGGGGACTAAGCACGTAAAAGGGCTCCCATGGGTCGGGGATGAAACCTTGGGTACAAGGGATGCTTGTACCCACACAAGTCTATGCCTCCTACCGGCCGCGTCGCCCCGGGGAAAAGATGGAGACATGCAGATGACCTCAACACTATTGGCCCCCACCGAGACCCAGACCCCGATCGCCGCAGCACGCAGCCACCGAAGCACCGGGTTGCTGCGCGGACTGGAAAACCCCGGGCAGATCTTCTCCAACATCACCCCCAACTGGTTTGCCTCGGTGATGGGCACCGGGATCATCGCCACCGCAGCGGCAACACTTCCCGTATCCTCCCCGCTGCTGCACTGGATCGCGGTCGTGATGTGGATGCTCGCCTCGCTGTTGCTGGTGCTGTTGGCCGGAGCAACGCTCATCCACTGGATCGCCCACACCGAAACCGCCAGGGGACACCACCGCCACCCGGTCATGTCACACTTCTACGGTGCGCCGGCCATGGCCCTGCTGACCGTCGGGGCGGGAACATTGCTGGTGGGCCGGGACGTGATCGGTCTTCAGTTGGCGCTGCGGATCGACCTCGTGCTCTGGAGCGCCGGAACCGCGCTGGGCCTGTTCATCGCCGTGGCCATCCCCTACCTGCAATTCACCGAGCACAAGGTGGAAGCGGACGCGGCGTTTGGCGGTTGGCTGATGCCGGTGGTCTCCCCGATGGTCTCGGCCTCCACCGGCGCCATGCTGCTGCCCCACCTGCCGCAGGGCCAGGCGCGGTTGACCATGCTGCTGGCCTGCTACGCCATGTTCGGCCTCAGCTTGCTGGCCTCCATGATGATCATCCCGCAGATCTGGGGCCGCCTCATTGCGCACAAGGCTGGTCCCGCGGCGGCGATTCCCACCTTCTGGATCGTGCTGGGTCCGCTGGGCCAATCGATCACCGCGGCAAACCTCTTGGGCGCCAATGCGCACCTGGCCGTTTCCGGATTCCTCGCCCAGGCGTTGGAAGCCTTCGGGATCCTCTATGGGGTTCCGGTGCTCGGATTCGCCCTGCTGTGGGCCTCGATCGCCGCTGTCATCACCATTCGCACCGCTCGCGAACACCTGCCGTTCTCCCTGACCTGGTGGTCGTTCACCTTCCCCGTGGGGACCTGCGTGACCGGTCTGAGCGGGTTGGCGGCGCACACCGGGCTGGTTGCCTTCGAAGCGATGGCGGTTGCCGGGTTCATCGCGTTGGCCACGGCCTGGTTGCTGGTGGCGACCAAGACCTTCATCGGCAGCGTCATCCAGGGAACCCTGTTCCTAAGCCCGGTGAAGTAGGCGGCGCCGGGGAGCCGGATCAAAGATCCAGTGCCCGCAACATCATCCGGCAGGCGCTGGGGATCGGTTCGATGACCTCGAAGTCTTCGCCCCGGGCGATGCGCCGGGCTGTCTCTGACAACGGGCCACCGGCAATGATCACTGCACGTGCCCCTCGCCCATGCCCGCGTCGTGCGGCATCGCGCAATTGCACAAACTGCGCCTCGGGATCGGTGGCGAGTTCCAGCGGGCAGGACGAGGTGAGCTCGACACCGAGAAAATGCTCTGCGCAGCCGTGAGATTCCACCAAGTCAGTCAAAGAAGAAACCAGGTCCGGGGTGCTGGTGGCCATGGCAAAGGGGCGATGGGTGGAAGCAGCGGCAAGGATCGCCGCCTGACCGATGCCGATCACCGGAATGCCCAGTTCGGTGGCCAGTTCGGCCCGGCCGGGATCTCCCATGGCACCGATGATGATCGCGGCGACCTCGTGCCCCCGCGGCCCGGCGAGATATCCGCGAACCGCGGTCAGGACCGGGCCCACCGATTCCTGCAGGGCCACCGGATGGGTGATCATGGGCGGGGTTCCAGCGGCGCTGATGCTCACAAGCTGCAGGGAATGACCGGTGAGCTGGTGCTGGGCCAAGGCGTGCATCATCGCCGTCGTGGCAGGATTGGAGTTGGGATTGATGAGTAACACCACGTCAGAAGATCTTCTTGTAGTGGAGAGCAACATTGGGTAGCCACTTCCTGTCAGGACAACCAGCGCTCGTGGATCACTGGAACGTGGAATCCATTCTCCCCGATGCACCTCAACGCCGCCGGCGCCCTCATGGCGTGATTGACCAGCGAATGGTCAGGGGGCGCTCAGCTGTGTATTGTTTTCTGCTGTGCATCCTAAAATCTGATGCAGAAACTGAAAGCTTCATCCGAACGGAGAAAA
>JAUNVO010000404.1 GCA_030540695.1 Micrococcaceae bacterium | reverse complement strand
TCAAGAGTCGCCCGGGCCCGTGACACATCCAGCCCCCGGCGCGCCGGATGCTTGTGGTGGCGAAGATCAGGGCGTCCACCGCGATTTCCCCACCCTGGTCCAACACCGGGGCACTGGCCCCGTCATCCGCGCGCCACCCGCTGGCGATTGAGCTGCTGGTCAACATCTTGACCCCCGGCTCGCGCAGGCATTCTTCGGCGAGCGTCGAGACCGCGGACTCTTCACGGTCCAGCAACCGGGCGCTTCGATTCAGCACGGTGACCTTGACCCCGAAGCCGGCCAGGAAGAAGGCGGCCTCCAAGGCAACCGCGCTACGACCGACAATGGCTACCGATTGCGGCACCGTCTTGAGCGTGTAGACCTCACGGGTTCCCCAGGTGGTGATTCCAGCGACTCCCGGAACGTCCGGGATGAACGGCTCGGTGCCGCTGGCAATGATGATGTGGTGCGCCTGATACTCCCGCCCGTTGCATCCCACGCGTCCCGGGCCGGTGATTGCCGCCCACCCCCGCATCACGGCTGCTCCGCGCTGGGCATATCCCCGCTCCTGCACACTGTCATCGAGGTGCCGGACCATGTAGTCGCGGTAGTCCCGCCGAGGCCCCTGCCACCCTGGCTGCCTCGAGGCTTACCTGCGGAGCGCGCAGGATGGACTTGGAAGAAATGCAGGCCCAGTAGGCGCATTCCCCGCCAATGAGCTCGCCCCCAAAGAGCAGAACCTTCTTGCCGGCAGTGAGCAGCCGATCGGCAACCACTTCACCACCGAGGCCCATGCCAATGATTGCGGCATCGAATACTTCTTCCATCGGAGCACTCCCCTGCTCGAGCCCCTCGCGTCCTCGCTTCAGGCTCATACTCCCAGCCTCGCACTTGGGTCGGTCAACGGCCATGGCCATGGCCCACGATGCTCCAATCGCCCACCCCGAGCCACACCCGGCCCTGCCACTACGCGCTTTCCCGGTAGGCCTGGGGCATGCGAATGATGCGCCAGCGCCCGGTCTCGACCTGCCGGGACACCTCGAAGGTGCGCATGTCACCCAGGCCGGCGAGCCTGACCTGCAACTGCCACACCTCGTAGTCCACGAGCCCGGGGCCCCGCCCGCGCTCGGCGCGCAATTCCTCTTTCCACCAGTTTCTTCTTTCAAACCAGCGAACAGGCTCTGCCGCCAACCTATACTCGCGGCCCTGCCAACGCATGCGGATCGGAACACCTGCCGGCGTGCAGTCAACCTCGATCGACTGGGTAAAGATTCCCATTCCTTCTCCACCTTCCCGTCACATGGCCATCCCCGGCGTGGCCCCCTCCCTTCCAGGGGAGACGGCAGCCGCCGGATAAACCCATGCACCCAACCATTTTATTAGAAACTTTGTTCTATACAAGACGAGATTAGAACGCATGTACGACAGTTAGTTGCCAAGAATTCCCATTGACCGCTTCCACGTGGGCCTATGCTTGGATCCATGACGTTAAACACGCTCCCGACGATCACTGCACTGACCCTGGGTGTGCGCGATGTCCAACGCTCCCGTGACTTCTACGTCACGGGACTGGGGTTTCGCGAAATCAACTTCATTCCCGGCGAGATCCTGTTCCTCCAGGCCGGTCCCGGACTGATGCTCGCGCTGTGGAATGTTGACTCAATGC
>JAUNVO010000092.1:9208-11612 GCA_030540695.1 Micrococcaceae bacterium | reverse complement strand
CGAAGCGTTCCCTGGCCTCTAGGCAGGGAACCACTGCACCACCAGGAGGAAGACAATGTCCACGCCACGCACCGAAAGCCACGAGCCCGAACGCGCCCCCGACCCCTCGGTCCGCACGGGGCTTGCCGCGTGGCGGGCCCTTCAAAGCCACGCCGAGGCGATGCGCCCGGTGACCCTGCGTCAACTCTTCGATGCGGATCCGGACCGCGGCGCCAACTTGGCCCTCGAGGTCCCGGGGTTGTATGCCGACTTCGCCAAAAACCGAATCAACGGCGAAACGCTGGACTTGTTCTTCGACCTTGCCCAGCAGTGCGGTTTGCGCCAAAAGATCGCCGCCATGTTCGAGGGACAGAAAATCAACGTCTCGGAGGACCGCGCGGTGCTGCACACCGCGTTGCGCGCTCCACGGGAGGCACGGATCATGGTTGACGGCATGGATGTGGTGCCCGAGGTCCATCGGGTGCTGGAGAAGATGGCGTCCTTCGCCACCGATCTGCGCAACGGGCATTGGACCGGGCACACCGGCCAGCGGATCCGCAATGTCGTCAACATCGGGATCGGCGGTTCGGACCTGGGCCCACGGATGGCGTGCCAGGCACTGCGTGCCTTCAGCGACAGGGGCCTGCGCCTCGAGTTCGTCTCCAACGTCGACGGCGCCGAGTTCACCGAAGCGACCCGCGGCATGGATCCGGCGCAAACGCTCTTCATCATCAGTTCCAAGAGTTGGCACACCCTGGAGACGCTCACCAATGCCGCCACCGCCCGCGCCTGGATACTGGCCGGGTTCGGCGGCGACACCTCGGCCATCGCCCGGCACTTTGTCGCGGTGTCCACCAATACGGGCGGAGTCACCGAATTCGGCATCGACCCGGAGAACATGTTCGGCTTCTGGGACTGGGTGGGTGGGCGGTATTCCATCGATTCCGCCGTCGGCCTGTCCTTGATGGTCGCGATAGGCCCGGAAAACTTCACCGAGATGCTCGGAGGTTTCCACGACGTCGACGAACACTTTCGCACCGCACCGTTGGAGCGCAACATCCCGGTCATCATGGGGATGATTTCCGTTTGGTACAACAATTTCCTCGGTGCCCAGTCCCAGGCGGTACTGCCCTACAGCCACTACCTCGCACATTTTCCCGCCTACCTGCAGCAACTGGAGATGGAAAGCAACGGGAAACATGTCACCCGCTCCGGTGCGCAGCTGGAGCACCAGAGTGGCCAGGTCATCTGGGGTGCGCCGGGGACCAACGGCCAGCACGCGTTCTACCAACTCCTGCACCAGGGAACCAAGCTGGTTCCGTGCGATTTCATCGCGGTGATCGAGCCGCTGAGCGAACTGGCCCACCAGCATGACCTGTTGCTGGCCAACGTCTTCGCCCAGGCCGAGGGTTTGGCCTTTGGCCGATCGGCCGCGCAGCTGCGCGAGGCCGGTTCATCCGCGGGCCAGATCCCGCATCGGGTGTGCAAGGGCAACCAACCAAGCACCACCTTGCTCCTGGACCGCCTCGACCCACGTAGCCTGGGCATGTTGATCGCCCTGTATGAACACAAGGTCTTCACCGAAGGCGTCATCTGGGACGTGGACTCCTTCGACCAGTGGGGAGTGGAACTGGGCAAGCTCCTGGCCAACACCATCGCCGGGGAGCTCACCGCAGATCCGCTGCCGCCGATGGATCACGATTCCTCCACCGCCGGGCTGATCCGTCGTTATCGCTCCGGCCGGGGCCGCGGCAGCATCGGGCAGGTTCCGTGACGCACCGGGAAATTACGGCTGTCCCACCGGTGGAAGAACCACGACCGACCCCTCACCAGGTGCTTGGCCGATGCAGTGAATGCTGCATCCACCCAGCCCGCGAGATGGCACTGCTTGGTTACTCAGCCGACCGTGCCCAGTTCCCCGCGCACGATGCTGTCGCTGCTGTGCGCGGGATCGCCGTCAAAGGGCTCGTTCGAGACGTCCACGATGTTGTATTTCGCCAGGTCCACCCCGGACGGCAGGTCAAAGACGCCTTGGTCCCCGTTCAGGGTGCCGACGCTGAGCAGTCCGGGGGTCTTGCCCGCCAAATCCAGCAGCCAGACCTCGCGGAAACCCGAGACCTTGGTATCCGGAAGATCGACCACCAGCTGCAGCTTCCCGGCGCTGTCTTCCACGCGGGCGGTTCCGCGGGCATCCCACCCGGGCAACGGTTCCAGGGCCGCCTGCTCCACCACGTCGGTTGTGTCCCGAGAAGTGAATTGCACGATTCCCACGGCAACCACCCCGCCGAGCACGAAACTGATCGCCGCGGCGCCGGCAATCCAGGCCTTCGTCCGCTTTCCTCCCCGCCGGCCGCCCATCTCCGGACGCGACGCCGGACGGGTTCGCGGCGCCGTGCGGTGCTGGTTCTTCCGATGGGCCCGCACC
>JAUNVO010000092.1:0-9108 GCA_030540695.1 Micrococcaceae bacterium | reverse complement strand
AGCTCGACGGCGATCCGATCCCACACGCTTGCCGGCGGGTGCTCGAGCGAGTCTTCGCTGCGGGCCACCGATCCGATGGAGGAAAACGCCTTGGCCTCCACCGAGCAGTCAGGGCAGGAGAGCAGGTGCTCCCGTGGTTCAACGTCCAGGGCGGCCAAGCCGTTCAACGCGATGTCGGCAAGTTCGCCATCATCAAGATGTCGCATCGCTCACCGCCATTGCTTCCCGGAGCTTTCTCAGGCTCCTGTTGATATGTGACTTAACCGTTCCCAACGGCAGGTTCATTCTTTCAGCGATGCTCGCGTGTGTCAGATCGCCGTAGAAAGCCATGTGAAGAATCTCGCGCTGGGGCGAGCCCAGCCGCTCCAGGGCGTCGAGCACCAAGACACGGTCCAACACGCTGGATTCGGTATCGATGGTGCTTTGCTTTCCCTGGACCGTGTCGATGACCGCTGATTCATTGCGCCGCGAACGGGTCCGCAGCTCATAGAGGTCGTGGATCTTGTTCCGCGTGATCCCCACCAGCCAGGGGCCCAATGCCGCCTTCGAGGGGTCGAACCCCTCCCGGGATCGCCATGCCGCAACAAAAACCTGCTGGGCGATGTCCTCTGCGTCCTGCCGGTTCTGCACCGCGCGCAGTGCCAGGGTGAACACCAGCGGGGAAAACTTTTCGTAGGCTCCGCGCATGGCTTCGGGCTCGCCGGCGGAAAAGGCGCGGCCCAGCGCCTCAACGTCGTGCGTATCCATCCCCACCTCCACCCAAGGGCCCCGCGCAACACTCCGGGAGCATGCCATGGATACTATCCTGCAGGGATGGCCGTGACAATTATGTTGTCCTCGTAGCTTTGCCGCGCCGCATCCCAGCGCCCCCCGCAGGTAAAAAGCACGAGTTTCCGCTCCCCCGTGTCCAGGAAATACGGATCAAGGTCAAGGGTCTCCTTGTGCAGCTGCTGGACTGCATCCACCTTCCAGCGTGTCACCGCACCCCGGGTGTCGATGATTTCGATCTCCTGGCCCGCCCGCGAGGCACGCAGGTCATACAGCGGTCCGCGCGGGGTTGGAATGGATCCGGCATGCGCAGCAATGATGGTGCTCCCGGATCTTTGCGACGGGGCTGCCGAGTAGCGGTACCATCCGGCGATCGCCGCATCATCGGGCACTTCCATGGCTCCGTCCCGGGCGATGCCCACCGCGGAGGCGGGCATGTCCGCCCCGATTCCCCGATACCGGATCCTTGCTGGTGCGGCAGGGGCCTGGGCCACGGGCTTGACGCGTGCGTCCTTCACCTGGATCTCCGGCAGGACCTGCACGGGTGCCGGGGCCGGCGTCGTTCGCTGCATGGGGGAAAGCGATGACGACGCCGGCGCACTGGCGGTGGCGACCCCCATGGGGGCAAGGGGGCCGCCGGCGGCGCTCGGGGACACGCTTGACGTTGCGCCCCCGAGCACGATCAGGGCCACCGCGGCAATGCCGGGAAGCCGGTTCATGATGCCTACTTCCGGATGGTTGCCGGACGCAGCTTGCGGCCGAAGAAGGCAAAGCCTGCCAACAGGATGGCGCCGAAACCAACGAGCAGTCCCTGTGCGGCCATGGGGTCCTTGACCTCGGCGGTGCCGGTCGGCACCCCGCCCGGGGCAGAACCCAGTCCGGCGATCGACTGGGTGGCCAGGGCAAGATTGTCATCATCCAGGCTGCCCCAGGCGTAGACGATCGTGCCGGTGCCTTCCTTGACCATGACATCTGCCGGCCCGATCAACGCCTTGGTGGTTCCGGTGGCCGCAACCGATGCCGAGACGGTGCCTGCGGGAAGATCGAGCTTCGACTCGTTGGGGTTTGACAGGTCGGTGATCACCGCGTCCTTGCCGGCGAGCACATCAACGGCCGGCGCGGCTGCCACGTGGCGGACCGTGAGGCGTCCGTCCCCCGCCTTGACCTTGGAGGTGTCGTTGGTGAACAGGGTGGCGGTGGGCTTGCCGTCGGCGCTCAGGTGCGCCGCTGCGGTGTAGTTCCCGCCCGCGGCGAGCTTCAGGTCAACCGGTCCGATGGCCGGGGAGCTGTCGTCCTTGGCATCCGCTGCGGTGATCGCCACCGTATAGGTGCCCTCGGCAAGTTCCAGCGGGCCGGCCATGTCGCCGGGCTTGAAATCATCAAGGGTCAACTTGCCGTTGACGTAGACATCGACCGGAAGATCCGGGACCCCGTGGAACACGGAGAGCTGTGCATCGTTCGGTGCCGCATACCCGGGGGCCGCCCCGAGGCCGATCATGCTGAATCCCGCGACCGCTGCGATGATGGTGGTTGTCTTACGCATGGTGCTTACCTTCCGAAGGCCCCCCACAGGGGGGTGTTGGTGTGATATCCCTTACTTCCCCGGAAGTCGGCACCTTGGATGCAGGGGATGCAAAATATTTTTTTGGGTTGCCGTTCCACGTCAGTCGCCAGGCCCGGCTGCCGGCCTCCACCGGATCCCCACGTGCCGCCACACACAAAAGGACGACCCGCCACCGGAGTGCTGCCGGTGGCGGGTCGTCCTTTGGCCCCCGCCGTATAGGTGCCGCGGCTTATGCGGTGTCCTGCTCCGCGAGTGCCTTCACGATCTGCGGCAGCAACGCACGGAACGCCCGCCCGCGGTGGCTGATCGCGTTCTTTTCCGTGGCCGAAAGCTCAGCCACGGAAAGATCGTGGTCCACCGGCTTCAGGATCGGGTCGTAACCAAACCCGCCGGTGCCGCGGCGCTCGTGCAGCAATGTGCCGGCAAGGTGGCCAAGTTCCACGGCAACCAGTCCCGCGGGGGTGGCAAGGGCGGCAGCGCAGACGAACGAGGCGCCGCGGTGCGCGTCACCGATGTCGCCGAGTTGTCCCAGCAGCAGGTCGATGTTGGCTTCGTCGTCCCCGTGCCGGCCGGACCAACGCGCCGAGAAGATCCCCGGGGCACCTCCGAGCACGGCAACCGAAAGGCCGGAATCATCGGCAATGGCCACCAGCCCGGTGGCTTTGCACACGGCACGGGCCTTGAGCAACGCATTGCCCTCGAAGGTGACTTCATCCTCAACGACGTCCGGTGCCCCGACGGCGCCGGCGTCAACGACTTGCGTGTCTACATCGAGTCCCGGGACCTGGTCGCGTAGCAGCTCCCGGAGCTCCCGGAGCTTGCCTTGGTTGTGGGTGGCCAACACCAGCCGCGGGGCTGGACTCATGCGCCCTGGTCCAGGGTTTCACGCTGGATGCGTGCCAGCTCGGTGGTGCCCACTAGGGCCAAATCCAGCAGGGAGTCGAGTTCGGACCGGTTGAAGGCCGCACCCTCGGCGGTTCCCTGGACCTCCACGAAGTCGCCGGCCCCGGTGACCACGACGTTCATGTCGGTCTCGGCACGCACGTCTTCCTCGTAGGGAAGGTCCAGCATCGGGGTGCCGCCGATGATTCCGACGGAGATCGCTGCGACGGAATCGGTGAGCACCGTGGCGTTCTTGCGCACCAACTTGTTCTCCCGTGCCCACTCGATGGCCTCTGCCAGTGCGACGTAGGCACCGGTGATGGCCGCGGTGCGGGTGCCGCCATCTGCCTGCAGCACGTCGCAGTCCAGCACGATCGTGTTCTCCCCCAGCGCCTTGGTGTCGATAACCGCACGCAGTGATCGGCCGATCAGCCGGGAGATCTCGTGGGTGCGCCCACCGATCTTGCCCTTGACCGACTCGCGGCCGTTGCGGGTATTGGTGGCGCGGGGCAGCATGGCGTACTCGGCGGTGACCCAGCCGGTGCCTTGGCCCTTGAGCCAGCGGGGCACGCCCTCGGTGAAGGAGGCGGTGCACAGCACCTTCGTGTTGCCGAATTCGATCAGCGCGGAACCTTCGGCCTGCTTGGACCAGCCACGGGTAATGGTGATCTCACGGAGTTTGTCGACTGCGCGCCCGTCGGCGCGCACTGTTGGGGTGCTTGGTGCTGAAGTCATGGCTTCAAGTCTAGTCGCCGTGCGGTGTCCGTCCCGTCGACCCGCCCGCTGTGCGGTCCCGCCGGAGGCGAGGCCGCACACGATGGACATCCCCGTGCGGGCATCGGCCCGCCGGCACGGCAACAGCCTGCTGTTACTTGCGCTTGGATCGCGACTTGGTTCCCTGCCACTCGCGATTCGGCGCCGAGCGCACGATGGACACCGGGGCGGTGGGAAGGGACTTGGGTGTGCCCAGCTGCGAGCCGGAGAACACCCCGTAGGTGACACCGGAGACCGCCACGGCAATACCCCCGGAGTAGACCTCCTTGGCCTCGTTGACCACGGTGTTGATGTCGGTCCACACCGGGATGTGGGTCAGCAGCAGACGTTCGGCCCCGGCCTGCGTCGCGGCTTCGCCGGCCCGGCGCCCGGTGAGGTGCACGCCCTTGATCTCGTCGTCACGGCCCTCCTCGAAGGCCGCTTCGCACAGGAACATGTCCGCGCCGCGGGCGGCCTCAACGAGTTCGGCGCACGAATCCGTGTCCCCGGAGTACGTCAGCACGCTGGTTTGCAGCGTTCCGTCGGCCATCGGCTCGGTGGCTTCCACGCGAAGCGCGTAGGACTCCTCGATGGGGTGGCGCACCGGATAGGGCGTGATGGAGAAGGGGCCGATCTTCACCGGTGTGTGCGATGTCCAATGCCGGAAATCGAAGTCGGGGTGCATTCCCTCATCCAACGGAAGGCCGTAGGCGGTGGCCATCCTGTCCGCCGTGGCGGCCGGTCCGTGCACCAGCATCCGCTCCCGGCCCCAGCCGGCCGGATCCCAGCGGATGGCCACGTGCATGCCACACAAATCCATGCAGTGGTCCGGGTGCAGGTGCGAGATGAAGATCGCGTCGAGGTCCTTGATGTCCGTGTAGCGCTGCAGCACGCCCAACGCCCCGGAGCCCAGATCCAGCAGGATCTTCCAGTCGCGTTCACCGTCGAACGCCGTGATCAGGTAACAGGAGGCCGGTGATCCCGGACCGGGGAAGGACCCGGTGCAACCAATGATCGTGAGCTTCATGAGGCACTCGCTTTCGAATGGGCCACCATCTGCGGGGTAATCATCGAGATGGAGCCGGTCGGATAGTGGGCTGAGACGTGGTCGACTTGTTCGACCGCGAGCACTTCCGGGCCCAGGAAGCGCCTGGCCAGGATCTCAAAACTTGTGGCGTCCCCCGTGGCGAGGAACTGGTGTGTGGGTTCTTCTTCCCCGGTGCGTGCCAACTCGTTGCCCATCAGCGCCCGGTACACGTCCTTGGCCGTTTCCTCGGCGCTGGAGACCAGGGTGACGTCCCGGCCCATGACGTAGGAGATCACGCCGGTGAGCAGCGGATAGTGGGTGCAGCCCAGCACCAGGGTGTCCACGCCCGCTTCCTTGAGCGGAGCAAGGTAGGCCTCGGCGGTTTCCATGAGCTCGGTCCCGGTGGTGATCCCGTTTTCCACGAACTCCACGAAACGCGGGCAGGCCACCGAGGTGATCGAGTAGTGCGGGGCCGCGGCAAACGCATCCTCGTAGGCCCGTGAGCCGATGGTGGCCAGGGTCCCGATGACCCCGATCTTTCCGTTGCGGGTCGCCGAGACGGCACGGCGCACGGCCGGTTGGATGACCTCGACCACGGGGATCCCGTAGCGGGCGGTGTAGCGTTCACGGGCATCGCGCAACACGGCGGCGGAGGCGGAATTGCAGGCAATGACCAACAGTTTCACCCCGGCATCGACCAATTCATCCATCACGCCCAGGGCATTGGCCCGCACTTGCGCGATCGGCAGCGGGCCGTAGGGCGAGTTCGCGGTGTCTCCGACGTAGAGCGTGGATTCGCCCGGGAGCTGGTCAATGATGGCGCGTGAAACGGTCAGGCCGCCGACCCCGGAGTCGAAGATCCCCAACGGGGCATCTGCCCGGGGCCGCTCGGATGGTCTTTTATCGCTAGGGGACACACTTGTCATGATCTAAGAAGCCTACGTGCTCCACCGTGCGAACACCCAGCAAGCCCGACACAGTGTTGCCCGGGTCACAGTGATTTCAGCAGGGCCTGCATCAGTGATTCCTGCAGCCAGGTGACGAAGTTGTAGACGAGCGCCAGGTATTCATCGACGCTTTCGGCCTTCGACCAGTCGTCCTGGGCATGGATCCGTGCTGCGTCTTCCTCGTCCACCAGGCCCAAGCGTTCGGCCAACACCAGGCGTACGTCGTTTAGCGCTGCGGCAAAGCGCGGAGCCGCCTCATCGCTCAGCAACACGTTGCCCGCTTCGAGCACCAGGGCAGCTTCACGCAGCGCACCGATCTTGGACTCGCGGATGCCGCGTTCGGACAGCCGGCGGAATTCCAGCGAGGCTTCGGCGTCATCCGGATCGGCATCCGGCAGCAGGCGCCTGGTGGCGCCGTCCGTGGGGGCCGCGAAACCGGCCTTGTGCGCGTTGGGGTCCAGCCCGACCATCGCCCAGAGCGGATCCTCGTCCTCGGCCCTCTCTGGTTCCAGCAACGTAATGACGTCCTGGAACAGGCCACGGAGCAACTGCCGCTCGGCGGCCTCGAAACTCGCTGAATATCCGCGTCGTGTACTTCTGAATGCCCGCGCCATATCTAGGCAGCATCCGCCTTCGCCAGGGTGGCCCACAACCCGAAGCCATGCATGGCGCTGACGTCACTCTCGATCTTCTCGCGGCTCCCGGTGGCCACGGTGCTGCGGCCGTCCTCGTGGACCTGCATCATCAGCTTCTCCGCCTTGGACTCCGAATAGCCGAAGTAGGACTGGAAGACATAGCTGACGTAGCTCATGAGATTGACCGGGTCGTTCCAGACAATCAGGTTGTAGGGCTGATCTAGTTCGTGTGCTTGTGCCTGCTCCACGTGCTCAAGCACATCGGGCATCGCAGTCATGGTTGGCATGCCATCCATTCTACGACCGGGCGGCAAAGATGCGAACCCGGGCTCTGGCCAACGCCGCTTCAGCTTTGGCCCAAGCACGCCCAACCCGTAGCCCGGGGCGCCGTGTGGGGCGTGCCGGGTCTAGAGTGTCTACTAACGTTTGCGCATTCGATGCTCTTTGGGCCCCGCCAGCCGTGCTCGGATGGCTGTGCGCCCATGAGCCGGCCAGCGGCGCAAATAAACCGTTTTCGCCTACCCCGTCCCAGTCCCCCGTTGCGAGGAGCCCACCTGCTATGTGGCAGCAGTCAACCTCATTGTTCACCGACCACTACGAATTGACGATGTTGCAGGCCTCCCTGCACTCGGGAGCGGCCCACCGCCCCAGCGTCTTCGAGGCCTTCGCCCGCAGGCTGCCCGACGGGCGGCGCTACGGAGTGGTCGCGGGCACCGGCCGGATCCTGGAGGGGATCAAGGACTTCCGTTTCACCGACGAGCAGCTGCGCTTCCTCACCGACACCAAGGTCGTGGATGCCACCACGGTGAAGTATCTGGAGGACTTCTCTTTCAGCGGAAACATCCACGGCTACGCCGAAGGGGAAATCTACTTCCCCAACTCCCCGGTGCTCAGTGTCGAATCGACGTTCGCCGAGGCCTGTGTGCTTGAGACCTTCATCCTCTCGGCGCTGAACCATGACTCCGCCATCGCCTCCGCCGCCTCGCGCATGATTGCCTCCGCCGGGGAGCGCCCATGCATCGAGATGGGATCCAGGCGCACCCAGGAGCATTCGGCCGTCGCCGCGGCCCGTGCCGCAGTCATCGCCGGGTTCCATGCGACCTCCAATCTCGAGGCGGGGCACCGCTACGGGATCAAGACCGTGGGAACCGCGGCGCACTCCTTCACGCTGCTCCATGATTCCGAACGCGCCGCCTTCGAGGCCCAGGTGGCTTCCCTGGGCGCGGACACCACGCTGCTGGTTGACACCTACGACGTGGAGGCCGGCGTGCGGACCGCGGTGGAGGTGGCGGGTCCCGAGCTTGGCGCCGTACGCCTGGATTCCGGGGACCTGGTGGAACAGGCCCGCTGGGTGCGCACGCTGCTCGATGACCTGGGCAACGAGAACACCCGCATCATGGTCACCTCCGACCTTGACGAATACGCGATCGCGGCGCTCCAATCGGCACCCGTGGATGCCTACGGCGTGGGCACGTCGCTGGTGACCGGTTCCGGGTACCCGACGGCCTCGATGGTCTACAAGCTGGTTTCCCGCCAGAACGATAACGGCGAGTTCGTCGATGTCGCCAAGGCCGCGACGAACAAGACCTCGGTGGGCGGACGAAAGTACGCGGTACGCCGGTTGAACGAACGCGGCCGGGCCACCGATGAGCTGGTTGGCGTCGGAGAGATCCCCGCAACGGA
The DNA here is from genome assembly GCA_030540695.1 of Micrococcaceae bacterium. GTDB lineage: Bacteria > Actinomycetota > Actinomycetes > Actinomycetales > Micrococcaceae > Paeniglutamicibacter. The sequence goes on along the minus strand of JAUNVO010000092.1, from coordinate 849 downwards.
TGCCAATGACCGCGCGCTGCTGACCCGGTTCGTGAACGCCGGCGAGATTGACCCCGGCTTCACGGGGGCCGAAGGAGTGCGCCGCGCCACCACGCGCCACCACGATTCGATCCAGGAGATGCCCGGCAGCTCCCGCCGCCTGCAGCGCGGGGAACCGGTGATTCCCACCCACTTCATAGACGAGAACTGAGCACGGCGAAAGGAAAAGGCCATATGAGCCAAGAACCAATCAGCACCGCAGGGCAACCTGCCCCACGGGCATTGATCATTGTCGATGTGCAAAACGATTTCTGCGAGGGCGGGTCCCTGGGTGTGGAAGGCGGAGCGGCTGTTGCCACCGCCATAGCCACCGATCTGCGCGAACGGGCACAAAGCTACGCGCAGGTGGTTGCCACGCAGGACTGGCACATCGATCCGGGAACCCATTTTTCCACCGAACCCGATTTTCTCGACACCTGGCCGGTGCACTGCGTCGCCGGGCAGTCCGGTGCACTGCTACATCCGGCTCTCACGGAGGCAGCCGAATTTATCGGCCATTACTTCCGCAAGGGCCGGTTTACTGCCGCGTACTCCGGATTCGAGGGTTTGCTGGCCGAAGCGGGCAGCTCCGACGCCGACGAAACCGGGGCGTTGCTGGGAGACTGGCTGCGTGAACAAGGCATCACCGACGTGGACATCGTGGGCATCGCCACCGACTTCTGCGTGCGCGCGACCGCCCTTGACGCGAAGGCCCAGGGGTTCACCACCACCGTGATCTCCCCGCTGACCGCCGCCGTGCACCCGCAGAAGACCGCCGATGTCCTCCAGGAGCTACGCGACGCCGAGGTCACCGTCCTGTCGCTGGGCTAG
>JAUNVO010000403.1 GCA_030540695.1 Micrococcaceae bacterium | reverse complement strand
GGAGGGAAGTGGGTCGCGTCGGTCACGGTGCTCGATGTTACGGGACCGTGGCAGGATGGCTGGAGCGGGTCGAGGCTGGGCTGCAGGGTGCGGGATGGGGGGTCACTGTGGTGCATCTCTCACAGTGGGAGGGGACTGTTGGGTGCAAGGGACTTGACGCGAGCCGACAGCACGCTACAGTGAACATGCGCTCGCGCACTTCTTTGCCTTGCCCGTGGACATCACAACGCTCAGACTTCAACAAAGGGGAACCTTCACATGACCTCACAGCACAACGGTGGCGGACTCACGCCGAGCCGCCGCACGCTCGTCAAGGGAGCTGCCTGGAGCGTCCCCGTCGTTGCCGTGGCTACGCCCGCGTTTGCTGTGGCGTGTTCGCCCAACAACACGACACCTGAATGCAACCAGATCGACATCGATCCGGGTACGGGCCAGGCCCACAAAACTCCCGGGAATAAGGGATGCGTGGGTTGGCCGAAGGGTTACTGGGTCGAGACTACCTTCTGCGTCACGCTGCCACCTGGCATCACTGCCACCATCCTTCTGACACTCAGCGACGCGACGCTGAATGGCGTGTCGCGGCCGGAGTTCGTTCTTAACCCCACTCAATTGACCGTGACTGGCACGGGTGCGCAAGAATGCCGCAGCCTCATCATCTTCCTCGTGGGAGAACCCAACAGCGCCAATTCGTCTCTGTCGTTCAGGGTTGACTACACCTACAGTTACACGGTCGGGGAGACGGTCATCGCAGGCGGGGACTACTTCGAGATCGCGTCTGGCACCACGCCGCCTCTATGCCCAGCCGGCGCCCAACCCATCCCAGATGCCGCTCAGCCTGACACTGACGAGACTCTTCACAGCCAGACCGAAAGCAAGGTCGCGGCTGAAACAGCCCCTCAAGACGAGACCACCCTGGACCAGTCTCCTACCGAGCAGGCCGAGCCACCAGCAGCCGTTGAGGAGGCGCCCGTCGGGACAGACGCCGCCACAACCGGGGACGCCACTGACGAGGACGAGACGCCCGAACCGTGATTGGTCGCTGAAAACAGGAACCATCTAAGAGGCCCGGTCCATTGGACCGGGCCTTTCGGTGTTCCTGTGGATACGCCTTCTTAGTTCATTCCCCCGCGCCCGGCCGGGATGGTCCAACCCGACTCCTCCGGCCCTTTAGGGATGACCCCGGTCGGGTTGATGTCCAAGTGCGTGGCGTAGTAGTGCGCCTTGATGTGCTCAAAATTCACCGTCGAGCCGAAGTCCCACGTCTGCCACAGATCCCGCGCATAGGCCCACAGCACCGGCATCTCAGTGAGTTTTTGACGATTGCATTTGAAGTGCCCGTGATAGACCGCGTCAAACCGCACCAGCGTCGGCCACAGCCGGATATCCGCAAGAGTGAGCTGCTCCGCCACCAGATAGCGACGTCCTGAAAGCCGCTCCTCCAACCAGTCCATCCGTGTCCACAACTGGTCGTAGGCCGCCTCGTACGCCGACTGTGTCCCGGCGAACCCGCACCGGTAGACGCCGTTGTTGATGTCCCGGTAGACGAGGTCGGAGACCCTTTCGATCTCTTCCCTCAGAGCCAGCGGCCATAGGTCCGGCGCATGCTCCCCCTGGTAGGGGGTCCACTCGGTGACGAAGTCTTTGACCATCTGATCAAAGTCGTTGGTG
>JAUNVO010000402.1 GCA_030540695.1 Micrococcaceae bacterium | reverse complement strand
GCGGAGGGGTCGGCATCGGCCGCTCCATCCACGCCGGGCAGGTCTCTCTCGCCGACGGCTCTGAACTCGCAGCCGCCAAGCTTGAGGCGTTGCTGACCAACGACCCGGGCATGGGCGTGATCCGCCACGTGGATGCCGGCTACGAGCGCGCCATCGACGTCGCGCACGAGCGCGGGGTGCGCATCCCGATGGAAAAGTAGGGCCCCGGCGATGGACGACGGCATCGGGACACGGGTCGAAGAACTCGAAACGACCGAACGGCCCCGCGGGCTGTGGCGCTTCTTCGCCTACAGCCTCATCGGGATCTTCATGTTCTTCATCCCCATCAACATCGCGGGAAAGGAGACCATTCCGCTGGACCACCTGGTCACGGGGATCACCACGGGGCTGGGGCCGGTGGTCAAGTACCTGATCCTCGCGGTGATCCTGGCCGGGACGGTCTATCCCTTCGCCTCCGGGCGTTGGCGTGACTCCGGGATCAAGACGCTCTTTGCGTACCTGAACATCCTGGGCCTGGCCACGGGCACCATGATGGTGTTCAACGTGGGGCCCGCGTTGCTCTTCGAACCGGACCTGGGGCCGTGTTTGTTCGACAAGCTGGTGATCCCGGTGGGCATGATCGTGCCCGTGGGCGCCATCTTCCTGGCCCTGCTGGTGGGCTACGGACTGATGGAATTCGTCGGCGTGCTGGTGCAACCGGTCATGCGTCCGCTGTGGCGCACCCCTGGCCGATCGGCCATCGACGCCGTCGCATCGTTCGTCGGCAGCTACTCGCTGGGCCTGCTGATCACCGACCGGATGTACCAATCCGGCCGGTACACCGGACGGGAGTCGGCGATCATTGCCACCGGATTCTCCACCGTCTCGGTCACCTTCATGCTGATCGTGGCCAAGACGCTGGAGATCATGCACCTCTGGCTGCCCTACTTCTTCCTCACGTTCGGGGTGACGTTCCTGGTCACGGCCATCGTGGTGCGCATCCCGCCGCTGAGCAGGGTCAAGGACACCTATTTCCCGGTGGCCACCCCGCAGCCCGAACAAAAGGTCACCTCGCGCCGGTTGGCCACGGCCTGGTCCGAGGCCATGGGGATGCTGGATACCGCACCGAGGCTGGGTGCCAACATCTGGACCAACTTCAAGAGCGGGGTGCTGATGTCGATGGCGATCCTGCCCTCGATCCTCTCCGTGGGTCTGATCGGGCTGCTGCTGGCCCGGTTCACCCCGGTCTTCGACTGGCTGGGCATCATTTTCCTGCCGATCACCTGGGCCGTGGGCCTGCCCGACCCGATGCTCGCGGCCAAGGCGTCCGCGGTGGGCATCGCCGAGATGTTCCTGCCGGCCACCGTGGTCGCGGGGCACGAATCTGAGCTGCTGCGCCTGGTGATCGGGGTAGTGTGCGTCTCGGCGATCATCTTTTTCTCCGCCCTGGTGCCATGCATCCTGGCCACCCGCATCCCGATCAAGCTCTGGCACCTGTTCGCCATATGGGCCCAGCGCGTGGCGCTGACCCTGCTGATCGCCACCCCGATTGCCTACCTGATGGTCGGAAGATAGGAACCCCAAGCATGAACACGCAAACAGTCAATTCGCTCATGGCGGCCATTAGCGACGTGGGCCGCGACCAAACCCGCGGAGGATATTCGCGCCCGGTCTACTCCGGAGCCGAAACCA
>JAUNVO010000091.1 GCA_030540695.1 Micrococcaceae bacterium | reverse complement strand
GCCTGGTTGGCAAGCTCCAGCCCGATCAACCCCTGGGCATAGTGGACCAAACCATCGTGATCGTAGGGTTCGGCGATGTACAGCGTGCATTTGTCTTTCAGGCCGGTGGCGATGGGCACCTTGTGCCAGTTCTCATCGCCCAGCTCCGGGCCGTGGATGCGGGCCCCGAACTGGGTCAGCACCACCGCGGTGCCCAGCATCCGGGAGAGCTCGCGCAGCATGGCGCGCAGCCCGCCGGTGAGAAGCGTGGAGGCCAGCTGCTGGTGCCCTTGCAGGAGTTGCTCGAGGCGCTTGAGGTGATCGTCGTTCAGGGCGTCTGCGATGAGCTTGGTGATTGCCACGAAGGGGGTCTCGTAGGGGACCTCGAACACCGGCAGGCCCAGCTCGGTTGCCTTGCGGATGACGGCAGCGGGAACGCTGCGGTGGCTCAGTCCGGTGCCGTAACCCAACGCAAGTGCACCGGCTGCGTGCACGGTGGACACGAACGCTTCCTGGTTGGCGATGGTGTTGTGGCGCACGCCGGTGGTAAGGACTATTTCCTCGCCGGTGAGAAAGGGTGAGGGGTCGCGCATTTCCGTGACGGCCGCCCATTCGATGGGTTTGTGTCCAACGTCGGAGATGCCGGTGAGTGCTTTCAGGGCCAGGGAGCGAGACTCGAGTAGTTTCGAAAGAGTGATGGCCATGCACTAATACTACGCAGTCCCTTGTGCATCCGCACGATCTTTTGTGGTGGAAACGGAAGAAGAAGTCGGCGAGCTCCTATAGCCGAGATCACATCTGGGTTAATGTTGGTGCATGACCACTCCATCTTCAGCTCCAGCCGGAAAACCGAGTCTGGCCAGTAGAGAGACATTTTCTACTCGGAAACTCTTCATTCTCTCGGCCATCGGCTCCGCCGTCGGCTTGGGGAACATCTGGCGCTTCCCGTACATCGCCTACGACAACGGTGGCGGCGCCTTCCTGATCCCTTACCTCGCCGCGCTGCTCAGTGCCGGCATCCCGCTGCTTTTCCTCGACTACGCCGTTGGGCACAAATTCCGCGGATCCGCCCCTCTTGCCTACCGCAGGCTGCACCGCGGTGCGGAGGTCCTGGGCTGGTGGCAGGTGCTGGTCTGCTTCATCATCGCCATCTACTACGCGCTGATCATTGCGTGGGCCGCCATGTTCACCTGGTTCTCGGTCACCAAGGCCTGGGGTGATGACGCCGAAACCTTCTTGCTCAAGGACTTCCTGCAGGTCGCCGATGTCCCGGGGATCAGCTTCGATTATGTCCCTGCCGTTTTCTGGCCGCTGCTCGTGGTCTGGATCGTGATCATCGCAATCATGGTCGCAGGCGTGCGCCGGGGAATCTCGCGGGCGAACGGCATTTTCCTGCCGTTGCTGATCGTCATGTTCGTGCTGCTGGTGGTGCAGTCGCTGTTCCTGCCCGGCGCCATGGACGGACTGAACGCCTTCTTCACCCCGAACTGGGAGGCCCTGGGCGACCCGCTGGTATGGGCAGCCGCCTATGGACACATCTTCTTCTCGCTCTCGGTCGCCTTCGGCATCATGGTGACCTATTCCTCGTACCTCAAGCGCAAGACCGACCTGACCGGTTCGGGCATGGTTGTGGCTTTCGCCAACTCGGGGTTCGAAATCCTGGCCGGCATCGGTGTCTTCGCCGCACTGGGCTTCATGGCCCAGACGGCCGGAACCGCCGTCGACGAAGTGGCCGGCGCCGGCATCGGGCTGGCCTTCATCACCTTCCCGACCATCGTCTCCGAGGCCCCCTTCGGGGCAGTGCTGGGTGTGTTGTTCTTCGGCACGTTGGTCTTCGCCGGGATCACCTCGCTGATCTCGATCCTCGAGGTCATCGTGGCCGCGGTGCAGGATAAATCGGGCTGGAACCGCGTCAAGTCTTCCCTTGCCGTTTGCATCCCGGTCTCGCTGATCTCCATCGTGCTCTTCCCCACGGTGACCGGCCTGCAACTACTGGACACCTTCGACGCGTTCGTGAATAGCTTCGGCATCCTCGCCGGGGCACTGGTAGCCGTGGTCCTGATTTCATGGGTCTTCCGCAAGCTCCCGGTGCTCTCCGCGCACTTGAACCGGTATTCCACGATCAAGATGCGCAAGACCTGGATGATCCTGGTTGGAGTCGTCTCCCCGGTGGTCCTGGCCTTCATGCTCTACAACGAGTTCGTCGCCAAAGTCACCGAACCCTATGAGGGCTACCCGCTGAACTTCCTGGCCGTGTTCGGCTGGGGAATGGCCGGGGCACTCGTGGTTGGCGCGATCATCCTCACGCTGATTCCCTGGAGCCGCAAGTCCAAGGTCGATGATCCTGAGTACGCGGAAATTGTCGCACGTGAAGAACATGAGATTGAAGACGAGGAGGCAACACGATGACACCCATCGCGATCACCATGCTGATCATTTCGCTGCTGATCATCTGGGGCGGGCTGGCGCTTGCGCTGGTCAACCTGTCCCGGCACCCCGAAGACGAGGGTAACCTCCCGGAGGAGATCGCACCGGAACTCTGAGCCGTTTGAGATCGAAACCCTTGGCGGGCCCGTGCCCCGGAATAGTTTCCGGACGCGGGCCCGCCCTCGTTTTCGTTTGTGGGGCCATCGGGACGCAACGTGGTGATGCCCTGTGCAATTGCACCGCAGCTTTGCCCGTGGGCTGTGCCGATTCCACTGGCGGGAGCCCGCGGCGGCGGCATAGGCTACTGGGAAGTACACACCACCAAACCGCCGGGTTTCCCCGTGCCCCCACCTCCAGCGAATCCGGTTGGGGAAACACGCCGGGAGCGCCAGGTCCGGGAAAGGACTGAAAGTTCATGAGCATCACCTATCGCATTGAACAAAAACGACAGATCAACGGCGCATTCCCCGGACCCAAGTCGGTGGAACTGGCAGCGCGACGCACCAACGCCGTGGCCCTGGGCGTTGCTTCCTCGTTGCCCGTCTACGTTGCAGATGCCGACGGTGGGGTGATCGTCGATGTCGACGGCAACTCCATCATCGATCTGGGCTCGGGCATTGCGGTGACTTCCGTCGGCGCTTCCAACGAGCGCGTTGCCGCAGCTGTGGCCGCCCAAGCGGCCCGCTTCACCCACACCTGCTTCATGGTGACCCCGTATGAGGGCTACGTCGAGCTGGCCGAAAAGCTGGCCGAGATCACCCCGGGCGACCACGCCAAGAAGGCCGTCTTCTTCAACTCCGGTTCCGAAGCGGTAGAAAACGCCATCAAGGTTGCCCGGGTGGCCACCGGCCGGCAGGCAGTTGTCGCCTTCGACCATGCCTACCACGGACGCACCAACCTCACCATGGGCCTGACCGCCAAGGCTGCCCCGTACAAGCGAGGCTTCGGTCCGTTGGCTCCGGAGATCTACCGCATGCCGATGAGCTACCCGTTCCGCGAGGAAAACCCGAACATCTCGGGCAAGGAAGCCGCCGAGCGCGCCATCCTGGCGATGGAGAAGCAGATCGGCGGCGACCAGATCGCAGCCATCATCATCGAACCGATCCAGGGCGAGGGCGGCTTCATCGTCCCGGCCACCGGCTTCCTGCCGCGCATCGCTGAATGGGCCAAGGAACAGGGCATTGTCTTTGTCGCCGACGAAGTGCAGGCCGGCTTCTGCCGTGCCGGCGCCTGGTTCGCCTCCGACATCGAGGGCATCACCCCGGACATCATCACCGTGGCCAAGGGCATCGCCGGCGGCATGCCGCTCTCGGGCATCGTCGGCCGCGCTGAACTGCTTGACTCGGTCCACCCGGGCGGCTTGGGCGGCACCTACGGCGGCAACCCGGTTGCCGTTGCGGCAGCGCTCGAGACAATCAAGTTCATGGAAGAGCAGGACCTTGCGGCCCGCGCCCGCGAAATCGAAGAGCAGTTCTTCACCCGCATGCGCAAGCTGCAGGCCGAGGTTCCGGCCATTGGCGACATCCGCGGCCGCGGCGCCATGGTGGCCATCGAGCTCGTCAAGGCCGGCGGCATCGAACCCGACATGGACCTCACCAAGAAGATCGCCGCTGACTGCTTGGCGGCCGGAGTGTTGGTCCTGACCTGTGGCACCTACGGAAACGTCATCCGCCTGCTGCCACCCCTGGTGATCAGCGACGAGCTGCTCGCGGAAGCCTTTGACGTGCTGGAAGGCGCCATCCGCGCCAACGCCTAGGGATCCGCGCACAACGGCGGGCCGGGTTCCGAAGCTGTAAATACAGCTTCGGAACCCGGCCCGCCGTTTCGTTTCCGGATGGCACCCGGGCCCGGAATACACCGCGCTTGGGGCAGCAGCGGGTCAGGAGACCTTGACCGGGGTGATCCTGCGGGGTTGGCGGACCATATCGATGCTCAAGATGATGACCGCGACCCAGACCAGCGCAAAGCCGATCAGCCTCTCCGGTGGCATGGGCTCCTTGAGAACGACCATCGCCACGATGAATTGCAGGATGGGTGCCAGGAACTGCAGGGTGCCCAGCGTGGTCAGGGGCAGGCGGCGCGCAGCGGCCCCGAAGAGCAGCAGCGGCACCGCGGTGATGATTCCGCTGGCGGCCAGCAGCCAGAAGTGCACGGGCCCGGTGGAAATCACCGTGTCCTTGTGTGAGGCCACCAGCCAGGCAAGGAACCCCAACGCAGGGATCGTAAGAATGGCGGTTTCCATGCTCAGGGACGTCAGCGCCGTGGCAGTGCGGCCCACGCGGTTCTTCACGAAGCCGTAGAGGCCGAAGGAAAAAGCGAGGGTCAGCGCGATGTAGGGGACATTTCCATAGGCAAACGTCAGGGTGATGACCGCGCCCAGTCCGAAACCAATGGCTACCCACTGCAGGGTGCGCAACTTTTCCTTCAGGAAGATCACGCCCAAGGCAATGGAAACCAGCGGGTTGATGAAGTACCCCAGGGCTGCTTCCGCGGCGTGGCCATTGAGCACGGCATAGGTGTAGGTCAGCCAATTGATCGAGATGAAGACCGAGGCCACCGAGAGGCGGAGCACGGCCTGCCGGTCCCGGCCCAGGGCCAGGAAACGGTTCCAGTTCCGGGTGAGGCTCAGCAGGATCATGCAGAAGAGCAGTGAGAAGACGATTCGGCTGGCAACGATCTCCCACGGCGAAGCCAAGGAGACGGTCAGGAAGTACAGTGGCATCAATCCCCACAGGCCATAGGCGCCCAGTCCTTGGACCAGGCCACGCGTACTTTCGGCCGATTCCGGACTCGCGTCGGTGGTTGAGGTGGTGGACTGCATTTGGGTCATCTTCTGCTCACTCATACGTGCGTGTCTTCCGCCCGGGGAGCCCTCGATCGCCGGGCACCTGGGCCCCGAGGGGCACGGGTCAGGCGTTGGTTCGGGCCGCTCGCGGGTAGCATTGGTTGTTGGTGTTGCTCCATGGACGGTTTCCGCCCATGGTGCGAGCATATCCCGGGTCCGATTCCGTCGTTGACTGGCGAGATCGAAAGGGCTCGATTTTCGCCCGTCGGTTTGAGGACCCGAGTGCCAACAACGTGAGCATGGCCACAGTGGTTCACGTTTGGCGCCCGGCGCCAATTAGACTAGCTTTGTGTGCGCTATTTGCGCGGTCCAGTGATCATTCTCCGGAAGGAACCATCTCGTGTCCGATTCAGCAGTACGTCCGCTCCGTGTCGCGATTATCGGGGCCGGTCCGGCTGGCGTCTATGCTGCCGACATTCTCACCAAGGCCGAGCGCGAGTTCGAGGTCAGCATCGACCTGTTGGACTCCTACCCGGCTCCCTACGGACTGATTCGATACGGTGTGGCCCCGGATCACCCGCGGATCAAGGGAATCGTCAAGGCCCTGCACAAGGTTCTGGATCGCGGGGACATTCGCTTCCTGGGTAACGTGACCTATGGCCGCGACCTGACACTCAGCGATATCCGCGATATGTACGACGCCGTCATCTTTGCCACCGGAGCGGTCAAGGACGCCACCATCGATCTTCCCGGCATCGAGCTCGAGGGATCCTTTGGTGCCGCCGATTTCGTCTCCTGGTACGACGGGCAACCCGATGTGCCGCGCACCTGGCCGCTGGAGGCCAAGGAGGTCGCGGTGCTGGGCAACGGCAACGTCGCGCTGGACGTGGCCCGGGTGCTCTCCAAGCACGCGGAGGACCTTTTGGTCACCGAGATCCCGGACAACGTGTTCGAGGGCCTGAGGCGTTCACCGGTCACCGACGTGCACATCTTTGGCCGCCGGGGACCGGCGCAGGTGAAATTCACGCCGCTTGAGCTTCGCGAGCTGAGCCACAGTCGCGACGTGGACATCGTTCTCTACCCCGAGGATTTCGAATTCGACGAGGCCTCGGATGAGCTGATCAAATCCAACAACCAGGTCAAGACCATGGTCAACACGCTGACCAACTGGATCGTGGAGGAGCAGGACACCGGCGCCACGCGACGCCTGCACCTGCATTTCCTGCATAACCCGGTCGAGGTGATGGGCGAAAACGGCAAGGTCGTCGGGATCAAATTTGAACGCCAAGAGCTTGACGGCAACGGCGGTGCACGGGGAACCGGCGAGTTCGTTGACTACCCGGTCCAGGCCGTATACCGGGCCGTCGGCTACCTTGGCTCCGAGCTGGCCGAGCTTGAGTTCGACGCAAAGCGCGGGATCATTCCCAATGAGGGCGGTAGGGTGCTTGACGCCGAAGGAACCCACGTCCCGGGGCTCTACACCACCGGCTGGATCAAGCGCGGCCCGGTGGGCTTGATCGGCCACACCAAGGGCGATGCGCTGGAAACGATCGGGAACCTGCTCGAGGACCGGCTCTCGCTTCCCGTGGCCGTGCACCCCAGCGAGGACGCGATCATCGAACTGCTGGAATCCAGGGGAGTCGAATACACAACCTGGGAAGGCTGGAAGAGGCTCGATGAGCATGAGATCTCTCTTGGCTCGATGAACACCCCGACGCTGACCTCAAACGGCCCGGTGGACCGTTCCCGGGTGAAGGTCGTGGAGCGCGAGGAAATGGTCCGGATTTCCCGAGGCTAAACTAGGAGGCGCAAGGGCCCGTGTTTTTCGAAGTAGCGGAAAACACGGGCCCTTGTTTTTTGCTTTTCCGGTGCTTGGCTGAATTCTGTGATGTGCCATGGCCCGTTGGCGCGGAGCAGCTCCCTGTTATCGCCCGCCCAAGAGTCCGCCAGCTGCTGGCGGACTCTTGGGCGGGCAGGGCACGGGCATGCCCCACGGGACAACAAAGAGTCCGGCCGGCCCCCCGCATATGGGGAAGCCGGCCGGACTCTTGTCAGGACCCCCGGGTCAGGGGTTCAGTGGCTGATTAAGCCTTGCCTGCCGTAGCGGCCGCACCGTCGGTGGAGCCTGCGACGCTGGCTGCGTAGTTGTCGCGCAGCAGCTGGCCGAGGTTTGCATCGACGTTGGTCCAGTACTGGAAGAAGCCTTCGCGGATGGACTCGATGCTGATGCCCTGGCACTGGCCCAGAAGGGTTGCGTGGAAGCGCGCCTTCTCTTCGTCGTTGTAGACCTCGCGGTACAGGGTGCCTGGCTGGCCGAAGTCATCGTCTTCGGAGCGCAGGGTCTGGGCTGCACGAACCAGCTCGCCGTCCTGCTCCCAGCCGCCTTCAACTGCGCGTTCCGGCGCAGCAGCCGGGCCACCGAAGGAGTTCGGGGTGTAGACGCGGGCGTCTGCATCGTTGAAGTGGTACTGCATGGCACCTTCGTGCATGTAGGTCTTCACCGTGGCTGCGTGCGGCTGGTTGACCGGCAGCTGGTTGTAGTTGGTGCCGATGCGGTTGCGCTGGGCATCCGGGTAGGAGAACACGCGTGCCATCAGCATCTTGTCGGGGCTGATGTCGGTGCCCGGAACCATGTTCGACGGGGAGAAAGCTGCCTGCTCGATCTCGGCGAAGAAGTTCTGCGGGTTGCGGTTCAGCGTGAAGTGGCCAACCGGGATCAGCGGGTAATCCTTGTGTGACCAGGTCTTGGTGATGTCGAAGGGGTTGAAGCGGTACGTCTTGCCCTCTTCGTAGGGCATGATCTGGACCTTGACATCCCAGGTCGGGAAGTTGCCCGCTTCGATGGAATCGAACAGGTCGCGGCGGTAGTGGTCGGCATCCGAGCCGGCAAGCTTTTCGGCTTCCTCGTTGCTCATGTTGTGCACGCCCTGGCGGGACATGAAGTGGTACTGCACCCAGAAGCGCTCGCCTTCGGCGTTGATCCACTGGTAGGTGTGCGAGCCGTAGCCGTTCATTTCACGCCAGGTGGTCGGCAGGCCGCGGTCGCCCATGAGGTAGGTGACCTGGTGGGCGGACTCGGGGGAGTGCGTCCAGAAGTCCCACTGCATGTCTGCGTTGCGCAGGCCCGAGGCGCCCATGCGCTTCTGCGAGTGGATGAAGTCCGGGAACTTGATGCCGTCGCGGATGAAGAACACCGGGGTGTTGTTGCCCACGATGTCGTAGTTGCCCTCGGTGGAGTAGAAGCGAAGTGCGAAGCCACGCACGTCGCGCCAGGTGTCGGGGGAGCCCTGCTCGCCGGCGACGGATGAGAAGCGAGCCAGCGTCTCGGAGGTGGCGCCCGGCTGGAAGACCGCTGCACAGGTGTATTTCGAGACATCTTCGGTGATGACCAATTCGCCGAAGGCTCCGCCGCCCTTGGCGTGCGGGTTGCGCTCCGGGACACGCTCGCGGTTGAACGAGGCCAGCTTCTCAACGAGGTAGCGGTCGTGAAGCGCGGTGACGCCATCGGCGCCGACGGTCAGCGAATGGGCATCGCTGGCAACGGGGGCACCGCTCTGGGTGGTGGTGAAGTTCTCGCTCAAGAGACTCTCCTTCATAATGTGGGGTTGGTAACTCAACTGCCGGATCAACGGTGCCGCCTACGCGGCACCTGATTTCCGGCAGTCTTCACAAACGCCCTGGTATAGGACGTCGGCTATCTGGATTTCCATGCCATGGTTCTCCGACGGCGTCAGGCAGGGGGCGTGGCCCACGGCGCATTCGACGTCTTCGATCCGGCCACAGCTGGTGCATATGGCGTGATGGTGGTTGTCATTGACGCGGGTCTCGTAGAGAGCCGCGGAATGCGGAGGGGTGAAACGGCGCAGCATTCCCTGATCCGTCAGATCATTGAGCACGTTGTACACGGACTGAATGGAAACATCGGGCAACGCCCGATGGACGTGTTCGACAACTTTCTCTGCCGAGGAATGCGGGTTCGCGTCAAGGACATCAAGCACCGCAAGGCGGCCGCGGGTAACCCGCAAGCCGAGATCCCGCATCTGTGCCGAATAATCCATGTGACCCATTCCACCCCCTTATTTTGAATATGTCAAGATAAGGAAAACCGTGGCGTGCCGTCACTGGCTAAACTCGGTGGGTGGCCCGACTCCTTGCTGACCTGACCCCCATCCGCGAAAGCCCCGCATTCAGGCGGCTGTGGATCGGCAATGCCCTCTCGGCGGTCGGTGGGCAATTCACCCTGGTGGCCGTCAGCCTCGAAGTCTATGCGCTGACCGGCTCCAGCCTCCATGTCGGACTGCTCGGCGCCTTCGCACTGGTACCGCTGGTGCTGACCGGCCTATACGGCGGATCCATCGCCGATGCGCACGACCGCCGCAAGGTGGCGCTCGGTTCGGCCGTCCTGCTGTGGGCGGCAACCGCAGCGATCGCGGCCCAAGCCTGGATGGGGGTGGACAACGTCTGGGTGCTTTACGGTTTGGTGGCCGTCCACTCCGCGGCGGGCGGAATCAACCAACCCACCCGCGGCGCCATCATTCCCGCGATCGTTGGCCTGAAGCGGTTGCCGGCCGCCAATGCACTGAACATGGTCACCTTCGGCGTTGCCCAGATGGTCGGTCCGCTGCTCGGCGGCCTGCTGGTCGCACAGATCGGCTTCGGTTGGACCTACTCCCTGGACGTGCTGACCTATGCCGCCGCCGTCTGGTCCGTCTACAAGCTCCCGCCGCTGCCGCCCGAGGGAACCCCGTCCAAGGCGGGACTGAAATCGGTGATCGAGGGTTTCCGTTTCCTGGCAACCCAGCCCAATGTCCGCATGACCTTCCTGATAGACATGGCAGCGATGGTCCTCGCCGCGCCGCGTGCACTGCTGCCCGCCATTGGTGCGGTCCTGATCGGCGGGGGAGAGCTGACCATGGGTCTGTTGCTTGCCGCAACCGCGATGGGGGCCTTTTTGGCAGGGACCTTCTCCGGCCCGGTGGGACGCATCCACCGCCAGGGGGTAGCCGTCTTCATCTGCGTCAGTGTGTGGGGTGCCAGCATCGGGCTCTTCGGGGTGGTCGTCATCCTCGCATCCCGCGCTCCGGCCCCGACCGATGGCTCGGCGGGCACGTGGATATGGCCCGCAGCCGGATGCATGGCCCTTGCCGGTGTCGCGGATGCCATTTCATCGGTTTTCCGCACCACGATCCTGCAGACGGCCACACCCGACCATCTGCGCGGACGCCTGCAGGGCGTCTTCATCGTGGTGGTGGCCGGTGGTCCACGACTCGGGGAAATGCTCTCCGGCACAGTGGCCGCCGGCCTCGGTGAGGGATGGACGCTGCTGGCCGGCGGAATCGCTTGCATCGTGGTCGCATCGGCCCTCATGCGATGGGAACCCGGCTTCTTGCGCTACGACTCCAGGCACCCGGTGTCCTGAGAGCCGGGATCCAGCGGGAACAAAGCCAACACACAGCGGGTTTACCTACAATGAAGGAATAATGGCACCGGAGCATCCGGCGCGGATATCGAGGAGAGAACAGCAGTGCATAATCACAACAACGGACTGAAGACAGCGGGCCTGCTCGGTGGACTGTTCGCGCTGCTGTTGGCCCTTGGCGCCCTGTTGGCCTCTGGAACCGGAAACAGCAGCTTCATCTGGATCTTCGCGTTGATCGGCTTGGGTACCACTGCCTACGGTTACTGGAACAGCGACAAGCTGGCGATCCGCTCGATGAAGGCCTACCCGGTCACCGAGGCAGAACAGCCGGCCATGTATCGGATCGTGCGTGAGCTGTCGATCGCCGCCCAGGAGCCAATGCCGCGCCTCTACGTCTCGCCTACCTCGGCCCCCAACGCGTTTGCCACGGGCCGCAACCCAAAGAACGCTGCGGTGTGCTGCACCGAGGGCATCCTTCAGCTGCTCAACGAGCGAGAATTGCGCGGTGTGCTCGGGCACGAACTGATGCACGTCTACAACCGCGACATCCTGACATCCTCCGTGGCGGCGGCCGTTGCCGGGGTCATCACCTCCGTGGCGCAGTTCATGCTCTTCTTCGGCGGAGGCCGGCGCAACGCCAATCCCCTGGCGATGATCGCCATGGCCCTGCTCGCACCGTTGGCCTCCACCATCATCCAGATGGCGATCAGCCGGACGCGTGAATACGACGCGGACGAGGATGGGGCAAAGCTGACCAGCGATCCACTGGCACTGGCTTCGGCCCTGCGCAAACTGGAAAGCGGCGTGCAGCGCGCACCGCTGTCAAACGAGGACCAGAACCTGGTCAACACCTCACACCTGATGATCGCCAACCCGTTCGCTGGTGGAGCGAAAAAGCTCTTTGCAACCCACCCGCCAATGGATGACCGGGTAGCCCGGCTGGAAAAGATGGCTGGACAGTCCCTGGGGTACTGATCCCCGGCACCAACCCACGGACACCACGAGCGCGGCCCCCAACAGATTGTTGGGGGCCGATTTTGTATGGGGTCAAGACCCGGGAGCCACCCAAAACGCGGTGCCCGCTGCCTTGTTGCTCAAAGGAGGCAGAATCTGTGACGGATTGGCTTCGCACTGCATAGCACCTAGTGAGCGTTTATTTATGTCCGCTTTTGAAGTGAAGTCGAAAGCGGGTGCGGGAAACGGTCTGGATT
>JAUNVO010000401.1 GCA_030540695.1 Micrococcaceae bacterium | reverse complement strand
AGGACCTCGATTTGGAGATCAAGGCCGGGGAATTTATCTCGTTGCTCGGCCCCTCGGGTTGCGGCAAGACCACCTTGCTGCGCATGATTGCCGGCTTCGAAGCCCCCACCGAGGGATCGATCGAACTCGCCGGCACCGACCTGGTGGGCATGCCGGTGCACAAACGCCCAGTGAACACGGTCTTCCAGGCCTACGCACTCTTTCCGCACATGAGCGTCACCGAGAACATCGCCTACGGACTCAAACAATCGCGGACCCCCAAGAAGGAAATCGGCGAGCGCGTCCACGAGGCACTGTCCATGGTGCGGATGCTGGACTTCGCGGACCGCAGCCCGGCCCAGCTCTCCGGAGGCCAGCAGCAACGCATCGCGCTGGCCCGTGCCCTGGTCAACCGTCCCGATGTCCTGCTGCTCGATGAGCCGATGTCGGCGCTGGACCGCAAGCTGCGCGAGGAGATGCAGGTAGAACTCAGACTGCTGCAAAAGCGCCTGGGCATCACCTTCGTCTTCGTCACCCACGACCAAGAAGAAGCCCTGGCCATGAGTGACCGGATCGTGGTCATGTATGACGGCAAGATCCAACAGATCGGCAGCGCCGAGGAGGTCTACACCTCCCCGGCGAACAGCTTTGTTGCCGGGTTCATCGGCAAACAGAACTTTGTGGAGGCCACCGTTGAATCGGTTCGCGAGGGTGCGGTGGCACTGCGCTCGGTGAACCAGACGCTCATCCACCCGGCAACCGGCGAGGCCAACGGGATACCCCTTTCCATGGGCCAAACAGTCCAGGTGGCCATCCGCCCCGAATCCATGCGCCTGCGCCTGGCCGGCGGGGAACCCCAAGCACCAAACTCGGTGCCGGGGCGCATAGCCAGCGTCTCCTTCCTGGGCGACATGGTCCAATACGTCCTGTTGATCGGCTCGGGCAAGGAGATCATCGTGCGCATTCCCCAGGCCCAGGCGGTCCAACTGCCCACCGACCAGGACGTCATCATCGAATGGGACGGCGCAGCTGCCAAGGTGTATGCAGATGACATCTAGGTACGGCGCCTCCGGGCGCCCCGACATCAAGCTGCTCGCACCCACCGGACTGGGCCGCGAATTCTCCCGCCGTTCCCTCTTCGCCGGTGCCGCCGCAGCGGGCCTGCTGGGCCTGGCCGCGTGCGGCACACCCAAGGGCATGGCCGCCTCCCCGGCACCGGACGGGAAACTCGAATCCAAGGTCAACCTCTACTCGTGGGGCGACTACGATCCGCCGGAAGTCATCGCCGCCTTCTCCGAGCAGACCGGAGCCAGGGTCCAGGTCGACTCCTTTGGCTCCAACGAGGAACTGATATCCAAGCTTGCCGCGACCCGCGGCACCTCCGGCTATGACATCGTCGTTCCCACCGGGCTGATGATCCCGCAAATGGTCCAGCACCAGCTTCTCCAGCCCCTGCGCATGGAACTGATCCCCAACTTCTCCAACATGGATCCCAACTTCACCGACCAGGTGTGGGATCCGGGGAACAAGCACTCCATCTGCAAGGCCTGGGGGACCACCGGGTACGTCTATGACACCACCAAGATCAAGCAAAAGATGACCTCGTGGCAGGACTTCCTGGACGTGGCCATGGACCAGGCCTCCGGGCGCACCGCGCTGCTGGAGGACCCCTGGGAAGTCTGCTCCATCGCCCTCGGGGCGAAGGGTGTGGATCTG
>JAUNVO010000090.1 GCA_030540695.1 Micrococcaceae bacterium | reverse complement strand
CTAGTGTGGCCTTTAAGACTGTTGGTGCCGGAACAGGAAGTGGTCATCATGGGCGCTGCTAGTGATTCCTCCGGCGTTTCGCTGATTCGCGACACGCCAAACGGTCCGGTGGAGGGCATCCAATCCGGATCCGTCGAGCGATTCCTGGGCATCCCCTATGCCAGTGCGCCCGTGGGTGGGCAGCGCTTTGCGCTCCCCATCCTCCCAGCCTCCTGGACCACACCGTTTTCCGCCACCAGGCACGGGCCCACCCCGGCTCAGGCCCCGTACCCCGGAACCTTGGGAGAGCTGCTTCCCACCCGCATCATCCCCGGGGAACAGTCCCTGAACCTGAACATCTTCGCACCGGCAATGAACGGCGCCGCACTGCGACCGGTGCTGCTGTGGATCCACGGCGGATCACTGGAACATGGCTCCAACGCGCTGCCGGGATACGACGGATCCAACTTCGCACGCGACGGCGTCATCTTCGTGGCGGTCAACTACCGCCTGGGTGCCGAGGGGTTCTCGGTGCTCAAGGATGCACCGTTGAACCTTGGCCTGGCCGATGTCATGGCCGCCTTGGAATGGGTCAAGGCAAATATCGCCTCCTTTGGCGGCGACCACGAACGGGTCACGCTCATGGGCCACTCCGCCGGAGGCTCCCTCGTGGCCGCCCTGCTGGCCCACCCCCGGGCCGTGTCGCTGGTCTCCCGAGCCATCATCCACAGTGCCCCGTTGCCGGCGCAGCCGGTGAAGAACGCCGGGCGCATAACCCGCAAGATCGCCGCCGAACTGGGCATCGCGGCCACGCGGGAGGGCTTCTGCTCGCGTTCCCAGGCCGATTTGGTTCAGGCCCGGTCCAAGGTCGCCGCGGGCTCCAACCCGTTGGAGGGCGGCCCCGCGTACTCTCTCGCGATCAAAGCGCCGCTTGTCCCGACCGATCCGTACCAGGCCCTGCTCGGTGGCGCGGCCAAGGACATCCCCCTGCTGATGGGCACCACCACCGCGGAGGCCCGGCTGTGGCTGGCCCACACGGGATACGACACAAAACCCACGGGGATCCAGTTGGCGTTGTTGCGTCACAAGGCCGGGATCTCCAAGGAAGTCCACAGGCTCTTCGCCCGGAACCGTCCGGCCGAAAGCCCCGGGGAAATCCTGGGCGCCTTGGCCACCGACATGCTGCTG
This sequence comes from Micrococcaceae bacterium, assembly GCA_030540695.1. GTDB lineage: Bacteria > Actinomycetota > Actinomycetes > Actinomycetales > Micrococcaceae > Paeniglutamicibacter. The sequence continues at coordinate 10,848 of JAUNVO010000090.1, read as the reverse complement.
AGGGTTCCCATGTACAAGCTGGCCGATGCCCGCCATTACGCCCAGGCCCCTACCCATGTATACGAGTTCTCCTGGCCCAGCCCGGTGGCGGGTCTCGGGGCAGCCCACGGCACCGAGCTGCCTTTTGTCTTTGACAACCTGGAGACCGCAGATGCCATCGGGCTGGTGGGAGACTCCGCACCGCGGGCGCTGGCCAGCGCCATGCATGAAACCTGGGTGTGCTTCGCCACACGGGGCGTCGTGGACTGGCCCGCGTGGGACCTCCGCCGCCCGGTGAAGACCTTTGACGGGAACACAAACCCCGTGGTTCTGTCCCCGCGTGAAGACGAGGCTGCGGCACTTGACTGAGGAACGGGGCCCGTGTCGCGCGACATTGGCCTCGCCCCGATAGCCACATCGGCTAGCGTACCTAGGGGAACGTGCAGTCTGGATTCGGGGAAAGTTGAAAATATGTTTACCGGTGCCTGGTGGTGGGCGGCCGCGTTATTGGCCATTGATTTGGCCATTCGTGTGCTCGCCATAATATTTGTCCCGCGCAACCGCCGGCCGACCTCGGGCATGGCCTGGTTGCTGGCGATCTTCTTGATTCCCTATGTCGGGGTCATTGCCTTCCTGCTCATCGGCTCCCCCAAGCTGCCGCGCAAGCGCCGTGAGGTGCAGAGCGAGATCAATGCCTTTATCCGCGAAGTCTCCGCGAAAGAGCGTCGGCAGGACACCCACGAAGGCAACCCGGCCTGGTTCAATTCCCTGGTCGAGATGAACAGCACCTACGGCGGCCTGCCGCTGCTGGCCGGAGACTCCGGGCGGCTGCTGGGCGACTACGAGCAGACCATCGCCGCGATGAGCGACGCCGTGGATTCGGCAACCGACTACGTGCACGTGCAGTTCTACATCCTGAGCGACGATGCGACGACAGCTGGGTTCTTCAATGCCCTGGAACGGGCCGTCAAACGCGGCGTACGGGTCAACGTGCTGCTTGATCACTGGGCTTCTCGCGGCAAAGCCCACTACCGGCAAACCAAGGACCGCCTCGATGAGATGGGCGCCCGCTGGGAGCTGCTGCTGCCGTTGCTGCCGCTGCAGGGAAAGTTCCAGCGTCCGGATCTGCGCAACCACCGCAAGATCCTGGTCATCGACGGAAACGTAGGCTACATGGGTTCACTGAACATGATTTCTCGCGACTACAACGTGAAGAAGAACATTGCCCGCGGCTTGAAGTGGAAGGAACTGGTCGTTGAACTCCGCGGCCCCGGCGTTTCCGCCTTGGACGCCGTCTTCATTTCCGACTGGTATTCCGAAACCGGCGAAGCCCTCACCCTCGACGTGCGTCGGAAGGAGGCGGTGGCCCGGGGTGATTCGTTGGTTCGACTCAGCGGAGCGGTCGTCGATCGCAGTGAGCAACCCGGGAGCATGCTCACCCAGGTGGTCCCCTCCGGCCCCGGGTTCGAACGCGAGAACAACCTGCGCCTGTTCCTGGGCATGATCCACGCAGCGCAAGAGCGGGTGGTCATCACCTCCCCCTACTTCGTGCCCGACGAGTCGCTGCTCTACGCAATCACCTCGGCGGTTGCCCGCAACGTGCCGGTCGACCTGTTCGTCTCCGAGGTCGGGGACCAGGCGCTGGTCTACCACGCACAACGCTCCTACTACGAGGAGCTGTTACGTGCCGGGGTCCGCATCTACCTTTATCCAGCGCCGTACATCCTGCACGCCAAGCACTTCACCATCGACAACGACGTGGCCTTGATCGGCTCCAGCAACATGGACATGCGCTCCTTCGGCCTGAATATGGAGGTTTCAATGCTCGTGCGCGACGCGGACTTCGTCTCCCAGATGCGCGCCGTCGAGGACGAATATCGTGAAGTCAGCCGCTTGCTGACGTTGGATGAATGGCTTAAGCAGCCGTTGCGTTCCACGGTGCTGGACAACCTCGCACGACTGACCTCCGCGCTGCAGTAGCCCAGTCGACGGGGACTTCCATTCCCCCGTCGACGTTGGCATTCCGCCCATCGGCACAAGCAAAAGGCGGCGGTGCCGCCGGACCCGGATAACCCCTATGTGGGGAATGCGGGAACGGCGGCACCGCCGCCTGCTCTGACACTACCGACCGTCAAGATATTGCCGGGTGCGCCTATCCGTGATTACTGCAGCATGGTCCGGTCATCAAGCTGTGCACCCTTGATCTTCTCGAACTCGTGCAGCAGGTCCTGGACCGTCATCTTGGCCTTCTGCTCGGCGTCCAAATCCAAGATGATTTGGCCGTCGTGCATCATGATCAGCCGGGTTCCCAGGCGCAGCGCCTGTTCCATGTTGTGCGTGACCATCAACGTCGTGAGCTGGTGGCGCTCGACGATTTCCTGGGTCAGCCGCGACACCAGGGCCGCGCGCTGTGGGTCCAGCGCGGCGGTGTGCTCATCAAGGAGCAGGATCTTCGGCCCGGAGAACGTGGCCATCAGCAGGCTCAACGCCTGGCGTTGGCCGCCGGAAAGCAGCCCGACCTTGGCCTTGAGCCTTTTTTCCAGCCCAAGTTCCAGCGAGGCAAGCTCGTCGACGAACCGCTCGCGCTTGTGCTTGGTGACGCCCGGGGCCAAGGCGCGGAACGTGCCGCGACCCAAGGCCAGGGACATGTTTTCCTCGATCGACATGTTCGGTGCGGTGCCGGCCATCGGATCCTGGAAGACCCGGCCGATGTAGTTCGCACGCCGGTGGTCGGAAATCTTGGTGACGTCCTTGCCGCTGATGCGCACTGTTCCGCTATCGGGATGCAGCTTGCCGCCGACCATGTTCAGCACCGTTGACTTGCCGGCGCCGTTGGAGCCGATCACCGTGACGAACTCGCCCTCGGCGAGGTTCAGGTTGATGTTGCGCAAGGCCTTGCGCTCATTGACCGTGCCGGGGAAGAACGTCTTGTTCAGGTTCGTGATCTCAAGCATCGACGCTCACCTCGTTGGTCTCTTTCGGCTCCACGGACTTGCCACGGATGCGGATGCGTTGGGCGAACTTGCCGAAGCCCTTCCACTGGGGAAGGATCAGGGCGAGGACGACCAGCACCGCGGAAATCAGCTTCATGTCATTGACCTCCAGGCCCGCGTCAAGTGCCAGCTGGATGACCAGCCGGTAGATGACCGAACCGAAGATCACTGCCAGGGCAGCGATCCAGATGAACTTCTGACCGAAGATCGCCTGGCCGACGATGACCGATGCCAGCCCGATGAGGATGACGCCGATGCCCATGCCGATGTCCGCAAAGCCCTGGAACTGGGCAATGATGGCTCCGGCGAAGGCAACCAGCCCATTGGAGATCGCCAGGCCCAGGATCTTCTGGTTATCGGTGCTCACACCGAAGGAACGGATCATCTCTTCGTTGTCGCCGGTCGCTCGCATGGCCAGCCCCACGTCGGTGCGCAGGAACCAGACGATGACCAGGACGGCCACCATGCAGCCCACGAACATGAGACCGACCGAAGTCCAGGTGCCCAGCAGCTGCCGGTCGCGCAGGAAGCTCAGGACGGTGTTCTCGCCCAACAGCGGGGTATTGGCCTTACCCATGATCCGCAAGTTTATGGAATATAACGCGATCATGGTCAGGATGCCGGCCAGCAGCCCGTCAATCTTGCCCTTGGTGTGCAGCAAGCCGGTGATCACACCTGCGAGGGAACCAATGAAGAAGGCGAAGATCGTGGCAATGAAAGGGTTGATGCCATTGACGATCGAGATCGAGGCGACGGCAGCGCCGGTGGTGAAGCTTCCATCAACCGTCAGGTCGGGAAAGTCGAGTATGCGGAAGGTCAGATAGACCCCGAGTGCCATGATCGCGTAGATCAGGCCTAATTCAACCGCGGTGATCATGGGTGGATCCTTGCGTTTCGAGTGTCGGGTTAATAACGGTGGCCGGTCGGTTCAGACCGACCGGCCACCGGATGGACCGTGGTGACGGTCGGGTTTACTTGTAGGTCTCGGCTGCCTCGGAGAGCATGTCCTCCGGGAAGGTCAAGCCGATCTTCTCTGCGGCCGTGGTGTTCAGGTACAGCTCCACCTTGGTGATGGTTTCAACCGGCATGGTTGCTGCTTCGGCCTCGCCCTTGAGGAGCTTCACCGCCATTGCTGCGGTCTGCTCGCCGAGCTTCTCGTAGTTCAGGCCGTAGGTGGCCGTGGCACCGCGCTTGACGGACTCGCCGTCAGCGGAGATCACGGGGATCTTCTTGTCCTGTGCGGTCTGCAGCAGGCCCTCAAGTGCCGAAACAACGGCATTGTCGGTCGGCACGTAGAACGCGTCGACGTTCAGGCTTGCTGCTGCCTGCTGGACCTCGGAGGAAGCCGAGATGGCTTTCTCTTCGATGGTCAGGCCCAATTCACCGGCGGCATCCTTGGCCCACTGGACCTGGACACCGGAGTTGACCTCGCCCGAGGAGTAGACAATACCCACGGTCTTGGCATCGGGCTTGATCTTCTTGAGAAGCTCGAGCTGTTCCTTCACCGGGTTCTTGTCCGAGGTTCCGGTGACGTTCTTGCCCGGCGCTTCGTTGCTGGCCACGAGCTTGGCTTCCACCGGATCGGTGACGGCCGAGAACAACACGGGAATGTTGGTGATGCTGCTCGCCGCGGCCTGGGCGGCCGGGGTGGCGATGGCGAGCACCAGGTCCATGTCCTTGTCCGAAGCGAACTTGCCAACGATTGAGGTGTTGGTGGCCGGTTCGCCCTGCGGGTTCTGCTCGTCGTAGATGATCTTGTCGCCGGTGTAGCCGGCGTCAGCCATGCCCTTCTTGAAACCAGTGGCCACGGCGTCAAGCGACGGGTGGCTGAGGTACTGGTCGATGCCGATCTTCACCGGGCCGGAGTCAGCTGCCGGAGCGGAGGAACCCGAAGCCTCAGGTGAGGTGGATCCACCGCAGGCGGTGAGCACCAGTGCCGTGGCTGCCACACCGGCTGCCAGCTGTACGGACTTGAACAATTTCATTGTGTACCTTTCACGACGTGCGAGTGTCATGCCCTGGTCTGCGGCGAGTGCCGCCCACCGGGCGTAATTCAGGATTAGACAACCTCGGCCGTTCGGCAGGAAGTTCTCCTCATGAAGTCCTTCGATCCTACATGTGAAGCTACTCACATTTCTTCCATCAACCATGAATTACAAGACGATTCGTCAACAATTACCGAGGACTTGATCCAATTTCAATGAAATTTTCCGAAGAATCAGACGATTCGTATACCTGTGACGAGAGAATCAGACAGTACAGTGGACAAAGCCGCATTTCGGTGTCCTTCACGGCGCGAACAAGGGCCGGATCCGTGCCTCCGAGGCCTTGGCCGCGCTCCCAAACCCGCCCCGGGAGCCTCGGAACCTGCCCGGGCAGCGCTGGCATAGACTTGTTAGCATCATGGCCCTGACGATTTCCTATCCCGAAGCCCTGCCCGTTTCCACCCGCCGCGAAGACATCATGTCGGCCATCAAGGACAACCAGGTGGTGATCGTCGCCGGTGAAACCGGATCCGGCAAGACCACGCAGCTGCCCAAGATGCTCCTGGAGCTTGGGCTGGGCGAACGCGGCATGATCGGGCACACCCAGCCCCGTAGGCTGGCTGCCCGCACAGTGGCCGAGCGCATCGCCGAGGAACTGGGAACCACGATCGGCGCCGAAGTCGGCTTCCACGTCCGATTCACCGGCGAGGTCTCACGCGACACCAAGGTCAAGGTGATGACCGACGGGATCCTGCTGGCCGAGATCCGGCGCGACAAGCTGCTGAAGAAATACAACGCGATCATCATCGACGAGGCCCACGAACGCAGCCTGAACATCGACTTCCTGCTCGGCTACCTGGCCCGGATCCTGCCCAAGCGCCCTGATCTGAAAATCGTCATCACCTCCGCCACCATCGACCCGGAGCGATTTGCCGCGCACTTCGCGGCACCGGGACCCGAGGGTGAAGACCCTGTTCCCGCCCCCATCATCGAGGTCTCCGGACGCACCTTCCCGGTGGAAATGCGCTACCGTCCGCTGAACCCCGCCGACGGGATGGACGAGGACGAGCTGGACCCCGACACCGCCGTCGAGGACCGCGACCCGCTGGACGCCATCGCCGAGGCCGTCGACGAACTGGCCAAGGAGGCGCCCGGGGACATCCTGATTTTCTTCCCCGGCGAGCGCGAGATCCGTGATGCCGCAGAGGTCCTGCGGGCCCGGGTGCAGACCAACAAGCGCCTGGCCGGCACCGAGATCCTGCCCCTGTTCGCCCGTCTTTCATTGGCCGAGCAGCACCAGGTGTTCAATCCCGGCAAGAACCGTCGGATCGTGCTGGCCACCAACGTCGCCGAGACCTCGCTGACCGTCCCGGGGATCAAGTACGTGATCGATACCGGCACCGCTCGCATCTCGCGCTACTCGCACCGCACCAAGGTCCAACGCCTGCCCATCGAGCGGGTCTCCCAGGCCAGCGCCAACCAGCGCTCGGGTCGTTGCGGACGCGTCTCGGACGGCATTGCCATCCGGCTGTACTCCGAGGAGGACTTCGAGACCCGTCCGGAGTTCACCGACCCGGAGATCCTGCGCACCAATCTGGCGGCCGTGATCCTGCAGATGAGCGCGATGGGCGTGGTGCGCAGCGCGCGTGACGTCGCTTCCTTCCCGTTCGTCCAGCCTCCCGATGCCAAGGCCATTAATGATGGTGTGGCGCTCCTGCGCGAACTGGGCGCGCTGCACTCCGGCACCGAGGCCACCATCACCGAGATCGGCAAGAAACTGGCACAGCTGCCGGTGGATGTGCGGCTGGGGCGGATGATCGTGGAATCCGGTTCCCGCGGTTGCGCCAAGGAGGTCATGGTGCTGGCCGCCGCGCTGTCCATCCAGGACCCGCGCGAGCGCCCCAGCGAGGAAACCGGCAAGCGCCAGCGCGCCCAGGAACTGCACAAGCGCTTTGTCGACACCAAGTCGGACTTCTCCTCGCTGCTGAACCTTTGGCGCTACCTGCAGGAAAAGCAGAAGGAACTCTCCTCCTCGGCCTTCCGCCGGCTGTGCAAGAACGAGTACATCAACTACCTGCGCGTGCGTGAATGGCAGGACCTGTTCACCCAGCTGCGCCAGCTGGCCAAGCCGCTGGGCATCACCCTGTCCCCCGACGCGGTGGATCCCTCCGCGAACGAGGACGCCATCCACATTTCCCTGCTCACCGGGCTGCTGGGCCACGTGGGCTCCTGGGACGAGCGCAAGCGCGAATACGTCGGGGCACGCGGCACACGATTCTCGGTGTTCCCGGGCTCGGCACTGTTCAAGAAGTCCACCGAGTGGGTCATGGCCGCCGAATTGGTGGAGACCAGCCGGCTCTGGGCCCGAACCGTGGCACGCCTTGACCCGAAGTGGGTGGAGGAAGTCGCCGGGGAATTGCTCAAGCACAGCTACTCCGAACCGCATTGGTCGCGGAACTCCGGCGCGGTCATGGGATACGAGAAGGTCACGCTCTTCGGCCTGGCCATCGTGCCCAGGCGCCGCATCCAGTACTCGCGGGTTGATCCGGAGCTGTGCCGCGAGCTGTTCATCCGCAACGCCCTGGTGGAGGGCGATTGGAAGACCCACCATAAGTTCTTTGCCCGCAACCGCCGTGTCCTTGAGGACATCGAGGAACTCGAAACCCGCATGCGCCGGCGCGACTTACGCGTCTCCGACGAGGACCTCTTCGACTTCTATGATTCGAAGCTGGGCCCCGAGGTGCTCTCGGAGCGGCACTTCGACAAGTGGTGGAAGGCAGCCCGGCACCAGGATCCCACGTTGCTGGACTTCGACCCCGAGTCGCTGCTGGCCGCCGACACCACCGAACTCGACCAGGCCGCCTACCCGCGCACGTGGCGCCACGGCACCCTGGAGATGGAGCTGGTCTACGAATACAACCCGGCGGCCCGCGCCGGGGAATCGGACGGGGTCTCGGTACGGGTTCCGGTGCTGTTCCTGAACCAGCTGGATCCGGTGCGTTTCCGTTGGCTCATCCCGGGACTGCGCGTGGAGCTGGTGACCGCCCTGATCAAGTCGCTGCCCAAGGCCATCCGCAAGAACTTCGTTCCCGCACCCGATGTGGCCCGCACCGCCGTTGCCGCCCTGGAAGCAGACTTCAACCCGGAGACCGACGATCTGGCCACCTCCCTGGAACTGGTGCTCCGCCGGCTCAAGGGAGTGGTGATCCCCCCGGGGTCGTGGAACTGGGACGCGTTGCCCGAGCACCTGCGTTTCACCTTCACCGTCATCGACGCCGATTCCAAGATCCTGGATGAATCCCAGGACCTGGGCATGTTGCAGCAAACCCTTGCCGCGGCCAACCGCTCCGCCCTGGCCCGCTCGCTGGGGATCAAGCCCGGCGCCTCGCTGCCGACGGGCAAAAACGGCGGGCCCGGGTCCCGGGCAGCAGCCGGCAAGAAGGGCTCCGGCGCGAAGAATGCCCCGGCCGCTCCCGCGCACGGCCAAGGTGCCGCGGTGGCCACCACCATCTGGGAACGTTCCGGGCTCACCGACTGGGACACCGGACTGGGCAACAATGGAAAGATCAGCACCAAGGTCGTCTCCGAGGTCGCCGGTCAGCAGGTCACCGCATACCCCGCGTTACTTGATGCGAAGACCTCGGTGCGCCTCACCGTTTTCCGCAACGAGGCCGAGCAGCTCGCCGCCCACCGTTCCGGGGTCATCCGGTTGCTGCTGCTCAAGGTCCCATCGCCCTCGCGGTACGTGCTTGACCACCTGAACAACACCGAAAAGCTGGTGTTCACACAGAATCCGCATGGCAGCGTCGAGTCACTGATCCAGGATTGCTCCATGGCTGCGGTCGATAGGCTCGTGCCCCAGGGGTTGCCCTTCAGCAAGGCCGAATTCGATGCTCTCCATGAGAAGGTGCGTGCCGAGTTGATCGACACCGTCTTTGGCGTGACGGCCATCGTGGAGAAGGTTCTCTCCGGGACCCGGCGGATCAACCGGGAGATCAAGTCGGCATCCTCCATGGCGCTGATCAATGCGTTGAACGATGTCAAGACCCAGCTCTCCCAGCTGGTCTATCCGGGATTCGTTGCCGCAACCGGCTATGCCCAGCTCGCGCAGCTGCCACGGTACATCTCCGCGATCGAGAAGCGCTTGGAGAAGCTCAAGGACGGCAACGTCGCCCGCGACAATGCCGCCACACTGGACATCCAGGGCCTTGAGGACGAATATGATGCCGCCCTGGAGACGCTGGTGCCGGGCATGGCAACTCCCCCGGTGCTGGCCGGAGTGAAGTGGATGCTGGAGGAATACCGGGTCAGCCTCTTCGCCCAGGAGCTTGGCACCGCTTACTCGGTCTCCGCCAAGCGGATCCGCACCGCATTGCGCGAGGGGCTCGCCGCGGCCCGGTAGCATCGGGCGGATGCCCCGGCCCCGGCCCGGCGATGCGGCGCAGTGAATTCACATGGTCCCGGATTGAGCGGCTCGCCCGGCAGTGGGGCTGCGCTGCCCCCGGGATCCGTGGCACGCCGGCATGTCACAATTCGGCGATGATGATCTTCTTCATGTCGAGCATCCGCTGGTAGGCCCCCGGATGTTCCAACAGCTGCCCCATGTTTCGCGGCACGATCTGCCAACTGACGCCGAACCGGTCCACCAACCAGCCGCACTGCTCGGCCTCGGGAACCGCACTCAGTGCTGCCCACAAGGAGTCGATCTCCTGCTGATCCACGCAGTCGACTTCCAAGGAGAGCCCGGGGCCAAAGGTGAACTCGTGCCCCGTACCGGCGTCCATGGCGGAGAACAGTTGGCCGGCAAGGGTGAATTCCGCATACCGGACGCCACCGCCATCGCCGGGTTGGGGGACGAGCATCGCGGGTGCGTCATCCTCAAAGAGGCCGGTGTACATGTCGATGGCCAGTTGGGCGTTGGGCACTGCGCCGGTGAACAGCAATTGCGGGATCAGCGGTGGCCGCTGCCCGCTTGGTGCATCGCTAAGCATCAGCTGCCAGTTCACCCCAAAACGGTCCTCGACCCAGCCGTACAGTTCGCTGTGCGGGTACCGGCCCAGCGGCATCCTCACTTCCCCTCCATCGCAGAGTGCTTCCCACATGGTGGTGATTCGGGTCTGGGCCTGATCCGCTGATTCCGTGAAGTCCTGCTGGGCAAGATCCAAGATGAATGACAAGGCCGGTGTGGGTCGAAATTCTCCTCCCGCATTGATCAGGCGGATCAGGTAGCCATCTACCGTCACATCGACGATCAATGGTTGCCCGGCAAGTCCGCGCTGGAAATCCGGCAGGTTTTCCGTGGGGTAGGAAGCGACCACCTCCATCGAAGCCCCGGGCAGCACACCAGCATAGAAGCTGCCCGCCTCCAGCGCATCACCTTGGCACCAAATGTTGGGAACGATTCGTTGCACGCTTCCTCCAGAGGAGATTGGCTCGGTACGGCACGGACTTAACCGCCTACAGCGATGATAGTGAACCGATATGGCTTTCGGCACTGCCTTGGGGCTCTGGATTCGCTGAAGGCGATGAAGTGGACCACTGTCGACACGGCCGCACCTGATGTGTCACTTGGCGGGCAACGGGGAGATCGTTCGTCGGCAGTTCCCGGTGCCGCATGCCGTTCCCGCCGAAGGTCCAAGCACCGAGGAAGACAGCGGGGATCCATCCCTCGTCGCAGGCCCGGCGCCCACTGCCAACCACGGGAACCGGAGATCACAGGGCCTGTTCAGCGGTGCGCCAACGGTGCGTGATTCCGGTCTGGACTGTTATCGTCCCGACACAAGTAACGGGCTACGCTGTGCCCAACCGTGAGCGATTCGCGCCACCAAGGCCTTGGCACCCCGCCTAGGACATGTGGGCCTTGTTGCCAATCCAGACGCAGAGGGGAAAGG
>JAUNVO010000400.1 GCA_030540695.1 Micrococcaceae bacterium | reverse complement strand
CGAGACTTTCGGCCTGGCACTCTAGCCTGCTGTTGCGCCGCAACGCCGCCTCCCTCGCGGGCAGTAAGATTTCCTCGGCCGCGGACGGCCTTCAGAAATCCATCCCCGCTCCGGGAACCGGGGTTGCAGCGGTCCGGCCTGAGGTTGCCCGAAGGCTTAGCCCCAATGCCGTTCGGTTAAGTTTTGAGGGGTTTTGTCAAGATGGCCGTGGTGAGTGTGGCTGGGTAGGTGCGCCGGTCGGGGTTTCGTTCTTTGGCACGGTATTTGGAGATGGCTCGTTTGATGATCCGGGGGCGGGTGCGTATTCGACGGGTGGGCATTGGTTCGGCCAGGATCGCAGCGCCAAGGTGCCCGACGAGATCGATCGTGGTCCCGGCCACGATCCCCTTGGCTTGGATGAGAAGGTCGCGGGCGGTTCGTAGCCCGATGCTGAAGGAAAGCCGGTCAGGATCAATGTCGGGCCGCGCCAGGACCGCATCGGTCATAGCGGTGCGTAACACCTGGTAGCAGGTGAGCAGTGCCCACATTTCCTGGGTCACGGCGCCGGGATGTCTGCCGCGCAGGACCCGCCCGGAGAGGATGCGTGCTTTCAACTCGCAAAATCCTGTCTCGATCTCCCAGCGCTCATGGTAGAGCCGGATCAGTGGCTGTGCCGGGGATTCGGAAGGGTCGAGCATCGTGGTGATAAGCCGGTAATCACTGGTTCGGGTTCCTTTCTTGGTGGTGACTGTGATTTCCGCGTCGATGACCCGCACCGCCAGCCCTGCCGCCGTGGAAAGGAATGATCCGTCAGGGAGTCGGCGCAGGATGGGCAGTTTCATTGCGGTCGCTCCGGTCTTGGCCCTGATCAAAAAATCGGATCCTGTTGCGGCAACATCAGTGAAAAACCTGTAAGTGGCGAAATTCCGGTCCCCGAGCAGCACCATGCCTTGGCGCAGGCACGCAATGACTTGATGGGCGTAGCTGAGCTCACCGACCGCATCGGTACCAAAGGATGCGTCAAGAATCGAACGGGTGCCAGCAGTGAGGATCGCGACCATTCGTAGCATCGGATACCCTGATTCACCGTTCGGGCCGCTACGGGGTTTCGGGAACCGGGCCCGGTTGGCCTCGCTATCAGCCACAGCCAACTGGGTGCCGTCGATGGCCACCACCAGCCTGCCGGCAAACCGTGTCACCTGGTTCGCGCCGGTCACAGCGGGTCCCTTGACGAAGGTGAACAATTCACGCAGTGGTGCCTCCCCAACCCGGCGCATCGCTTCACTGAGCGCGGAAGCGCACGGGCTTTTCACCAGCTCGGGCAGCCCGGCCACCAGGCGGGAGAAGACCTGTTTCCACCCCTCATCGGCGAATAGGACACCGGCCAGCAACACATAAATCACCACGCGCGAAGGCAGCCTTCGCACCCGGCGTTCCTTGCCACCGGCATTCTCCAGCGCGGCATCCACGACCTCGAACGGGATGACCCGGGTCAACTCGCCCAGATGCCCGGGCGCGAATACCCCATCAGCGTGATTGATGGCAGAATCGTTCATTGTGGCTCCCGTTGGAGTAGATCAGTCTTGGCGGACCGAACTACTCAAACAGGAGCCACACCTCATTCCGCTCCAGACACGCCGACTTGACACCAAACACCACAGCCTTAACCGAACGACATTGCCGCTAAAGGGGAGCGCCGCCGTCGTGCCTCAACTTGCCGGCAGAACTGGGCCGG
>JAUNVO010000089.1:8588-12114 GCA_030540695.1 Micrococcaceae bacterium | reverse complement strand
GGATGGTCAGCATTGGCGTCCTGGTGATCCAAAAGGACCTGGGTTCATCGATCCTTTTCTTCGGGCTGTTCATGGTCATGATCTACGTGGCCACCGCCCGAGTGAGCTGGATCGTCATTGGCACCCTGATGTTGGTCGGTGGAGGCGTATTTGCCTATCTGACCATGGGGCACGTCACCCGCCGCATCGACGGGTGGATCAACGCTTTCGACCCCGATATCTACCACGCTGTCGGCGGTAGTAGACAGATTGTCGAGGGCTTGTTCGGCCTCGCCAACGGTGGGTTGTTGGGTACCGGACTGGGCAATGGCAGCCCGTATATGGTGCCCTTGGCCAACAGCGACATGATCGTCGCGTCCCTGGGCGAGGAGCTGGGCCTCATCGGCATCGCCGCCATTGTGTTGTTGTTCCTGATCCTGGTCAGCCGTGGCATGCGGGCGGCTTTGGGATCACGCGACTCCTTTGGCAAACTGCTGGCCACCGGCTTCTCCTTCACCCTGGCACTCCAGTGCTTCGTGGTCATCGGCGGGGTCACCCGCTTGATTCCCCTGACCGGCTTGACCACGCCTTTCATGGCTGCCGGCGGCTCGTCCCTGCTCTCGAACTGGATCATCGTCGCCTTGCTCTTGCTGATTTCCCATAATTCACGTCGTCCCATGCTTTCGGGTGTTTCCGCGACGTCCGAGGTAGCCACGAAGGCCCCACGCCGATCCAGGGGCATCCTTGCACGCCGAAAGGAGGCACAGCTGTGAACCAAGCAATCCGCAACACCTGGATCGCCGTGATGCTGTTGTTCGTCCTGTCCCTAGGCGCCTTGAGCTACGTGCAGTTCTTCGCAGCCAAGGACCTCAACCAGAATGCCTTGAACAACCGCCAGCTGTTCCGGGACTTCGATCTCCCCCGCGGCGCGATCCTGGTTGACGGCAAGCCCATTGCCGAGTCGGTCCCTTCCGATGGCCAGTTCAAGTACCAGCGGGTCTACACCGACCCGGAACTGTACGCGCACCTGACCGGCTTCTATTCCCTGGCCAACGGTTCCACCCAGCTCGAATCGGAAATGAACCCCGAGCTGACGGGCAAAAGCCAGGACCAGTTCTTCGACCGGGTCGTTGATCTGTTTTCCGGCCGGGCCAGCGAAGGGGCGGCCGTGGAGCTGACCATCGATGGCGACCTGCAAAAGCATGTCTACGACCTGATTCCTGACGGAACCCGCGGAACCATCATCGTTTCCGAACCCAAGACCGGAAACATCCTGGCCATGGCATCCAAGCCGAGCTATGACACCAACCTCCTGGCCGTGCACAGCTCCAAGCAAGCCGCCGCCAACATGAAGAAACTGCTGAAGGTCAATGGGCTGAGCCCTTACCGCAACCCCGCCATCGGCAACCTCATCGCCCCCGGCTCCACGTTCAAGATCTTCGACATCGTCGCCGGCCTGGAATCAGGGAAATACACTGCGGACACCATGCTCGAAAACCCCTCGAGGATAAACCTCCCCGGAACCAACACCCCGTTGCCCAACTTCGATGGCGGGAACTGTGCGGCCCGGAACCCGGCCAGCTTCGCATTCATCGTGGCGCAGAGCTGCAACACCCCGTTTGCGATGATGAGCGAGAAACTCGGCGCCAAGCCGTTCGAGGACGTGACCGAGCGCTTCGGATTCGGGCAACAGGTAGAAATCCCCATGCGCGTGGTTCCCAGCGTCTTCCCGCGTGATCTCGCCCCGGCCCCGTTGGCCCAGTCCGTCATCGGGCAGCGCGACGTCAAGACGACTCCGATGCAGATGAACATGGCTGCGATGGGCATCGCCAACGATGGAGTGATCATGGCGCCAAACCTGATCAAACAGGTTATTGCCCCCGATCTGCGGGTGCTTTCGGAGCACAAGCCCGAGGAATTCAGCACCGCGACCAGCAAGGAGATCGCCGACAAGGTGACCGACCTGATGCGCGGCCCCGTCAAGAGCGGGACCGCGGTGCGGGCCCAGGTCCCGGGGCTGGATATCGCGGCAAAAACGGGAACCTCGCAACTGGCACAGGGCTCTGGCCTGGTGAACTCCTGGATCACGGGGTTCGCCCCGGCCGATGATCCGGAAGTCGCCGTGACAATAGTGTTTGAAAAAATTGATTTCAAGACTGGGTCCTCCTTGACCAGTCCCAACCTGAAGAAGATTCTAGAGGCGGTGTTCAACCAGTGAGGCCAATTTCCGGTATTACCCTGGGCGGTCGATACAAGCTGACCGACCGTATTGCCATTGGCGGCATGGGTGAAGTGTGGAGGGCCAGGGATCAGGTCCTGGGCCGCCTTGTGGCGATCAAGATCCTCAAGGAGGAGTACACCGGGGACCCCGGGTTCCTTCAGCGTTTCCGCGTCGAGGCACGGCACACCGCGTTGCTGAACCACAACGGCATCGCCAGCGTCTTTGACTATGGGGAGGAAGCCGGCTCCGCCTACCTGGTCATGGAACTGGTTCCCGGGCAACCGTTGTCCACGATCATCGAGCGTGAACGGGTGCTCTCCCCGGACCGCACGCTGTCGATCATCTCGCAGACTGCCAAGGCTCTGGCCGCGGCCCACATCCAGGGTCTGGTGCACCGCGACGTGAAGCCGGGCAACCTGTTGATGCTGCCCGACGGGCGGGTGAAGATCACCGACTTCGGCATCGCCCGCATTGCCGACCAGGTTCCCCTGACGGCCACCGGCCAGGTCATGGGGACCGCCCAATACCTGGCGCCCGAACAGGCAACGGGGCAGCAGGCCACTGGCAGCTCGGACATCTATGCCTTGGGCGTGATCGGCTACGAACTGCTGGCTGGGCGTCGGCCGTTCACCGGGGAATCCCAAATTGCCATTGCCCTGGCCCAGGTCAACGACACCCCGCCACCGCTGCCGGAGACGATTCCGTTGCCGGTTCGCTCACTGGTGATGTCGATGCTGGCCAAGGACCCTGCCGACCGTCCTGCCGATGCCGATGCGTTGGCGGTGGCTGCCGATGCAATCCGTGCCGGAAACACGGAAACGGCCACACAGGCCGTGCCGGGCATGCTGCTGTTCTCCGGCGCCGATGCCGCCACCCAGGCCATCAACCAGACCCCGATCACCCAGGGCAACGAAACCGTTGCCCTGCCCCCGGCCGAATCCGGAGCCGGGGCCCCGGTCACCAATGCCATGCCCCAGGTCCCCTCCGCGGGATCCGCGGACGGGGACGGAGACGGGGGGAATCACACCACCGTCATGGGTGCCTCGCAACAGTGGCAGGACGAACCGCTGGGCGACTACGAGCCCGAAGATGCCGCGGTGCGGACCCCTGACGCAAAGGGCCGCAGCCCCTGGACCACACCACTGATCGTGTTGATCATCTTGGTGCTCCTTGCGATCCTCGGGGCCTGGCTGGTGCCCAAGCTCACCGCGGGAACCTCGCCGAGCGAGAGCTCATCGGTAACCGTCGAATCCAGCACACAGAGCAGCGAGCCCACCTCGGAGTCACCTTCCGACACGCCTTCGGCCACCCCGTCAAAGACAACCC
>JAUNVO010000089.1:1883-8488 GCA_030540695.1 Micrococcaceae bacterium | reverse complement strand
CCCACCTCGGAGTCACCTTCCGACACGCCTTCGGCCACCCCGTCAAAGACAACCCAGGCACCGAGTTCAACCGCCGCGGCTTTGGTGTCGGTGCCGGATCTCTTCGGCATGGATGGGGACCAGGCTTCCTCCAAGCTCCGGGGTCTGGGACTGGTCCCGGCCGAGGGACAGGCACAGGAAAGCGATCTGGCGGTGGGAACCGTGATC
Organism: Micrococcaceae bacterium; assembly: GCA_030540695.1. GTDB lineage: Bacteria > Actinomycetota > Actinomycetes > Actinomycetales > Micrococcaceae > Paeniglutamicibacter. The sequence goes on along the minus strand of JAUNVO010000089.1, from coordinate 8,281 downwards.
GCCCAGAGCCTGTCCAGCGGAACCGACGTGAAGTCCGGCACCAAGGTGACCTACATCCTCTCGCTGGGTCCGGCCGAGCCAACAACCACTCCAACACCGACCGAGACGCCATCGGAGACCCCTAGCGAGACTCCAACAGCTCCCACCAAGACCGCCACCCCAAGTGCCGAGACACAGGCCTCGCCCCCGGTGGCCAGCGCCACCGACCCAGGCAAGTCCACCGGCCCCGCGCCGTCGACCGACTAGATGATAATGGTGTTTTCACGGTGAGCGAGGAACGGATCCTCAATGGACGCTACGTCGTTGAGGAGCTCATAGGACGCGGCGGGATGGCCGACGTCCATCTGGGCGTTGACCAGGTGCTGGGGCGCAAGGTCGCCATCAAGCTGCTGCGCGGGGAAATGGCCCGCGAGCCAATGGTCCAAGCCCGCTTCCGGCGCGAAGCCAAGGCGGTGGCCGGGTTGAACCACCCCAATATCGTTTCCGTGTTCGACACCGGTGAGGAAGAACGGCTGGTTTCCGGCACAACCGTCCAACTCCCCTTCATCGTGATGGAGTACGTGCGCGGTCGCACCCTGCGAGACCTGGTCAAGGCCGGGGACATGACAAGCGACCTGGCCATCACCTACGTGCTGGGTGTCCTGGATGCCCTGTCGCACTCGCATTCCATGGGAATCGTGCACCGCGATATCAAACCGGCCAACATCATGGTCACCGATCGCGGAGCCCTGAAGGTCATGGACTTCGGGATCGCCAGGGCACTTGCCGATTCCTCAAGCACCATGACCCAGACCCAGACCGTGGTGGGAACCGCACAATATCTCTCTCCGGAACAGGCTCGCGGTGAGACCGTCGATGCCCGCACCGACTTGTACTCCACCGGGTGCCTGCTCTATGAGCTTTTCACCGGCAGGCCACCCTTCATCGGGGATTCACCGGTGTCGGTGGCGTACCAGCACGTCGGGGAGCATGCCCCACCTCCCAGCTCGCTCGTGCCGGAACTGGACCCGATCTTTGATCCCGTGGTCCTCAAGGCCCTGGCGAAAGACCGTGAGGACCGGTTCATCGATGCCGCCGCGTTTTCCACGGCGCTGCGCAATGCACAGCAAGGCATTGCCATGCATCCCGAGGAACTTACGGCTCCCTTGCCGTATTCAGCCGCGGACGCGACGAACCAGGCCACTGCCGCCGCCATGGTGTCACACGCAGCAATTCCTGCATCAGACATGTCCCCAGCTGCGCAGCAGGACCATACCGGCCACATGGAACCGCTTGATGTTCCCCGTCACTTCGAAGAGCCCCCGATGTGGGAACAACACCTGCAGCGTGAGCGCGATGAGCACCGGGCCAGATCCAGACGTACGTGGACCGTGGTGGTATCGGTGGTATTCGTCCTTGCCCTGGCTGTTGGCGGCCTGTTCTTTTACAACTGGATGCAAGCAGAGGCAGAGCGCAACGCACCGGTCACCATTCCCAGCCTCGTGGACACGTCCCAAGCCAAGGCCGAATCAACCCTGGCAGATCTTGAACTGCGCTCCGATGTCGAGAACGTTTTCGATGATGATATCCAGTCCGGGCACGTCGTCGAAACCGAACCCGCGGCTTCCAAGGAGGTCCGCAAGGGCACCACGGTGCATTTGATGGTCTCCAAGGGGCCCGAAGCCATGGTCATTCCAGAGAGTCTTGCCGGCCAGTCCGAGGCCGGCGCCCGGCAGGTCCTGCGGGACATGGGTTTCGAGATCGGCTCGGTGACCCGCGTGAACCATCCATCGATCCCCACCGATTGGCTCGTGGACACCGAACCGAAACTGGGCAGCAAGGTCACGGTAGGCGAAACAATCGATTTGGTCCTCTCCACGGGCAAGGTTGAGATGCCACAGCTCTACAATCTCACCTATGACGAGGCGAAAAAGGCCATCGATGGCATGGGTGCCCGGCTCAGCATCACCATGGAAAAAGGCGTGAACGAAGCGGCCGAACCAGGCACTGTTTTCAAGCAGGAACCGGAAAGCGGATCCTCCATAGAACAAGGCGACACCGTCACAATCACTATTGCCGAGGAACCCGTGGAGACCACACCCAGCGAGGAGCCCTCCCCCACTGACACCCCCACGCCGCCAGCCACCGAAAGCGATCCCCCGAGCGAGACGCCAACCCCCACCGAAGAAGCTTCACCTTCGACCCCATAGCACCGTTGCCACCGGCGGGGGCTTGGAAACGCACGAAGCGGTCCCGCCGTTGAAGGTTTAACAGAAACCGCCAGAACCCGTGGTTTCACCCCGGTTTCTAGTTTGCAACCACACCGAGACACCGGCTGAGCGTCGATGCATGATCGGCCGCACCCTGCAGGCCCAGTGATTCCAGCCAGTTGCCCAGCATTTGGTAACCGCCCTCGGTGAGGACCGACTCAGGGTGGAACTGGACTCCCCACAGGGGCGCTTCGCGGTGTGCCAGCCCCATGATGGCACCGCCTTCGGTTTCGGCGGTGATTTCAAGAGAGGCGGGAATGCTCGAACGCACGGCGGCCAGGGAGTGGTACCGGGTCGCGGTGAAGGGGCTGGGGACATGAGCGAACACCGGGTGTCCGGTGTGGAACACGGGAGAGGTCTTACCGTGCATGAGCTCTTCAGCATGTGTCACGACGCCGCCGTAGGCCTCAGCCAGCGCCTGGTGGCCCAGACAAACGCCCAGCATGGGTTTTCCGTGCTCGCCGCACCACTTGATCACCTCAATGCACACCCCGGCATCGGCCGGTGTTCCCGGTCCCGGGGACACCAAAACACCATCACGGGCCTGTGCCAGTTCGATGACTTCGCCCAGTGAAAGGTCGTCATTTCTTATCACCGTGGTCTCGGCACCCAGCTCCTGCAGGTATCCCACCAAGGTGTAAACGAAGCTGTCGTAATTGTCGATCACCAGGATCTTCGGGGCGTTCACGGGAACATCAGGCCAATCGTTGATTCGGTCCACGGACTGTATTGGCTCAGCCACGGGAAAACATAGGTCATGAGCAATAGTACTGCGGCAGCGATCAGCACCAGGGACAGGATGATGCGGATCCACAGCGGGCCGGGAAGACTGGAGAATATCCATGCATACATGTGGGGAACCTACTTTTCCATCGTCTTTTTGACCACTGCTGCAATTTCTTTCGGCGGTCCGGCATCGATCGGACGCCATGATTCCAATTCCGAATATGCGATGATGCGCATCCGGGTGGTGAAGGGCGGATGGCAGCTGGTCATGGTGAGCATGGAACTCGTGGGTTTTGCCCCGAGCTCGTGGGGCACCGGCCACAACACCTCGCTTTGCGAGGGATACACGATCTCGGTTTCGTTCCATTCATAGGTGTAGAACCCCTTGCGGGTCTGCAGGTAGATCTTGTCGCCCTTCTGGAATTTGTCGATGTTCCAAAAAACCTGGCCATGGGTCTGCCGGTGGGCGGCAACGGCAAAGTTTCCCAGCTCCCCCGGTGCCTGGGTCTCGGGGTAATGGCCAATGCCCACGTTGTTCAGCACGTCCATTCCCACACCATTGGTGACGGGGTGGGCGAAGTTGCTGCCGAACCTCGGAATATAGAAGATCCCAAAGGTTCCCCCGTCGGGGATCTTGGTGATCGGTGCCGGTCCGAAGTCTTTCGTTGATTCACTGTCTGGGGCCACGGACACCACATCAAGGTTCTTGACGAATTCCGAGGTGACCTCCGTTTGGGCACGTCCGGCATCGATGTTGGTCCACCACAGCTCCCATCCGACGAAGAGCAAGAGAACGATTCCGAGCGTGATCAGGATTTCACCGAACCCGCCCAACAGGCGCTGGCCGACCGAGGGCCGGGAGCGCGTCCGCGATGCGGAACGTGTCATGCGAAATTCCCTGACTGCCACGTGGCACACCGCGAAACCTGCTGGTGCCCAGTTTGAGCGGATAGTATTGGATCAAAGCGTGACGTCGGGAAGCGTTCCCCTTCGACACAGACTTAACACCTTACCGTTCCGGCATGGCCTCCTTCGAGATCGTGTCGACGCCCTAAGACTCGAGGAGCAGCAATGCCTGAATCCAGGACACGTCGAAAAAACCGCAAGACACAAGGCGGCAGTGCCGTGCGGGCCGAGGACAAGCCGTTACCCAAGTGGTACAAGCCGGTCATGTTCGGCCTGATGATTCTGGGATTGATCTGGATCATGGTCTATTACGTCGCCCAGACCGCATTCCCGATCCCCGGGATTGGCGGATGGAACATCGTAATCGGCTTTGGCTTCGCCATGGTCGGTTTCTTCATGACCACCGGCTGGCGCTAACTCACCGCTTTCAGGCCGATGATGCAGCCCACCAAACCGATGATCAGCAGGATCTTGATCAGGCTGACGGCTTCCCCGCCGAAGACCATGCCGTAGGCTACAGCGATGCTCGCCCCGATTCCCACCCACACCGCGTATGCGGTTCCGGTGGGGATTTCCTTCATGGCAAAGGCCAGTCCGGCCATGCTGATGACCAGCCCCACACCAAAGATGACGGTGGGCACGAGCTTGCTGAAGCCTTCCGAGGCGCCCAGGGCCACGGCCCAGACTGCCTCAAAAAGACCCGAGACGATAAGTACGATCCACGACATGGTGATGCACCGATTCCTTTCGGTGGCCGTCTTGTCGCTGTCCGGGTACGGCTCCCTCGTCCGGGGGCGCTTCGGCGCTCCAATACGCACAGCCTAGCAATTCCGCGCTTGTGCACTGTCTTCCCACGCCAGCTCCCAGAAAGGCCCGCCAATCCATGGTTCGCCCCGTTGTCGCCCCAGGCGCCGCTTCCGCCACTACCTCACGTCTCTCCCCCAAACGACTGTACGGTTTCCTGGCCGCAGCCGAAATGGTCACTTGGGCCCTGCTGATCATCGCCATGGTCATCAAATACGGCGTAGGTCCCGAAGTCTACGTACGGATCTTTGGCATGTTCCATGGCGTGGTATTCATCGCCTACGGCTTGGTGACCATTTTCGTCTGGGCCAACGAGCGGTGGAGTGCTTCACGAGGAATCCTCGGCCTGCTCACTGCCATCATCCCCTTCGCCACGTTGCCGTTTGAACGTGCCATGCTGCGCCGAGGACTGCTCAGTGACACCTGGCGGCTGGCACCCGGCGGTGATGCGGCTCAGGGACCGATCGAGAAGATTCAGGCCATGGCCCTGCGCAGCCCGAGGTTGGCCGCAGCCGTCGGCGTGGTCTTGGTGGCTGCCATCACCGCCGTCCTGCTGTTCATCGGACCTCCGGGCGGCAGCAATTAGCTAGCGATCCCCTTGGTTGCCCAGACCATTCAGGTGGTCGAAGGCCCCTTGGCGCGCACATAGACTTCCTTTCGGATTGTTGCCACGATGTCTTCCTCTGCGTCCAATATGTCCACGTGGAACCACATCGTGGCTTTTCCGTCCTGGGCCACTTTTTCCTTGAGGTCATCGAGGTGTGTTTCCTCCAGCTCAAAGGTGCATATCAGGGTTCCGGCCCCGGGCTTTCGGAAGTCGATCTCACCGCTTTTGTCCCACACGATGTATCCCGGACCGATGTTATGCAGCACCATCATCATCCAAAACGGATCAGTCATGGAAAACAACGAACCCCCGAAGTGGGTGCCCACATAATTCATGTTCCATGGACGCTGGCGAAGGAGCACAGTCGCTGTTCGCCAGTCCGCAGAGATTTCCTTGACCTTGATCCCCGCTCCCCAAAAGGGCGGCCAGAAGGACATTCCGTGACGCACCACCCGGGGGTCCCCCGCAATTCTTGGCATCAACTTGCGCATGCCATTAAGGATTGAGCCCTTCGCACCGGTGATTTTACGGTTGTTCATGGGCTCAGCCTAATCGCATAAGTTACCTTCCAGTAGAACTCCTCAGCCGCGCTATGGGTCCTGATGCAGCCGCGAGGTTAGGGCAGCATCCGAAACCAGGGCAGTGAGCATGTCCAACGCCCGGGAGGGAACCTTCCAGCGCTGCCAATACAGGCGGATATCACTGCTCCAGTCCGGGTCCAGGAAAACGAGCGAGTCGTCATCCGGCTCTTGGGTTTCCGGAATCATGCCCCATCCCATCGAAGCTGCCACTGCAGCCACAAATACGCGTGAATCGGGTACAAAATATTCCGCCGTCTTCTCGGGACCGACTCCTCCGACAACGTTGCGTAGAATCGTGCGTTGCAATCCGTCGGTGCGGTCAAAGCTCACCATCGGCGCGACAGCAAGCTCTGCTACAGGGTTCTTCCCGGGCAACCAGTGATCCGCGAAGCCGCGACTGGCCATTGCCCGGTAACGCATAGTTCCCAGATAAACCGCCGAACACCCTTGGACAGGGGTGTCTTTCGTGGTGACTGCGCCCATTACCCGTCCCGATCGAAGCAACTCCGTTGAATGCTCCTCGTC
>JAUNVO010000089.1:0-1783 GCA_030540695.1 Micrococcaceae bacterium | reverse complement strand
ATAAACAGTACGCTGCCTACCTGTTGTTCCAACGCCTTGAGTCGTTGGCTTACCGCTGAGGCGGTTAGATTCAGCTCTCTTGCCGCCCGTTCAAGGGTTCCCGCTTCGATGACGGTCCTGAATGTCTGTAGCTGTTCCGTGGGAAAGTCCATAGTAAGAGATTCTAATGGAGCGTTAGAATATTTAGCTCGACGTCATTTTGGTGCAATGACTATCCTCGGTTAGTGACATTCCTTCCCTTCGTATCCGGCTTGGCCACCGGCCTGTCCCTCATAATTGCCATCGGCGCCCAGAACGCCTTCCTGCTGCGCCAAGGAATCCGCAGGGAACATGTCGGGACAGCTGTCGCGATTTGCCTACTGTCCGACGCGGTCTTGATCCTCGCTGGGGTCGCGGGATTCGGCGCCCTGCTGGCTGCGGCCCCGTGGTTCATCTCCGTCGCCCGCATAGGTGGAGCGGGATTCCTGCTCGTCTATGCGTTCTTTGCCGCCAAACGTGCCCTCAGGCCCTCCAGGCTGGAAGCCACCACGGCGCCCCGGGCCACTACACGCCGGGCCACTGCCCTCACTGCCTTGGCACTGACCTGGCTCAATCCCCACGTCTATCTGGACACCGTGATTTTGCTTGGATCCGTCGCCGCGGCGCAGGGCGACATCGGACGCTGGATCTTTGGTGCCGGGGCAATCCTTGCCAGTGCACTCTGGTTCGTAGGCTTGGGATTCGGGGCACGATACTTGCGGGCATTCTTTGCCAACCCCAAGTCATGGCGTGTTCTTGATGCCGTCATTGCCGTCTTGATGCTTGCGCTTGCACTCTCCTTGCTGCTCCCGGTCCTTGCCTAAGCCCGTGGACCCGCCTCAAGGGCGGCACTGGGGCGATTCAGCCTGCGGCAACCACCTTGCGGTACAAGACCCCTTGGCGGACCGCTTTGAACCCCAACCGCTCATACAAGGCGGTGGCCCCGGTGGGGCTCTGCGCATCCACCGACAGATCGACCTTCGTAAACCCTGCCTCGAATGCAGCCGAGACAACATCGGAGAGCACCCACGCCGCATAGCCACGGCCCCGGGCGTATCGTGCGGTACCCACTCGGGAAACGTAGAGCTCTCGGGAAACCCATTCCGCCCCCAACACATACGACAGCGCTCGTGGGGCAGCTTCGGACCCACACGCATCCACCAAAACCCGGGAGAAGCCGCTCCTGAATGAACGCGCGTTTGTCATCGATTCCCACTCCTCCACGCTCTTAGGGGTCGAACCCCAATGATCCGCGAATGCCTCGTTGTCCAAGAGCCTGACATCTTCGGCGAGATCGGGGGAGTAGGCGAGCAGTTGGGCCTTTGCCGGGGCTTCGGCCGGTCTGTCGCGGGACCTAAACCCCCCTCGGTCCACCGACATGTCCTGGAAATGGCGGGCTGGCTCGTAACCCCGGGCAACGGCCATCCGACCTGCACTGTTCCCAGGGGCGTTTCCCCACACGTCGATGGTGAACTCCATACCAGGGTGCCTTTCGGCCATTTTTTGCGCTGCCCTCACCTCCAGCGCGTCCATGATTCTTGTTCCATGCCCCATGTGTCGGTATGCCTGGGAAATCCCGCCACCGATGGAGATTCGTCCGCGCCCATCACGCAACTGCGCGCCCAGCCGTAATTGGCCAAAGCCAACCATGGCACCGCCATCCCACAACCCCACGGTGTCTAACCCGGGATCAACCCCTGGCTCCCCTAACTCTTCAAGGAGATCTTCAGCTTCATAGAATTCGTCAGTGCCGTCGGTGATCGCC
>JAUNVO010000399.1 GCA_030540695.1 Micrococcaceae bacterium | reverse complement strand
CTCGTCTGATGTGAAGTCATCGGTTATGTGAAGTCTCTGGCGTTTGGGCTGGTGGGCGGCTTGGCGGGCCTCGACTTCTTCGCATAACAGGTGGATTCAAATGGCTTGGCGGAGCCAGGTCAGCAGGTCCCGGCGGGCGGTCTGGTCGTAGTTGCTTGTTTCGAGGGTCTTCGCGGCGGCTGCTTCGATGGCGTGGCGTTTCATTTCCGGGCTGGCTTTGGCGTAGATCTCGGTGGTGATGACGGAGGTGTGGCCGAGTATGTCGCGGATGTAGATCAGATTGACGCCGTTTTCCAGTAAATGCATGGCCTTCGAATGCCGCAGCACGTGGGGCGAAACGGTTGTGGGGACGAGTTCGGGACGGTCGGCGTGCGCGGCCTGGGCGCATTTGGCGAGTATGTAAGCGGCACCGGCGCGTCCCAGCCGTTGATTGGCTCTGTTGGCAAATACCGGACCCGACGGTTCTTGAGGCAGTGTACCGACGTGCTGTGCAAGTATCACGGCAGCCTGCGGTGTCAGTGGAACGATCCTGGTTTTGCGGCCCTTTCCGGTGAGAGTCGCGCTGGCGGGTTTTTCGAGACGAAGATCGACAAGTGATAGGTCGCAGGCTTCCTGAACTCGGGCAGCGGTGTCGTAAAGGGTCGTCAGCAGCGCCAGATCGCGCGGTCCGCGGCGTTTGGCGTGGTCCAGTAACAGCCCGATCGCTTCCACGGGCAGGTAGTCGATGACGGGCTGGGGGGCTTGGGCGGCTTTGAGGTTGAAGACTTGTTGGGCCTGTACGACTTGCTCGGGTGCTTCGGCTTGAACGTATCGGAAGAACGATTTCAACGCCGCAAGGCGTTGGTTGGCGGTGGCGGCGGAGCAGCCCCTGTCGGTGTGCAGCCAATCGAGGAAGGCCGTCACGTTCGGTGTGGTGAAGTCTGTGAAGGAGACCCTGTCCGGCGGGGTCGCCAACCGGTCTTCCATGAACCGTAGGTAAAGCGTGAACGCGTCCCGGTAGGCGGAGATGGTGTTCCTGGAACAGTTCCTGGTGACGGGCAGGTAGACAGTGAGGAACCGGGCCAGCATGTCGGCGAAAGGGCGGATGGCAGCCATCTCACACCTCCTCGTGGGGGAATACGCCCGTGTAGGCGCCTTCCATGAGCTGATCGATGTTGCCCCAGGCCGATGGGTCCAGGCGCAGGTAATACTCCGTTGAGACGATGTCGGCGTGTCCCATGTAGGTCGCCAGCAAAGGCAGTGTTGCGTATACGTCCACCCCGGATATCTGCATCTTCCTCAGGCAGGCCACCGCATATGAATGTCTTAGGTCATGGGCACGCGGAGCACGTCCTGAGGCGGTAGTGACGTCTGCTTGGAGCATCAATCCCTGGATGTGCGTGGTGGCCGAGCCCGGGTTGTAGCGCCCGCCTCGTGGAGAGGGGAAGAACCACGCCCCGTGGTCTTCGGGGATAAGTCCAATAGCAACGATGTAGCGGCGGGCATATGCCGCCAAAGACTCGGACATCGGCACTAACCTGGTTCGGTTGTGCTTGGCTTTGTGGACGGTGATGACGGCGTTGGCCAGGTCCACGTCGACGATCTGCAGAGACAGTGCTTCCCCGATCCGCAGTCCGCAGCACCACAGCAAGCGGACAAGCATCGCGTAGACCGGCTGGGTTTGCGGCCCGCACCGCGAGGCGGGAGCCGCGTCGGCGCACGCGATGATCCGGGCCATCTC
>JAUNVO010000398.1 GCA_030540695.1 Micrococcaceae bacterium | reverse complement strand
CGACCCGGAAGTTGCGTAGCACGCGTTCAACGTTATCGGTGTGGTCCCCGTGGATATCCACGTACTGCCCGTCGCTGAAGCCCAGCAAGGCCAGGTCCTGCGGGTTCACGAAGATGACGTCACGGCCTTTTTTGATGCCCCGGTAGCGGTCGTCGTGCCCGTAAATCGTGGTATTGAATTGGTCATGGGAGCGCATGGTTTGCAGGACCAGCCGGCCCTCGGGACACTCGACATGCTCCAGGTCGTTTACCGTGAACATCGCCTTGCCGCTGGCTGTGTGGAAGGTCCTTGAATCGCGCGGGCCGTTGGCCAGGACAAAACCGCCCTCGTGGCGGATCCGCTGGTTGTAGTCCTCGCAGCCCTGGACCACGCGAGAAATGTGTTCACGGATCGTATCGTAGTTTGCCTCGAATCCGGCCCAGTCCACGTCGACCTTCGGACCCAACGTGGCAGCGGCCAGCCGCGAGACAATGGCCACTTCGGAGAGAAGGTTCGGTGCCACCGGCTCCACCTGTCCCCACGAGGGGTGAACGGCGCAGACGGTGTCCTCCACGGAGACGAATTGGATGCCGCTGGCCTGCCGGTCGATTTCCGTGCGGCCCATGGTGGGCAGGATCAGTGCCTCCTCGCCCACCACGGTATGGGAACGGTTTAGCTTGGTGGAGATCTGGACGGACATCTCCAGATTTTCCATCGCCGCCTCCGCTGCGTGGGTGTCGGAGATTGCGGCGACCAGGTTCCCGCCCATCGCCACGAACACCTTCATCTCCTTGTCACGCATCTTGGCGATGGTCTGCACTGCATCGGTTCCGTGCTCGCGCGGGGGATCAAAACCGAATTCCTCCTCAATCGCATCCAGGAACGCGGGGGGCATCTGCTCCCAGATGCCCATGGTGCGGTCGCCCTGAACATTGGAATGCCCACGGATGGGGGACGCCCCGGCGCCGGGCTTGCCGATGTTCCCGCGCAGCAGCAGCAGATTCACGATCTCCTTGATGGCCGCGACACCCTTTTTCTGCTGGGTCAGGCCCATGGCCCAGGTGACGATGACCCGATCGGAGCTCATGTAGCGATGCGCCAGTTCGTCGATCTCATCGGAACGCAAACCCGTGGATTCGAGCACCTGCTTTTCATCGAGTCCGGACAGATGGGCCTTGAGCTCTTCCAACCCGTCACAGTAGGTGTTTATGAATTCCTGGTCCAGGACCGTACCCGGGTTGGCATCCTCGGCATCCAGGACGCGCTTGGTCACGGCCTGGAGCAGGGCCATGTCCCCGCCAAGCCGGATCTGCAGGAACTGGTCGGCGATCTCGGTGCCCCGACCGATGATGCCCTTGACCTCTTGGGGGTTCTTGTAGCGACGCAGGCCGGCCTCGGGCAGCGGGTTCACCGCGACAATGGCCCCGCCGTTGTTTTTGGCTTCTTCCAGGGCAGTGAGCATGCGGGGGTGGTTGGTGCCCGGGTTTTGACCCATGATGATGATCAGGTCCGACTTGCCAAAATCGTCGTAAGCGATGGTGCTCTTGCCGATGCCCAGGGTTTCGCCCATGGCCCAGCCCGTGGACTCGTGGCACATGTTCGAGCAATCGGGAAGGTTATTGGTCCCAAAGGCGCGGGCGAAGAGCTGGTAGATAAAGGCGGTCTCATTGGAGGTGCGACCGCTGGTGTAAAAAACTGCCTGGTCAGGGGAATCCAAAGAGTTCAGTTTTGAGGCGAGGATCGAGAAG
>JAUNVO010000397.1 GCA_030540695.1 Micrococcaceae bacterium | reverse complement strand
CAGTCCTCGATCAACTCCAGACCAACAACCCAAGGATACCCTTTTCCTTCTACACGGGAAAGGGTATGACGGTCGTCATTCACTGGTCCGCCTCCCTCACCCGTGGAGCCAATGCCTCAAGGATCTCGGCAGTTATCGGGTTCACCTTCTCGTCAGGCTCGATGTAGTGCGCCTTGGTGATCTCCGACGACGTGTGACCGAGCATCTCGGACGCGAGATCCGCCCCGCCCGCGCGGTCGAGCATGGTGGCGACTGTCCGACGGAACGAGTGTGGCGTGACGCCCTCGATGCCCGCTCCCGACAAGACCGCTCTCAACCTGCGTCGCACGTTGTTCGTCGTAAGCGGCGTGCCATTGCGTGTGAAGAAGATCAGATGCTCAGGGTCCTCCGAAGCGATCTTGACCAGGCGCTCTCGGAGAACCTCAGCAGTGAAGCTGGGCACGGAAACCGTGCGCATCGACTTCATCGTCTTGGGGTGAGGCTGTCGATGCGTTGCCCGGCCTTTGGGCGACACGATCGTCCCGCATATTCGCACTGTGGCTGGTGAGCCCGTCACGTCAACATCGCATTTGCGGATGGCGAGGACTTCACCGATCCGGGCCGAGGTTCCGAGCATCACCTCAATGATCCGCTCCAACTGTCCATCTGGGGGCGGACCGGGGACGCCCGAGCCCCGCCGCCATCCCCGCACCGCGCCACGGATGGCTTCTACCTGGGCCACAGTCAATGCCATCGCCTGCGACGGCGGCTTACGGAGGCGGACCGTGTCTCGCACTGGGTTCTTCACCATCGCTTCGTAACGCACGGCCAAGCCGAGCGCGAGACTCAGCACGGTCCTTGCCTGCTTTGCAGTGCTGTAGCTCTTGGTCGTCGCCAGAGTTTTGATGAACTGGTCGACACGGCTGACCGTGATCTCACGGAGTGCGAAGTGCTCAAACGCGGGCAGCACCAACTGGCGCATGTTGCGCTCGTAGAGCGCTCTCGTGCTGGGGGCGATCTTTCCTTCCAGGTCCAGGTCTCCGAGCCAGACCTCGATCAAGCGAGCAAAGGAGCTGTCGGGCGTCAGTTCGCCAAGTCCACGACTGGATCCTGAGCGTTGCGTCAGCTTCTCCTTGAGCCGGTGCTCGGCGAGCTTGCGTGTGGCGGCGCTCGCCTCGACCCGGCGGACTTGACCGTCATGGTCACGAAATCGCGTGCGAGCGCGGATGGTGCCGTTCGGCAGGGTGGTGAACTCAATATCGCCGTACGTACCGATGGGAGTTCGGGGCCTAGCCATGGGCTCTCACTCCCGCTCCACCGGTCGTCCGGGCTGGGACTCTCGCCGGTTGTCCAACCAAGCACGCACGTCCGACACCGCGAACTTCAGATGGCGACCCATGCGGATCCCGACGGGCCCGCGACCGTTCTGGCGCCACTCGTAGATCGTCTTGATCGAGACACCGAGGTACTCGGACAGTTCGTCGATGCTCAGGAGCGGATCGAGTCCACTCAGCGGGTTCGTGTCGGTCTTCATGCACATCAGGTGCGCAGGGCGGCCCGCAACGGTCGGTGGCAACCGGAGTGTGCGGGGGCCACCCGGAGGGCCTGTCGACCGACGCGCCTAGAAGAGGGGCAAAACGGAAGGTTTCCGGAGGGGTGATCAATTCTCAAATGCTTTCAGGCCGGGATTCGCACTGAATCCCGGGCTGATCTGGTAGCGGGGGCAGGATTTGAACCTGCGACCTCTGGG
>JAUNVO010000088.1 GCA_030540695.1 Micrococcaceae bacterium | reverse complement strand
TCGAGCCCTCGCGGGCCGGTTGGGAATCCCCGTTCCCCAAACTGGAGCGACTCTTCGCCGCTCACCTTTAGGGCCGCGGGCGGGCCCTGGTCCGGGGGCAAACCGGCATCCGCCCGTCGGCCGGGAAACCCCTCGACACCGGTCGCCTTGCCGCCGGCAGATGCGTGGCAAGGCAACCGGGGTGCTGTCAGGGTCCCGCGGTTCAGGAACCCACGGGCCGAAGGCGCAACCCCTGCATTCCGCCGTCCACGGCCAGGGCGACACCATTTGTTGATCCGGAGAGCGGGCTCGCCAGGTAGGCCACGGCACCGGCCACCTCGTTGGCGGACACCATGCGTCCGTGCGGCTGGCGGGCGTTCAATGCCGCCCGCTCGCCGGCGGGGTCCTCGGCCGCGTCCATGAGCCGGCCGATCCACGGGGTGTCGGCGGTGCCCGGGTTCACCGCATTGACGCGGATTCCCTCGCGGATGTGGTCTGCGGCCATGGCGAGGGTCAAGGAGTAGACCGCACCCTTGGACGCCGAGTACAGCGCCCGCTGCGGAAGTCCGGCGGTGGCGGCTATCGAGCAGGTGTTCACGATCGCCGCGGAAGCCGATTGGCGCAGGTGCGGCAGCGCGGCCCTGGAGACCCTGGCCATGCCCACCACGTTGATGTTCAGCACCCGCAGCCATTCGTCGTCGTCGTTGTCCGCCACGGTTCCCTGGGCCCCGATGCCGGCGTTGTTGATCACGATGTCGATCCCGCCCATCGCCGAGGCAGCACCGGCCACGGCGGCGTCCACCGATTCGGTGTTCGAGACATCGCAGGTGAAGGGATGGTGCCGGGGGTCGGCAGCAGAGGTGTTGATGTCCAGAATGGAGACCACGGCACCGCGATCGGCCAGTGTCGTGGCGATGGCGGCGCCGATCCCCGAGGCTCCGCCCGTGACGATGGCACGTAGCCCCGTCATCTCCGCGGCTGACATGTTTGCTGTGCTCATGCGTTGACCTGCTCCCGGAAGAATTCCTGGCGCTGGCGTCCCAGGTGCTGGATCTCGAACTCTCCCACATCGCCCTCGGCCAGGTACGGGAAGCGGCCCGAGAGCGCAACGCCCTCCGGGGTCCCGGTGAGAATGACATCGCCGGGCTCCAACACCATGTATTGGCTGACGTGGTGAACCATGGCGGGGATATCGAAGATGAAGTCCCTCGTGCTTGAATCCTGCCGCACCTCACCGTTGATCCAGGACCGGCAGCCAAGGTCGTGTCCGTCGATTTCGTCGGCGGGGACAAGGAACGGGCCCAGGGGTGTGGACTGCGGAAGCGACTTGCCCTTGGTCCACTGCCCGGCCGCACCGGGAATCTGGTATTCGCGTTCGGAGAGGTCATTGGCGATCAGCAGGCCGGACACGACGTCCTTGGCGGCCTCGGGCGTGGCCAGGTACCGGGCATGGGCGCCGATGACGATGCCAAGCTCCACTTCCCAGTCGTACTTCCGCGCCAGCGGCGGGATGGGCGCCGGATCAAAGGGGCCCGTGACGGTGTTGGCCGGCTTGAGGAAGACCACCGGGATGCTCGGGGGCTCGGCGCCGGATTCACGGGCATGGGCCGCGTAGTTCATGCCGATGCAGATCACGTTTCCGGGCCGGGCGATGGGGGAGCCGATGCGCTCGCCGGTGGGGGCTGCCGTGAAGGCCTCGCCCTCGGCAAGGCTCCAGCCCAGGGCGGGGTATGAGCCGGCGGCCAGGCCCTCGCGGACGGTGTCGATGCCTCCACCGGAGAGGAAGGCTCCGTCGATATCGGTGAAAGTGCCGGAAATGTCGAAGGCGCGGCCCTCGTCATCCAGCACGATGGGGCGTTCCGCTCCGGGATCGCCAATGCGTGCAAACTTCATTTTAACTCCAAGCATCCGATGATTAGCGTGTGCTGCTTCACAACTTTAGCTCAAAATGAACCTTTGACAACACAAACATCTGATGTCTACTCTTTTGGAAGACGCAGATGATCTTGTTGTGGCGCCCGACTCGGCCGCACTGATCCATCCAACCCCGGTGAATCGGCCGGAACCACCTATCTGGAGGACACATTGAGCACGATCACGGCCCTGAGCACCACCGATGTCCGATTCCCCACCTCTCGCGACCTTGACGGTTCCGATGCCATGAATGCGGACCCGGATTACTCGGCCGCCTATGTGGTGCTTCAAACCGATGCCGGGGACCAGCTGGAAGGACATGGTTTCGTGTTCACCATCGGACGCGGAAACAATGTCCAAGCGGCGGCCATCGAGGCACTGGGCCCGTTCCTGGTGGGCCGAAACGTCGAAGAGCTGCTGGGGGACATGGGGGGAACCTGGCGCTGGCTCGTCCACGACTCGCAGTTGCGCTGGCTCGGACCGGAAAAGGGCGTCATGCACATGGCCATCGGCGCGGTCGTCAATGCGCTCTGGGACCTGAAGGCCAAGCGCGAGGGCAAGCCGTTGTGGGCCCTGCTGGCTGCCATGAGCCCGGAGGAACTCGTGGACCTGGTGGACTTCCGATACCTCTCCGATGCCTTGACACGCGATCAGGCCTTGCAGATCCTCATCGACGCGCAACCCGGCCGTGCCAAGCGCACCGAGGAGCTGCTGGCCACCGGCTACCCCGCCTACACCACCACTCCCGGATGGCTCGGCTACTCCGACGAGAAGCTTGAACGCCTGGCCAACGAGGCCGTGGCCGAGGGCTTTACCCAGATCAAGCTCAAGGTCGGGGCAAACCTTCAGGACGACATCCGCCGGCTGCGCATTGCGCGGGCGACGGTGGGACCGGACATCAAGATCGCTGTCGATGCCAACCAGCGTTGGGACGTTGCCGACGCCATCGAGTGGATGGGCCACCTGGCCGAGTTCGACATCGCCTGGATCGAGGAGCCCACCAGCCCCGATGACATCCTGGGCCATGCGGCGATCTCCCGTGGGGTGGCACCCATTCCCGTGGCCACCGGCGAACACTGCCAGAACCGTGTCCTTTTCAAGCAATTCCTGCAAGCCGACGCACTGCAGGTGCTTCAGATCGACGCCGCCCGCGTGGCCGGGGTGAACGAGAACATCGCGATCCTGCTGCTTGCCGCCAAGTTCGGGGTCAGGGTCTGCCCGCACGCCGGCGGCGTGGGATTGTGTGAAGCGGTGCAGCACCTCTCGATGTTTGACTTCATTGCCGTATCGGGAAGCAAGGAGGATCGCTACATTGAATTCGTCGACCACCTCCATGAGCACTTCATCGAACCGATCAACGTTCATTCAGGCGCCTACTGGCCCCCGAGCAAGCCCGGTGCCGGCACCGAAATGCTCCGCCGGACCTTGGCCGACTTCGTGTTTCCCGATGGTGTTGAATGGGTCGACGACTTGGTACTAAGCGGTACCGGGGCGACCCGCACGCCAAGTAGCCCCCTGGAGGTCTAGGACCTGATGGAAACCATTGCCCTGAACACCCGGCTCAAGCCGGGCAAGGAAGCGGACTATGACCGCATCCATGCCTCGATCGCCCCCGAATTGCATGCAGCGCTCGCATCCGCCGGCGTTCATGACTGGCGCATCTGGCGTAGCGGACGCGAGCTCTTCCACGTGGTCCAGGTCGAGGACTATCGGGCCATGCGCCGCCAACTGGCGGCGCACCCGGTGAACATCACCTGGCAAGCCAGGATGGCGGAGCTGCTCGAGGTCGACGATGACTACTCGGGGGACGACAACGGAATCACGCAGGTCTGGTCATTTGCCCAAGATCCCGCTGGCGGCACCGATGCGTGAGTCGTTGGTGTCCCTGGGCTTCGATTCTGCGGACGCTGGGCCCAAGCTGGGTTTCGGGGCTGCCTCGCTGGGGAACCTCTACCGGCCCATGGCAGATGCCACCGCGCTGGCCACGCTCCGTTCCGCCTTCGAATCCGGAACCAGATATTTTGACACGGCGCCGCACTACGGGCTCGGCCTCTCGGAATCGCGTCTGGGAACCTGGCTGGCTTCCGGGGTGCCACGGGAAGAAATCGTCATTTCAAGCAAGGTGGGACGCGTGCTTGATCCGAACCCGCACTACACCGGCCAACTCGATGACGAGGGGTTTGCCGTGCCGGCCACCACCCGCCGGCGCTGGGACCCCAGTGAGGCGGGAATCCGTGCCAGCATCGAATCATCGCTGACCCGCATGGGCACCGACCACTTGGACATCGCCTTCCTCCACGACCCGGACGCCTACGACCTCGAAGCGGGGATATCGCAGGCACTGCCGGTGCTTGAGTCCTTGCGTGCCGAGGGTCTCATCAAGGCGATCGGCGTGGGAACCAACTCGGCGCGCTCCGCCGCGGTCTGCGTCCGGCGTTCGGACATCGACTTGGTGATGCTTGCCGGCCGCTTCACCCTCCTGGAGCAGCCCGCCGCCGGGGAACTGCTGCCGCTGTGCCTGGAGCGTTCGGTGGGAGTCGTCAACGTGGGCGTCTATAACTCGGGATTGCTGGCTTCGGCCAGGGTTCCCGGGGACGCGAACTACAACTACGCACCGGCTCCCGGGCACATCCTGGAACGCGCGCGGGCACTGGCGCGCACCGCGGAGGAATTCGGGACCGACCTGCCAACCGCGGCGATCCACTTTGCCGCCCGGCACCCGGCCATCGTTTCCGTGCTCCTGGGTGCTTCAAGCCCCGAGCAGGTCAGGGTGAACGCGCAGCGCGCCGCGGCACCGGTCAATGACTCCCTGTGGGATGCACTGGCCGAACGCGGACTCTTGGATGCCTCGCCGGGCGATCCTGAACCAGGAGCATGATGGAACGCATAGACGCGCACCTGCATCTGTGGTCCCTGGATGATCCCGCCGCCTATCCGTGGCTCGGTCCGGAGCTGGGCCCGCTCTACGCGGACCACACGCCACAGATGGCTGAATCCGAGCTTCGCGCCGGTGCCATCGACGGGGCGATCCTGGTCCAGGCGGCGGACACCCTGGCCGACACCCGCTTCATGCTCGATGTTGCGAGGGACCATGACTGGGTCCTTGGTGTCGTCGGCTGGGTCGACCTCTGCAGCCCGAAGACACTCGAGGCCCAGCTGGACACCTGGCTCCAAGCCGGTCCGTTGTGCGGGGTGCGGCACCTGATCCACGATGACCCGCGTGAGGGCTTCCTGGAACAAGCGGAGGTCGCGGCATCCCTGGCGCTGCTGGCCAAGCATGACATCCCGTTGGAGATCCCCGACGCTTTTCCGCGCCATCTGGGCCAGGCCCTGCGTGTTGCGGGAGAACATCCGGAGCTGAGGCTGGTGATCGATCACCTGGCCAAGCCCCCGTTGGCGTCCGGGGACGCCGCGTTCCACGCCTGGCGGGAGACTTTCACGGCCTTGGGCCGGTTGCCGCAGGTGTTCACCAAGCTCTCCGGGCTTCACATCCCGGGAGCCGCTTATGACCGGCGCACGTTGCGTCCCGCTTTCGACGTTGCGCTGGAGGCTTTCGGGCCGCAAAAGATGATGTACGGCGGGGACTGGCCGGTGAGCAAGCTCGGTGGCGGGTATCTGCCCACCCAGGAGGTGTTGGTATCGCTGGTCGAGACGCTCTCCGATGATGAACAGGGCTCCTTGTGGAATGGCACCGCTCGCCGCGTATATCCGCACCTCCGAACAAAGATCGGATGAATTATCCGGAAATGTGCTTAAAAATACACAAATACGCTGAATTGACTTGCGTGTGAAGTCGTTCACAGGTAGTTTCTTACTAAACATCCGATGTTAGGAGGGTATGGCGATGGACGAGTACTTGCTACAGATCGACGGGGTCAACAAGAGCTTCCCCGGTGTCCGGGCACTGGCAGAGATGCAGTTGAACGTGCGGCACGGTGAAGTGTTGGCCTTGGTGGGTGAAAACGGTGCTGGAAAGTCGACGTTGATGAAACTCCTTTCCGGAATCTACGTCCCGGACTCGGGCACGTTTCGCATCAGCGGGCAGGAAGTGGATATTTCCGGTCCCAAGCATGCACAGGAACTTGGTGTGAGCATCATCCACCAGGAATTCAACCTGATGCAGGACCTCACGGTCGCGCAGAACATCTATTTGGGACGCGAACCGATGCGCGGTCCATTCATCAACGACGCAGCCCTGAACCGACAGGCACGCGAACTGTTTGAGCGCATCGGGGTCGACCTGAACCCGGTCCAGCAAGTCTCGGAACTGACCGTCGCCAGGCAGCAAATGGTGGAAATAGCCAAGGCCTTGAGCTTTGACGCCAAGTTGCTCATTCTTGACGAGCCGACGGCGGCGTTAAACGATGCCGAGGTCGAGACCCTGCACGGCATCATCCGCAGGTTCATCACCCCCGAAACCGGGGCGATCTACATTTCGCACCGCATGGAGGAACTCAAGGTCATCTCCAACCGCATCACGGTCATCAGGGACGGCGAATACGTCGACACGCTGGATACCGAAACCACCACCATGCCCGAGGTCATCTCGATGATGGTGGGCCGCAAGGTCTCAGGCACCGCACGCCCGGAAAGCATCCCGGTCACCGAGAACGTGCGCATGGACGTGCGGAACCTCTCCACCAAGGCATTGCTGAAGGATATTTCCTTCACGCTGGGCAAGGGAGAGATCCTCGGATTCGCCGGCCTCATGGGTGCAGGGCGCACCGAGGTCGCACGGGCCATCGTGGGCGCCGACAAGATCTCCAGCGGCACCATCCGGCTCGACGGGCGGGAAGTGAACATCTCCAACCCCGCCAAGGCCGCGCAGCTGGGAATCGGGTACCTTTCGGAGGACCGCAAGCATCTGGGCCTGATGCTCGAGGCAGATGTCGCCCAAAACATCATGCTTTCCTCGCTGAAGGAAATCAGCCGCTTTGGCTTCATCAACGGGCGCATGCTCAAGTTCATCTCCGGCGAGCAGGTCACCAAACTGCGGATCAAGACGCCCTCGATCTACCAGAGCGCCAAGAACCTCTCCGGCGGCAACCAGCAAAAGATCGTCATCGCCAAGTGGTTGGTCAAGGACTGCGACGTGCTGGTCTTTGATGAACCCACCCGGGGGATCGACGTGGGCGCCAAGGAAGAAATCTACCGTTTGCTCAATGAGCTGGCGGCCAGCGGAAAATCAATCATCATGATCTCCTCCGAACTTCCGGAAGTCCTGCGCATGTCGCATCGGATCGCAGTGATGTCGGAAGGCCGGATCACCGGGTTCCTTCAGAATTCCGAAGCAACACAGGAAAGAATCATGGAACTTGCCACGCAGAGTGAACGAGGAGCAAAAATCGCATGAGCACCACCACTACCTCGAGGGAGACCGGAGGCCAGCAGCCCTCCCCGCAGCCTCCTCGCAAGAACAAGGAATCCGACCTGATGGTCCGCATCAGGGCCAGTATGCAGCAGCTGATGGCTTTCGGGTCGTTGATCGTGTTGGTCGTCTTCTTCGGTCTGCTCAACCCGCTCTTCCTGACTCCGTCCAACCTTTCGGACATCCTGCTCTCCACCGTGGTCATCGGCCTGCTGGCGTTGGGTGCGACGTTCGTGATCATCACCGGCGGCATTGACTTGTCCGTGGGGACCGGCATGACGCTGACCTCCGTGATCGTCGGGGTAACGCTGACGTACATGGGACTGCCGCTTGCGGTGGGAGTCATTGCCGGTGTCCTCGCCGGCGCGGCGATCGGCCTGGTCAACGGCATTCTCATCTCCTACCTGCGCATACCTTCCTTCATTGCCACGCTGGCCATGATGATGGTCGCCCAAGGGCTGGCCCTGGTGATCTCCGGTACCAAGCCGATCTACTTCAACGACACCCCGGGATTCAGCCAGCTGGCGCTCGGAAAGTCGATTCCCGGGCTGATCATTCCCAACGCGGTCTTCATCTTCTTCATCGCGGCGGTCATTGCCGGCGTGGTGCTCGCCAAGACCCTGATCGGGCGCTATACGTACTCGATCGGTTCCAACGAGCAAGCAACGGAACTTTCGGGAATCAACGTCCGCCGCTGGAAGATGTGGATCTACATGCTGGCCGGCTCCTTCACCGGCCTGGCCGGCGTGGTCATCGCCTCCCGGTTGAATTCGGCCCAACCGGGCCAAGGCGCCGGTTACGAGCTGCAGGCCATTGCGGCCGTCGTCATCGGCGGTACCTCGCTGGCAGGCGGCAAGGGCTCGATCATCGGCACCGTGATAGGCGCGCTGATCATGTCGGTGCTCACCAGCGGACTGAGGATCATCAACGTTCCCCAGGAATGGCAGTCCGTGGCCATCGGCGGCGTCATCCTGCTCGCCGTGTACCTGGACATGCTGCGCCGCAAGGACAAGAGCACCGGTTAGCGGCGCAACCAACGCCGAACCGCGAACAACCACCACACGTGGAACGCGCACCCCTGAACCGGGGCGCGTCCCGGAGCACCACCTAAGAAACACCAAATCTCGCAGTACCTCCCGCATTTTCCCGTTATGAAATGGAGTACACGTCATGTTCCGCAAGAAGCTCATTGGACTAGCCACGGTATCGCTGCTGGCATTGACCCTGTCCGCCTGCGATTCGGGAACCACCCCTGAAGCCGGTGCCGCAAATTCCTCCGATGGCGCGAAGCCCTACGTGGCCGTCGTGTCCAAGGGCTTCCAGCACCAGTTCTGGCAGTCGGTCAAGAGCGGTGCCGAGCAGGCAGCCGACGAGTACGGGGTGGAGATCACCTTCGAAGGACCCAACACGGAGCAGGACGTTGCCCAGCAGGTCGAAATGCTGACCACGGCCATGTCGAAGAACCCGGCCGCGGTGGGGATCGCGGCATTGGACTCCCAGGCAGTGACACCGTTGCTCGAAGAGGCCAAGACCAAGAACATCCCGGTGGTCGCCTTTGACTCGGGCGTCGAATCGGATATCCCGATCGCCACGGCCGCCACCGACAACAAGGCCGCTGCGGCCGAGGCCGCCAAGCACATGGCCGAGCTGATCGGAGGATCCGGCGAGATCGCCATCGTGGCCCACGACCAGACCTCGACCTCCGGCCAGGACCGTCGTGACGGCTTCGTTGACTACATGAAGGAAAACCACCCGGACATCAAGATTGTCACCGTCCAGTACGGCGGTGGCGATCAGCTCGAATCAGCCAACCTTGCCAAGACCATCATCAATGGCAACCCGAACCTCAAGGGCCTCTACGGCACCAACGAAGGTTCTGCGATCGGTGTTGTGAAGGCAGTCGAGGAACTTGGACTCAAGGACAAGCTGACAATTGTCGGTTTCGACTCCGGCCAGGCGCAGATGGACGCCATCCGCTCGGGCATCATGGCTGGCGCCGTTACCCAGAACCCCGTTGGGATCGGCTATGAAACGGTGAAGGCCGCTGCCGCAGCAGTCAAGGGCGAGAGTGTTGAAAAGGTCATCGACACCGGCTTCTACTGGTACGACGCAGAGAACATCGACGATGAGAAGATCAAGGCCAACCTTTACGAGTAGACCGCAATGACCATCAGTCATGGCTGATGGCGGCCTAACGAAACGGCGGTGGTTTACCCGCAGCCAACCGGGGAAACACCGCCGATGTTTTTTGTTTGGCCAGGGCCCCCCTGCGCCCCCGGGGGGTGGGAGGATGGCTCTGGACGCCTGGCTCCTGAGCGATTAGCCCGGCATGCAACTACGCGGTTGCTTGCCGCAGCCAGCTTTCAACGCCGGAAACATGGGCGGTGACCAGTGCCCGCGCAAGGTCGGTGTCACCGGAACGGATGGCGACAAGGATGGCCTGGTGCTCATCCAAGGTGCGCTGCACTGCATTGTCCTGTGTCAGCCCACGCCAGATACGGGCGCGAACGGTGTTGCTGGACAAGGCATCCAGAAGCGTTCCCAGATACGAATTCCCCGAGGCTTCGGCGATCAACGAGTGGAACAACAGGTCATGGGCGACCAGCTCCTCGATATCCGTATCCACGGACACCGCCCGAACGGAGGCCTCAAGTTTTTCCAGGTCCTGTTCGCTGCGACGCTGTGCGGCCAGTCCTGCCGCGGATGGTTCCAGGATGCGCCGGACCTCAAGCAATTCAAGAATGGACGAGTCTTGGTGCAGATCCACGACGAAGGCCATGGCCTCGGTGAGCAGGTGCGGCTCGAGACTGGTGACGTATGTGCCGTCGCCCCGCCGCACGTCCAGCACCCTGATCAGCTCAAGGGCCTTGACCGCTTCGCGCAGGGACGAGCGGGAGAGTCCCAGCCGTTCGGACAGTTCCTTTTCGGGGGGTAAGCGGTCGCCGGGAGTGAGCTCGCCGTTGAGGATCATTTCTTTGATTCGCGTTATTGCCGCGTCGGTGACTGCCATAGGCCCAGTTTAGACATCAGATGTCTGTTTTGGAATCTATCGGGGCGTTTTCGGCCGACTCCCATCCCGGCCTGGTCAGAATCGATTGCTGGTGATCAAGCGCGGCGGTTCATCGGACAGGGGCAACGATGAGCCCAGGGAGGACCAGAACCACACGGCTTCCCCCGCGCCACGGGAAATGGGCGGGCGTTAAGGGGACGGACGATTCTGCGTAGGGCGGTACCCAGCCGGTGCGGAGGTGGACGCCATTCATGTTTGTGAAGAACGGAAGGCGAAATCCCTGGCGAGGAGCGGGCGGCTGCTTGTGGCGCAACCTCGCGCGCCCGCCGGGGTTTTCACCACGTCTTGGCGTGCGGAGCGTCGACGAGGATGGATGCGCGGCTAACTGCGCTTCCTTTAGCCTCGCCCGATGAACGGCATGCCCGCCGCGGTGATGGTCATGTTGTTGATCGAGACGTTGGCCGGGGCGCTGGCCATGAATTCAATTGCGGCGGCGGCCTGGTCGATGTTGAAAGAGGGTTCCACTTTTCTGCTGCCATCGGCCTGCAGGGCTCCGGAGTTCGCCCCCACGTCCGCCATCATGTCCGAGGCGGTGTTCCCGATGTCGATCTGCGAGCAGGTGATTCCGTATGGACGCCCGTCCAGTTCAATGGACTTGGTCAGGCCCGTGATTGCGTGCTTGGTCACCGCATAGGCAACTGATGCCGGACGTGGAACCTGCGCACTGATGGAGCCATTGTTGATGATCCGACCCCCACCTGATTCCTGCATGTGCCTGAACGCTGCACCAGCACAGTACATGGCACCGCTGAGGTTCACCGCGCAGACCTGCTGCCACTGCTCCTGCGTGAGTTCTCCGATGTTCGTG
This sequence comes from Micrococcaceae bacterium, assembly GCA_030540695.1. Lineage (GTDB taxonomy): Bacteria > Actinomycetota > Actinomycetes > Actinomycetales > Micrococcaceae > Paeniglutamicibacter. Next base: position 1,123 of record JAUNVO010000088.1, on the reverse strand, counting down.
GCGGGCCCAAAGATCCCGGCGTTATTAAACAGGACATCGATCTTGCCGAAGCGAGCTACCGCGGCGTTGGCCAGCTCCTCCACGGCCTGCGGATCGGTGACATCGGTGGTGATGACCAATGCTTGGGGGTGGCCCTGCGCGCTTTGCTGCAACTGGGCCCCCCGACGTCCGGCAAGGACCACGTTCCAGCCGGATTTGAGCATCCGTTGCGTGACGGCACGGCCAATGCCTGAGCCGGCGCCGGTGACCACGATGGTTCGCGAGGTGGAGATGTGCTGGTCTTCAGCGGAATTCATGGGGAACCGTCCTTCGGTCGTGGAGTGGATTGGTCATGCCGCGGTGGTTGTCGTGGGCGGACCCATGGACAAGGTTATCCAGCCGTGCCCGGATTGTCAGGGGCCAGCGCTCGGGCGACTCATTCGGCGCCCACGTCTTCCCTCGCCGGATATTTCCGGACTTCGTGCATCCGGAATTCGCAGGCAGCGAGGGCAGGAGCGGAAAGATTGTTTTTATTTGGTCCGATACCGGGGAGGAACCCGTCCGAGCTCTTAGTCCGTGGCACCAACTCAGCCGGTCAGCATTGAATTTGCCTAGTGGGACCGAGGAACCTGGATCGCGTCATTGGCGGCGCAAGTGAATTTTCGGCAGCGGAAGCGAACCCGAAGCCTCAGTCACTCAAAGAAGGCATCTATCGATTCATGACGCAACGTTGACTTTTGGGCTTGTGACAGCGTTCACTTAATCTTAGTATGCGAGAAGAAGATTTCACACAGTGAAATATTATCGTGCTTTAATTGGTGACCAAAAGTTGCCACCCCTCCACGTCTGAAGGAAACATCTATGACCATCGTTGATGAGTTCACTCAAGCATCGTCGTTCGACCCCGAAGAGACCTCCGAATGGATCGAGTCATTCGATGCGTTGGTCCAAGCCCGCGGTACCCAAACTGCTGAAGGCATCATGACCTCGCTCATGGGTCGTGCGGGACAGGCCAGCGTGAACTTGCCGCTGGTCCACACCACCGACTACGTGAACACCATTGCCGTGGACCGTGAGCCGGAGTACCCCGGCGACGAGCAGGTCGAACGCCGCTACCGCGCCTACATGCGCTGGAACGCCGCCG
>JAUNVO010000087.1 GCA_030540695.1 Micrococcaceae bacterium | reverse complement strand
GGTGGCGACCGTGGTGGTTATCAGGGTGGCGACCGTCGTGAGGGTGGCTTCAAGCCCCGTGAAGACCGCGGTGGCGACCGTGGAGGATTCCGTCGCAACGAGGGATCAGGATCGCGTCCACAGACCAGCACTGCTGACCTCGAATCGCTGCGTGACGACGAGACTGCACGCCGCCCGCACAACCCGGCCGATTTGCGTAGCTCCAACAGCGCAGACCGCGGACGCTCCCCGGAGATCGACGATGATGTAACCGGCAAGGAACTGGACCGCATTACCCGAGCGGAACTGCGCTATCTCGATGAGACCAACAATGAGTGGGTGTCCAAGCACTTGGTCATGGCCGGTCGTTTGATCGATATAGACCCGATGCTTGCGTATGAGCACACCATCGCCGCGAGCCGTCGCGGTGGGCGTGTGGCCGTCGTGCGCGAGGCCGTGGGTCTGGCCGCATACGCAGCCGGCGAATATGCCGAAGCACTGCGTGAGTTCCGCACGCACCGCAGGATCAGTGGTTCCAATCTGCACCTTCCCTTGATTGCCGATGCGGAACGCGGTATCGGACGTCCCTCAAAGACCCTGGAAATCGCGCACAGCGAGGTCGTCGAGACCCTGGATACCAACGGCAAGGTCGAAATGGCCATGGTCGCTTCGGGTGCCCAAAACGATCTTGGCAATCTTGAGGCAGCGCTGGCCGAACTTGAGATCCCGCAGCTGGAACTTAACCGTGCATTCAGCTACAGCCCGCGACTCTTCTCCGCCTACGCCGACGCGTTGGAAAACCTGGGTCGCAACGAGGAAGCAGCGACGTGGCGCAAGCAGATCTCGGTGGCGGAAGAAGCGCTGGGCACCGGGGAGTTCGAAGAGCCTGAGATCATTGATCTCGGCGAAGACGATGAGGCCGATGCCCGCCGCCCGCGGGCACGCGACATCGTTGAACCGGAAGTATCCAAAGCGGATGATGACCCAGAGGCCTCACCCGAGGAAACACCTGGCGCCTTGTCCGAGGAAGACGCCGTGGAGGTTGTCGATGCCGGTTCGTTGAAGGACCCGGCCGATGAGTCGAACCCGGATCTTGACACCGAGGAAGTTGCCGTATCCGACCCGAACGGGGCGTCTCCGGCCATCGACCAGGACGAAAACGACGAAAAGTAGGAATTCGATTCACCCATGCTGATTTCAGGTTTTGACGCGCTGCTCTCGGACCTCGATGGTGTTGTGTATGCAGGCAACGGAGCAATCCCGAAGGCCATCGAGGCCTTGAACCGATTGAAAGAGAACTCGGTTGCCTTGGCGTACATCACCAACAACGCCTCTCGGTCACCGGGAGCCGTCGCTGAACACCTGAGGCAGCTCGGGGCCCCCGCGTCTGCAGAACAGGTCTTTGGTTCTGCAGACGTCGGGGCCGAACTCTTGGCCCAAAAAGTTCCGCAAGGTTCCAAGGTCCTGGTCATTGGCAGTGCCTACCTGCGCGACTGTGTCAGTTCCTTCGGCATGGAAATCGTCGCAAGCCACCTGGATGAACCTTACGGGGTCATCCAGGGGTTTGACCCCTCCATTGGGTGGAAAGACCTTGCCGAGGCGGCGTTTGCCATCAACTCCGGAGCCATTTGGGTTGCGACGAACACGGACCGGACCATCCCGCGTGCCGAGGGAATAGCCCCGGGCAACGGATCGCTGGTCGAGGCGGTTCATTCGGCGACGAATGTGGAACCACAGGTTGCCGGCAAGCCGGGTCCGTTGCTGTTCCGACGGGCAGCCGAAACCTTCGACGCGACCCGGCCGCTGGTGGTCGGGGACAGGCTCGACACCGACATCCTGGGCGGAAACAACGCCGGGTACAAGACGGTGCTCGTACTTACGGGGGTGGACACCGCCCGGGCCGCGCTGACTGCCCGTGCGGCGGAACGTCCTAACTACATCATTTCGGACCTTTCCGGGCTCTACGAGGACTATCCCGTCATTGAGGTCACTGGACTCGGTGTCCGTTGCGGCGGGGCCACGGCCTCTGTCAACGGGCACACCATCACCATAGATGGTGATGAATCGGATCTTGATGCCTGGCGTGCAGCAAGCCAAGCCTGGTGGCTCGCACACCCAATGCAGGAACACGTGGCCGAACCGGATCTCGAATTTTCGGTAAACGCCTCCGCCAAGCCCTAGGCTCGAGGGTGATGAGCATCAATAGCCCCCAACCACCCGAAGCCCGGATACCAGGCGTTCCAGGTCCGAAACCCGTCGCCGGGCAAGAGACCAAACGTGCTGCGCAGACCACCAACCTGGAGATCCTCGAGACCTTGGCCGGGAAACCGGTTGCCGAGCACCTGGCTATATTCGACCAATTGCAGGCCTCGCTGGCCGCGGACCTGGAATCCACCTCGCAGGAGCACCCATGAGCCGTCTTGACCAAGAGCTTGTTTCCCGCTCCATGGCGCGTTCACGCACCGACGCCGCCCGGCTCATCGCCGCCCGACGCGTATTCGTCGATGGCGTGCCAGCCACCAAGCCCGCGAAAAACGTCACGGAAACCTCGCAGATCACGGTCCAGGCTTCCCAAGGTGAAGAGTTCGTCAGCCGGGCCGGGCACAAGCTGGCCGGTGCACTCGAGGCCTTTTCCCAGATTGTGGTCGAGGGTCGGCGCTGCCTGGATGCCGGGGCGTCCACGGGTGGTTTCACCGATGTGCTCTTGCGTCGGGGGGCAGACCACGTGGAGGCCGTTGATGTGGGGCACGGCCAGCTCGTCCCCGAATTGCGCCACGATCCCAGGGTTCATGTCCATGAGGGCATGAACGTGCGCTATCTGGATCCCGCAGACATCGGGGGAGCGGCCTCATTGGTTGTCGCCGATCTTTCCTTCATCTCGTTGACCCTGGTGATGAGCGCCTTGGCGGGAGCCACTACGCCCGAAGGCGAGCTGGTGCTGATGGTCAAGCCCCAGTTTGAGATCGGTCGCGACCAGTTGGCGCGCACCGGTGTCGTTGGCAGCCCCTCGCAGCGGCGCAAGGCCGTGGACGCAGTGATGTCCGCTGCCCTCGACTGCGGACTGATCGTGAAGGGCCTGGCCCGCAGCCCGCTGCCGGGCCAAGACGGTAATGTGGAATTCTTCCTGTGGCTCGGCAAGGAACCTGCAGGAAACCCGAAGCCTTCTCCACAATCACGCGTCGGGACCGACGCGTGGCCCGCTGTTGACTATTCTTAGACTGGCGGCATCAGAAGAGATGTCCTAACCTTCGGTTCGCCGAGGAAGGAACACATGCGCAGGATCTTGGTCCTCACCCACACCGGTCGCAGCGATGCTCTCACTGCAGCCATCGACACGTGCTCCCGCCTGCGCGAGGCCGGACTGATCCCGGTGATGCGCCGGCTCGAAATGCAGGCAGTGCGCAACGCACCCGATGGGGAAGCACTCGACGTGGAGGTCCTCGACGAGGACACCAGCCTTGACGCCGTGGACCTTGGTGTGGTCCTCGGGGGCGATGGCAGCGTGCTGCGGGCCGCGGAACTGGTCCGCAACGCCGGGGTGCCGCTGCTGGGCGTGAATCTGGGACATGTGGGATTCCTGGCCGAAAGCGAACGCGCCGCCCTGCAGGAAACGGTGCAATGGATCGTTGAGCGGCGTTACACCGTCGAGGAACGCATGACCATCGATGTGCAGGTCTTTCTGGACAACCGGCGCATAGCCCACACTTGGGCGCTGAACGAGGCCGCCGTGGAAAAGGCCAACCGGGAACGCATGATCGAGGTCGTGATGGAGGTCGACGGGCGTCCGCTGAGCACCTTTGGCTGCGATGGCGTCGTGATGGCTACTCCCACCGGGTCCACCGCGTACGCGTTTTCCGCCGGCGGACCCGTGGTCTGGCCGGAGGTCGAAGCGTTGGTGATGGTACCGATCAGTGCGCATGCACTCTTCGCCAAGCCATTGGTCGTGGCCCCGACGTCGGTGTTGGCCATCGAGATCCTGACCCGCACCGACGCCTCGGCAGTGCTGTGGTGCGATGGGCGACGCACCATAGAACTACCCCCGGGGGCACGCATCGAGGTCACCCGTTCCACCAAGCCGGTGCGTCTGGCGCGGGTCAACCAGACACCGTTCTCCGAACGGCTGGTACACAAGTTCGAATTACCCATCCAAGGCTGGCGCGGACCGGCGCACCCCGGAGAACGGGAAGCCGCAACGACGGCATTGCCCATCATCACCCCGGCGATCGAGGTCATCGAACCACGCCACCACGCACCGAAACCGGAGCCGGAAACCCTCGACAGCAAGGACAATCGGAGGCAACTGTGATTCAGGAAATTCGCATCAACGACCTGGGCGTCATTTCCCAGGCGACACTTCCGCTGGGCCCGGGCTTTTCCGTGGTCACCGGCGAAACCGGTGCAGGCAAGACCATGGTGATCACGGCCCTGGGGTTGTTGCTAGGACGCCGCGCCGACGCCGGGGCCGTGCGCCACGGCGCCAAGCAGGCAGTCGCCGACGCCACGCTGGTGCTTCCGGCGGACAGCAAGGTCCTGGAGCGTGCCGAAGAGGCCGGTGCCATGGTTGAACGTTTCGGGGGCGAGGCGGAGCTGATCATCTCCCGCACGCTTTCCGCCGAGGGACGAAGCCGGGCTTCCGTGGGCGGACGCGCCGCACCGGTGGGCGTCCTGGTTGAGCTGGGCGAGGATCTGGTGGCCATTCACGGCCAAACAGACCAGCTGCGGCTCAAGGGGGCAAGTGCCCAACGCGCCTCGCTGGATAAGTTTGCAGGAGCCCCGCTGGCGAAAACGCTGGCTGCATACCAGGATTCCTTCGAGCGGTGGGGGACGGCTTCGACGGAACTTGAACGGCTCATCTCGGATTCCCGTGAACGAATCCGCGAAGCGGAGTCGTTGCAGGTCGCGCTCGAGGAGATCGACGCCGTCGATCCGCAACCGGGCGAAGACACCGAGCTGAAGAACCAGTCGATGAGGCTCTCCAATGTCGAGGCACTGCGCAGCAATGCCGACCTTGCCCACGAATCGCTGAACAACGAGGACTACGAAGCAACCAGCGTCATCTCCTTGGTGGAAACGGCAAAGAATGCACTGGAACTGGTTGCCGCAGAGGACGCGGCCATCAAGTCGCTGGCCGAGCGGCTGAACGAAATCGGCATTCTTGCCGCAGAGGTCTCCACCGACCTTGCCACCTATCTCACGGACCTGGACACCGAGGGCCCCGAACGCCTGGCAGCCCTCGAGGAACGCAGGTCTGACCTGAACCGGCTGATCCGCAAATACGCGCCGGATATCGACCAGGTCATCGCCTGGGCACAGACGGCACGTACACGGCTGACGGAGCTCCACGGCGACGACGGGCGCATTGAATCGCTGCGAACCGAGACAGAGGCCTTGGCGCTGGAGGTCTCCGAACTGGGGGCGAAGCTCTCCAAGCTGCGTTCCAAGGCGGCCAAGGACCTTGCGACGCGAGTGACCGCCGAGCTCGCGGCATTGGCCATGCCCGATGCGAAATTCGTTGTTGAACTCGAAAAGCTCGCCGAGCCCACCCGCTACGGCCTCGATGCGATCACCATGCTTCTGCAGCCCCACGCCGGAACCACGCCGCGGCCCCTGGGCAAGGGAGCCTCCGGCGGCGAGCTTTCGAGGGTGATGCTGGCCATCGAGGTGGTGCTGGCCGCGGTGGACCCCGTTCCGACCTTCGTGTTCGATGAAGTGGATGCCGGAGTCGGCGGAAAAGCGGCCGTGGAGATCGGCAAGCGCCTGGCCATGCTCGCCAAGCACGTGCAGGTGATTGTGGTCACCCACCTGCCCCAGGTCGCCGCCTACGCGGATCGCCATGTGCGCGTGATCAAGTCCTCGAATGCGGCCGGCGCCGACGGTGCAGGATTTACCGCCAGCGACGTCGTATTGCTGGAGGACACGGAGCGGGTGCGCGAATTGGCGCGGATGCTTGCGGGACAGGAGGATTCCTCCACCGCCCAGGCGCACGCCGAGGAGCTCTTGGACGATGCCCAGTCCCTGGTGAATTCGCTCTCCTGATCCGGTGCTGCGCCGTGGGGCCTTGAACAAGGCTGTAGAGTCGTTCCCAACTGTTCAACTACGAAAAGGTGATAGGGTCGAACCCCGTGGTGCAACGTAATCTTTCTCGTGATTCCCGGTCGTCTGAAACGACAAAGCATATCTTCGTCACCGGCGGTGTGGCCTCGTCCCTCGGAAAGGGACTGACGGCTTCCAGCCTCGGTCACCTTCTTCGTGCGCGTGGCCTTTCCGTCACGATGCAGAAACTAGACCCGTATCTGAACGTGGATCCGGGAACAATGAACCCCTTCCAACACGGTGAAGTCTTTGTCACCGATGACGGCGCGGAGACCGATCTTGATATCGGCCACTACGAGCGCTTCCTCGATGAAAACCTCACCGGCATGGCCAACGTGACCACTGGACAGGTCTACTCCGAGGTCATCGAGAAGGAACGCCGCGGGGACTACCTCGGTGACACCGTGCAGGTCATCCCGCACATCACCGACGAAATCAAGCGCCGCATGCGGCTGCCGGCCACCGAGCCGGGCAAGGGCCACAAAGCACCGGACGTGATCATCACCGAAATCGGTGGAACCGTCGGCGACATCGAGTCCCAGCCCTTCCTCGAATCGGCCCGCCAGGTCCGTCAAGACATCGGCCGCGGCAACGTTTTCTTCGTCCACGTATCCCTGGTTCCCTATATTGGACCCAGCCACGAGCTCAAGACCAAGCCCACCCAGCACTCCGTTGCGGCACTGCGCTCCATCGGCATCCAGCCCGATGCCCTGGTCATCCGCTCAGACCGGGAGATCCCGGCGGAGATGCGCGTGAAGATCGGGCGCACCTGCGACGTCGATCCCGAAGCGGTGATTAATGCCGCCGACGCCGCAAGCATCTACGACATCCCCGTGGTGATCCACTCCCAGGGCTTGGACGCGTACATCGTCCAGCAGCTGGGAATGAAGTTCAAGGACGTGAACTGGTCCAAGTGGAACAAACTGCTTGACGCGGTCCACAACCCCAAGCACCAGCTGGAAATCGCGTTGGTCGGCAAATACATCGAGCTGCCCGACGCCTACCTGTCGGTCACCGAGGCATTGCGTGCCGGCGGCTTCGCCAACAAGACCAAGGTCCAGATCCGCTGGGTGGCCTCGGATGACTGCTCGAGCCACGAAGGCGCCCGGAAGGCGCTGGCCGGGGTCGACGCGATCTGCGTGCCCGGTGGCTTCGGCATCCGCGGCCTGGACGGCAAGCTTGGAGCACTGAAGTACGCCCGCGAAACCGGGCTGCCGACCTTGGGCCTGTGCCTGGGCCTGCAGTCGATGGTCATCGAGTACGCACGCAATGTGCTCGGTCTGGTCGACGCGTCGTCCACCGAGTTCGAGCCAGAAACCAAGCACCCGGTCATTGCGACCATGGAAGAACAGCTGGAGATCGTCGACGGCAAGGGAGACCTGGGCGGCACCATGCGCCTTGGCCTCTACGACGCAACCCTTACCGAGGGTTCGGTGGTGGCTGCGACCTATGGCAAGACGACGGTGGCCGAGCGCCACCGCCACCGCTACGAGGTCAACAACGCCTACCGTGCGCAGCTGGCCGAGGCCGGACTGGTCTTCTCGGGCACCTCGCCGGACGGGAAGCTTGTCGAGTTCGTGGAACTTCCCAAGGACGTACACCCGTACTACCTCTCCACCCAGGCCCATCCGGAATACGCCAGCCGCCCGACCCGTCCGCACCCGCTCTTTGCAGGGCTGGTCAAGGCAGGTCTGGAACACCAGAAGGCCGGCAAGTAACACCATGGCCACGACAGACGGCGAGGCGTTGGGCGATTCGTTCAGCCCTCGCCGCCTGCTTTCATCCGAGACCGTCTATGACGGACGCATCTGGGACGTCGTGCAGGACACCTTTGAATTCGCTCCCGGCATGAAGCCGCTGGTCCGTGACTACATCGACCACCCCGGCGCAGTCGCGGTCCTGGTGCTCAACGAGGCCGGGGAAGTGCTGATGATCAACCAGTACCGCCATCCGGTGCGCATGAACCTCTGGGAAATCCCGGCGGGGCTCATGGACATCGCGGGCGAGGCCCCGCACCTGGCCGCCGCACGGGAACTTGCCGAGGAAGCGGACCTGGTGGCCCAGGACTGGGCCGTGCTGGTTGACCTGTTCCTCTCCCCGGGATCCTCCTCCGAGGCGATCCGCATCTACCTGGCCCGCAACACCTCCCCGGTGCCGGCAGATCAGCGCCACGAACGCACCGATGAGGAATCGGACATGGCCACGGCCTGGGTTCCGCTCGACGACGCCATCGCCGGCGTTCTGGATGGCCGGATCCACAATCCCTCCGCCGTCGCCGGGCTCTTGGCCGCAGCGGCGGCACGCACGGGGGGATATGCCTCCCTGCGCCCGGTAGACACGCCTTTTGATGTCCACCCCCGTCTGCGCACACCCGAGCAACAAGGCTAGGCGCGACAAACAATGATGAGCGCCTGCGGTGCCGACGGCGCAACCAAGCCGTTGGAAACTATCCCGGATCCCGGCGTGGACGAGACCCTGCGGATCACCCGAGACGAGGCAACCAAGGAATTGGAAACGGTTCCTGATCCCGTTCCAGCCCCCGGCCCGGATCCGTCCACGCTGCCCATCGGCAAGCATCTGGATACCTACCTGCAGCACCTGGCGGTTGAGCGCGGCATGGCCAAGAACACCGTGAGCGCCTACCGCCGGGACCTGTACCGCTACGCGGCATTCCTCCACGGCCTGGGCGTACACGCCCCTGCCCAGGTTAACCTGGGACACATGACGTCCTTTGCCCAGGCGCTGCGTGATGGTGCCGATGGCGCCGCACCCTTGAGCGCGCGCTCGGCAGCCCGGACCATCGTCGCGGTGCGCGGGGTGCATAAGTTTTGGGAGCTCGAGGGCCTGGCCCCGACCAATCCCGCCGTCGACCTGCACCCGCCGCAGCCCGGACGCCGGCTGCCCAAGGCCATCAGCGTGGCGGAAGTCGGCGCGATCCTGGATTCGGTCTCGACCGAGACCTCGGCAGGGCTGCGTGACAAGGCAATCCTTGAATTCCTCTATTCCACCGGGGCACGCATCTCCGAGGCAGTGGGCCTGGACGTCGACGACCTGCACCTAGAGCGCCAGTCCGACGGGCCCGCCGTGGTGAGGCTCTTTGGCAAGGGTTCCAAGGAGAGGATCGTTCCGTTGGGTTCCTACGCCATCGATGCACTGAATGCGTATCTGGTGCGTGGCCGCCCGGAACTGGTTTCCAAGGGCAAGGGCACCGCCGCCCTCTTCCTGAACCAGCGCGGCAGCAGGCTCTCGCGCCAGTCCGCGTGGTCGGTGCTCACCAAGGCCGCCCAACGTGCCGGCATCGAACAGGATGTTTCCCCGCACACGCTGCGCCACTCCTTCGCCACCCACCTGCTCGAAGGCGGGGCGGATGTGCGCGTCGTCCAGGAATTGCTGGGCCACGCCTCGGTGACCACCACCCAGGTCTACACCTTGGTCACCGCCGATACGTTGCGCGAGATCTACGCGGCGGCCCACCCCCGCGCGAACCTCTAGGAAAGGACCGTCCAAGCCATGGCACAAACCGAAGCATCCCACCCCGTGCAGGTCGTGTTGTGCCTGCCGATCCTGCGTGGACTCACCGGAAACCAGGTGTTGCTGGGAATGAAGCTTCGTGGGTTCGGTGCCGGCCACGTGGTGGCACCGGGCGGGAAAATCGAGCCGGGGGAGAATCCCGCCCAGGCAGCGGCCCGGGAACTCCAGGAGGAAACATCCCTGGTGGCGGAATCCGCTTCGCTGGAACCGGCGGCGCGTGTGAACTTCCGGTTCCCCGCGAACCCCGCAGCAGACATGGATTGCACCGTTTTTTTGGCCTCCGACTTCTCCGGGATGGCCGAACCCTCCGACGAGCTGGCCCCTGCATGGTATCCGGTGGGGCATCTGCCGTTGGCCAAGATGTGGCAGGACTCCTCATTGTGGCTGGGCCGGATGCTTTTGGGTGAACGGTTCGACGTGCTGGTTCTCATGGCACAGGACAACGAATCGGTGGCGCGGTTTCACACGATTCCCTGGCCCGGGAACGGGATCCCCGAACAGCCGCTCACGGACGCCGATTTTCCGTCCGCCAGGTAAACAGGCCCACGCATTGGCTTCCCGGCCCCGGCCAAACGGGCTTCCAAGGCCTGGAGGCCCCGGGAGTGCCGCTCCGGCGATGGCAGGACCGGATCATGAAGCACGATCCATCGAGCTCCCCATGGGAGCCGGGACTGGGCATGGACATAACCGCACGTATTTCAGTGAAAGGACACCGGTGAGCGGCGTGGATCAGACCGGATCGCACGAGCCAGGCGCGGTTGCGAAGAAGACGGTGTTTTTGACCGGTGCGACCGGTTCAATGGGATCGGCCACGCTTCTCGAGCTTGCCGGGCGCCTGGACAGGTTTAACATCGTGATCCTGGCACAGCGTTCGCTTCGTTCACGGGCCGCACTTCGCCGCTACGCAAAAATGCCGGGAATCCGGATCGTCTGGGGAGACCTGCGTGACTACTCCTCGGTGCTCGAGTGCGTGAACGGTGCCGACTACGTGCTTCACGCCGCCGCGATCATTTCCCCGGCCGCCGACCGCGACCCGGTGGCAACCGAGCAAGTGAACGTCGGCTCGATCAGCAATATCCTCGCTGCGATCCGTGAACAACCGGATCCCGATGCCGTGCGCCTAGTCACGGTCGGATCCGTTGCGATGACCGGGAGCAGGCTGCCTCCCCAGCACTGGGGGCGGGTAGGGGATCCGATCGCGCCGGCGCTCGGGGACCACTACGCGGTCAGCAAGATCGAGGCCGAACGCCTGGTCGTGGAGTCCGGGTTGGCACACTGGGTGTCCCTGCGCCAGACTTTCATCTGCATCCCGCGGCTGCTGAGCCTCTTGCACCCGATCCTGTTCCACCAACCGGTGAACACCGCGTTCGAATTCGTCACGGCACGGGACTCCGGCCTGATGATGGCTAACGCCTGCGAATCCTGGGTTGATGAGGGTTTCTGGCGACGGGTCTATAACATCGGCGGAGGCGATGACTGCCGGGTGGGATACATCGAATACCTTGACAGGGTTTTCAACAGCTTCGGCCTGGGGGCCACTGCAGAACTCTTCGAACGTTCGTGGTTCGCGCTCAGGAACTTCCACTGCCAGTGGTACCTCGACTCCGATGTCCTCGAAGGCCACCTGCATTTCCAACGTGACGGCTTCAACGATTATCTTGCCCAGGTCGCTGCAGAGGCCCCGTGGTACCTCAAGGCGGGTCTCGCCCGGATCGTGCCAAGCCGATTGGTTCGGGTCCTGCTGATGAAACGGATCGCCCGACGGCCCGAAGGGCCCTTTCACTGGATCGAAACCGGTGACGGCGAGCTCATCGAAGCATTCTTCGGTTCCCGGGCGGAATGGGAATCCATTCCCGGATGGGACCGCGAGATACCCGCACCGGGCCCCCCACAGCCACTCTCACACGGCTTTAATGACGAGCTTCCCGACGTGGAGATCGGCTTGGTGCACGCCAGATCGGCTGCCGGGTTCCGTGGCGGGGAATGCCGGGCAAAAACCTTGGAGACCGGGGACCTCTACACCCCTGTGCCCTGGAGATGCGCCTTCGGCCATGATTTCACGGCCACCGGATACCTTGTCCTGCGGGCCGGACATTGGTGCCCTGACTGCGAGGCTCCACCCTGGAATTTCGACCGGATCGCCGCTGCCAATCCGTTCTTCGCGCAAGTCTGGCCGGTGAAGAAGACACCCGACCAGCACGCCGAGACGCCCGGCTGAGCAACATCGAGGCCAGATCGGCGGCGAACTCGCTGCTGCCAGGATCTTCGATGAGCCATCTACGCCGCATCCGTTAGCGGGCGGGCCCGGCGCATCTGCTGATGTTGGCGTCGCTCGGTGCAACTGAACGGGTGTTCGCTCAGGGAGGGGATCCCCCATAAACCCGGGAGTGGAAGAGCCCCTGATTGATGCACGAGAACGCTCGGCGGCCTCCGGTTCGATGGCGTGGTCCATCAGGGGGACTAAGAGGCAATGGGTGTCTGGGCCGCACCGGTGTACTGGTCGGAATCATGGATTGCTGCCATCGTTGCAACCAAAGCGCGATTCCCGGACATTACCTGGATATCGACAAACACCCTGAACCGGGTGCCGCAAGGGGGGGCGAACCCGTGAGAACGATGACCACGTCACCTGTGGAAGAACTGCACAGGCAGTACTCCCGGCGTGTCTACAGCTACGTATACCG
>JAUNVO010000396.1 GCA_030540695.1 Micrococcaceae bacterium | reverse complement strand
AGGAACCGGTCCGTGGTGATGTCAGAGGAAAAAAGGGATCCCGTGGCAAGCCCGCACGCGTAGGGCAATTCCGGTAGTGCTGCGGCGAGGGCCGCACCTTGGCGCAGCCCTATGGAGGTGTCCAGGGCCGAGGACACCACGGCAGGCAGCCCCGCGTCGCGGACGATCTCCAGCGCCCGGCGCACGCCGCCCAAGGGTTGGGCCTTGATGACGATCAGGTCTGCGGCCTGCGCACGCGCGACAGCCAGCGGGTCCGATTCCTTGCGCACGGACTCGTCCGCTGCGATCAGCACCCCAAGACCCCGCCGGGCCACTTCCTGCCGCACCCGTGCCAGCGCGTCGATGCCGTCAACCGGCTGCTCGGCATATTGCAGCCGGTATTCGGCCAGGGCTTCCAGCCCTGCCATGGCCTGTTCGTGGTCCCACCCGGCGTTGGCGTCGATGCGGATGGCGGCTTCGGGGAGCAGCCGGCGCACCTCCGCCACCCGAGCCACGTCCTGGGCCAGGTCCTGGCCCTTTTCCGCGACCTTGACCTTGACCGTGTGGGCCGCGTCGTAGGACGCAAGGATCCCGGCAACTTTACCGGGGTCTACGGCCGGCAGCGTCGCGTTCACGGGCACTGAAGTGCGCACCGGGTCGGGGTACCCTTCCCAGGCAGCTTCAATGGCAGCACGCAACCACGCGGCGGCCTCGGCGGGACCGTATTCCAAGAACGGGGAGAATTCACCCCATCCCGCAGGACCTTCAAGAAGCAACGCCTCACGATGGCTCACTCCGCGGAATTTCACGCTCATGGGCAAGGTGACCACATGCGAGGCACTGATGAGCTGGGCAAGATCGGGCAGTTGGTTCATGGTTTCAGCCTATCGCTGTCGACTCCATCCCTCCGGCACCTGGATGCGTCATTCAGCTCCGGAACGCGGCCTCAATGGCTTCCTGCCATACCTCGGTGTTGGCCTGCGCATCGGCTCCCGGTGTGAAGTCGTGCACGGAAACACCGACGGGGGCCCCAAAGGCGTTGCGGCCAAAGATGCGCACCATGGCGTGCCTTGTACGCAGTCCGACGAAGTTCTCGTTGCGGAAGTCCACGATGACCGGGCCGGTTCCGAATCCGGGCAGCTCAAGGTCCAGCTCCGCACCTTGCATCTCGTTGGTGATCCCCAGCGCGGAGAGCCACGTGTCAAGCGCTTCGGGGGCCGTCGAGGCTTCGGGACCCTGAATGTCGCTGAAGGCCACCGGTTTTCCGTCGAAATAGCTCAGATACTGTCCCAGGGTGTGCAGGTAGAACACCGTATGCTTCGAAGCCCCGTCGTACTGGTTATTCCAATCCTCGACGAATATCCCGGAGTGGACATAACGCATTGCGGTCCCGGTGCCCTGCGGGGCAAGTAGGTGCTCGACCTGGTTGAACCAGCCCTCGGCCCCGTCCATGCGAGTCACCAGATGCGTGGGGTATTCATCAACGACACGCACGGCAGGCCACTGGTCGGTGGGGAACATCCAGGCGGCCGTGCCCGTGGTGACTGCCTCCCAAATGCGTTCCGGGGTGCCGTTGATTTGCACTTCTTCGACAATCTCAAAGGCCTTGCTCATGGCGTATCTTCTTTCAGGGTTGGGTGCAGGGCGACGACCAGGCGATGGGCGCGGCCGGACGTGGAGTTCCTGTCGTGGTATTTTTTTGTGAGCTCGGCAACGGCGAGTGCGAGGTCACGGCTGAATCCCGCACGGTCACGGGCG
>JAUNVO010000086.1:6307-12336 GCA_030540695.1 Micrococcaceae bacterium | reverse complement strand
ACCGAACGCGTCATGAGCGTGGAGGAAGAAACCCAATTCCAAAACATGTTCCAGCAAGTGATTGGTGTCTAGACAATGACCACCACAACCATCCAACAAGGCAAGGAAGCCTCCCTTGCGACCTCGGGGGCCGACCTGCACCTGAGCAACGTCACCAAACGGTTTACCGAATTCACCGCTGTCGACGATCTGAGCCTCACCGTGCCCAGCGGAACCTTCTTCGCCCTGCTCGGGCCATCGGGTTGCGGCAAGACCACCACGCTGCGCATGGTTGCCGGTCTTGAACAGCCCACCAGCGGCACCATCAGCATTGGCGGCACGGACGTCACGAAGCTGCCGTCATTCCAGCGTGAAGTCAACACCGTGTTCCAGTCCTATGCGTTGTTCCCGCACATGAGTGTGTTGGACAACGTGGCCTTCGGACTCAAGCGCAAGAAGGTGAAGAATGCGCTGGCCCGGGCCAAAGAGGCCCTGGAAATGGTGGAGCTTGGACATCTCGCATCGCGCAAGCCGACCCAGCTCTCCGGGGGGCAGCAGCAACGCGTTGCACTGGCGCGGGCACTGGTCAATCGCCCGGCAGTGCTGCTGCTCGATGAGCCGCTTGGCGCCCTGGACATGAAGCTGCGTCGGCAGATGCAGGTGGAGCTGAAGTCCATTCAGACCGATGTCGGACTGACCTTCATCCACGTGACCCACGACCAGGAAGAGGCCATGACCATGGCAGACACCGTCGCGGTGATGAACAAGGGCAGGATCGAGCAAATGGGTGCTCCGCGTGACCTGTACGAACTGCCCCAAACGACCTTTGTCGCCAACTTCCTGGGCAAGTCCAACTTGATGTACGGCTCGGTCTCGGAGGACCTGGGGGACGCGGTCGCCGTGGATGTGGCCGGGCACCGCCTGCTCATGCCCAAGGACAGAGCCGTGGTGCACAGCGGCGCGGCCGTGGTGGGGGTTCGACCGGAAAAAATGCGCGTGATGGAGCTCTCCGGAGAATACTCCGCCAGCGCCAACATGCTCACCGGCACCGTTCGGGACGCCTCGTTCACCGGGGTCAGTACCGAATACCTGGTCGAGGTGCCTGGAATCGGGACCATCAGCACTTTCTCGCAAAATCTCGGCCAGTCCCCGGCCCAACGCGGAGACACCGTGCGGATGACCTGGGAGCCGGAGTTCTCCTTCGGCCTTGATGGTAAAGAAGAAGCGGCCGAAAACCAGGAAGCGGTATGAGCACCACCGTCGGGCGCGTCCGGAAAAAGGCCCAGGGATCCCCGGATTTGCGCAGCGAGGAGGAGCTGGCCGCGGAACGGCGCAAGGGCAGGGTCGGGCTGTACCTGATCATCCCCGGCATGGCAGTCCTGGCACTGTTCTTCGCGGCCCCGGTCTTGGTGCTGCTGGGCATGTCTTTATATGCCAAACCCCCGGGTGCCGAAATCGGCGAGTTCGTTCCCGCCCTGGAATTTGGCAACTACGTCACGGTGATCAGCGCCTACTGGGACGTTTTCCTGCGGTCCTTCTGGTTCGCCCTGATCGCCACGGTCGCGGCCCTGCTCATCGGCTATCCCATGGCCTATCTGGTTGCCGTCCGGTTGCGTGGACGCCAGCTCTTGCAGGGGATCTTGCTCGTGCTGCTGATTGCACCGTTCTTCTCAAGTTTCATCTTGCGCACCCAGGCCTGGAAACAGATCCTCTCCGATGAGGGGCCCGTGGTCACGGTTCTGCGTGCCATTGCGATCCTCCCCGGCGATGGCCATCTGACTGCCACTGCCTTTGCCGTGGTCTGTGGCCTGACCTACAACTTCTTGCCGTTCATGATGCTGCCGATCTACGCCAACCTCGACCGGCTAGACACCAACCTGTTGGAGGCCGCGGGGGACCTATACGCGTCCCCGATCACCACCTTCTTTAAGGTGACCCTGCCGCTGTCGATGCCCGGCGTCTTTGCCGGGACCCTGCTCACGTTCATTCCGGCGGCGGGCGACTACGTCAACGCCGCCCTGCTGGGCAACAACAGGGATACCGCCATGATCGGCCAGATCATCGATTCGCGCTTTTTCAAGATAGTCGACTACCCCGGGGCCTCGGCATTGAGCTTCATCCTGATGATCCTGATCCTCGCGCTGGTCATGATCTATATCAAGCGTTTTGGCACCAAGGAACTGTTCTAGGGAAGGCTTGGAATGCAACAAAAATTTGGGCGCTGGTTCATTCCGGTCGCCGGAGGCTTGGCCTTCGTCTATCTCTTGGTACCCATTGCATATATCTTCGTTTTTTCCTTCAACGACGCAGGGCGAACCAACCTTGAATGGCGTGGTTTCACGCTGGATAACTGGAAGAACCCGTGTGGCGCTCCGAATGTGTGCGAGTCGCTGGTCAACTCTCTTCAGATCGGCGTCGTGGCAACGATTTTCGCCACGGTGCTCGGCACCTGTGTGGCATTGGGGCTGGTTAGATACAAGTTCAAGTTCCGCAATACCGCTGACCTCCTGATCATCCTGCCCCTCGCCACTCCGGAGGTCGTGCTGGGTGCCTCGCTCCTGGCTCAGTTCCTGAATCTCGGGTGGGAACTTGGATTCAGCACCATCGTGATTTCACACATCATCTTCTGCATGTCTTTCGTGGTGGTTACCGTCAGGGCGCGAGTTTCCTCGCTGGATCCGCGGTTGGAAGAGGCCGCATCCGACCTGTATGCGAGCCCCTTTGTGACGTTCTGGAAAGTCACGTTCCCACTGTTGCTTCCAGGGGTTGTGGCGGCCGCCCTGCTGTCGTTCGCGATGAGTTTTGATGACTTCATCATCACGAACTTCAACTCAGGGAACTTCTCAACTTTCCCCAAGTTCATCTACGTTTCCGCAACTCGAGGCATCCCGGCCCAGGCGAATGTGATTGGCTCGGCCATGTTCATCCTGGCGCTGGCCGTCGTGGTTACCTGGCAGATCGTTGCCTATCGTCGGCGAAAGGCCCTCGCCTCGCGTTAGCGCAGCGTGTGAACCTTTGGTTGTCAGGCACCCCGCTCGAAGGCAGATGGCCGCCAGCGCCGTTGAGGTCGGCAATGCTGGGCCAATTGCGGTGTGAACCGGACCGTTCAGCTGAACTGCAATCGTGCGCGCCATGCTCGCAGAAATCGTGAATTGTGGCGTCCGGTTGCGGGGTTGGCCCTGCACGCGCCGGATGATCATCAGGCACCTCGGGCCCGCACGCACGTGGCGAAAACCGGAGGGTTGCTGGATGCCCCGATGAGCACCGGTGAGTGCGGACCTCGTGAATGTGAGGTAGATCGCCCACCCGGAGGCCCAAAGGGTGGTTATCGATTTGGCTGTCGATGTGTTAATCGCCTAGAATGGTTAGGCGTTAAGTCGTACATACCCATTTGGGTGCGTACGGTAACCCGTAATACCGAATATCGTGGTCAACCGAGTAGGGAAAAGTGCTCACCGACCACGAGGTTCACCGTCTTTCACGCTAATAAAGGCGCTTCGGTTGGTTCTCACCCAGCCTGGTTACCTTCAAGGTGTGCAGTAATAACGGTGTCACAACTGGTGGCGGGACTCTTATACGCAGATTCAGAGGCAGCAGTTTCCGCTGTATCAGCCAACGAGTACCGCCAATATTTACTACAACTGAGGAGTGATCATGGCAGCTGTATGCCAGGTGACAGGTGCAGTTCCGGGCTTCGGACACAGCATCTCCCACTCGCACCGTCGCAACAAGCGTCGGTTCGACCCGAATATCCAGAAGAAGCGCTACTGGGTTCCGACCCTGCGTCGCAACGTCACGTTGACCCTGTCAACCAAGGGCATCAAGCTCATTGACGTTCGCGGAATCGATGCCGTCGTAGCCGGCCTGCTTGCAAAGGGTGTGAAGCTCTAGTGGCTAAGGATAAGGACGTACGTCCGATCATCAAGCTCAAGTCGACCGCCGGTACCGGGTTCACCTATGTGACCCGCAAGAACCGTCGTAACAATCCAGACCGCATGGTTCTGAAGAAGTACGACCCGGTAGTCCGCAAGCACGTCGAATTCCGAGAGGAGCGCTAAAGATGGCCAAGAAGTCCATGATTGCTAAGAACGAGCAGCGCAAGGTCATCGTTGAGCGTTACGCCGCAAAGCGTGCCGAGCTGAAGAAGACCCTCGTTGACCCGAAGGCCACCGATGAGGCACGCGAAGAGGCTCGTCTGGGCCTGCAGAAGCTGCCCCGCAATGCTTCGCCGGTACGTGTACGTAACCGCGACTCCATTGACGGCCGCCCCCGCGGTACCCTCCAGAAGTTCGGTATCTCCCGTGTTCGCTTCCGCGACATGGCACACCGTGGCGAGCTTCCGGGCATCACCAAGTCTTCCTGGTAAATTCCAGAAGCTGTCGAAGGCCTCAACCTATTCGGTTGGGGCCTTCGGCCGTTTAACGGTGTGCTCCGGTCGCTTCTTGAGTTCTAGTGGTCGTCGCAACGTCGCCGGCGCCGATTTGCCGACGAAGGATCAGCCCACGCCAAAGTACCGCTTCCACCACCTGGCGCGGCGTTGAACGGGGGTTGTTGTTGCGGCGCCCGAGCCGGAGTCCCGTTGCAGACGACGCTGCTCCCAGCCCCAAAGTTCGATTTCGATGTCACGCAACTTCGTGATGACGGGGGGACCGCCACTGAGCTGCCGCCTGGCCTCTATGATTCGGGCATTGAAGTCCACCAGCAGGTCGCGTACCTGGGCGGTGGAACGCAGGCGGTCGAGGCTTGCCTCGAGCTCCGCATCTTCCTTGCGCAGCATCAATGCAGGCGGACCCACGCCGCTGATGTTCTCTCGTTGCATCATGGCCTTGACCCACCAGTCGGGGTCCGCGTCGGAACCCAATCCCGGGATGGGCTTGCCCGCGTAGGCGAGATTATCGAAGTCACCCCGGGCGAATGCAGCGTCCAAGGCGTTGTTGGCCACTTCCCAGACCTCGTCATCGGCATGGAAATTCGGTGAGGCGGATGGCTCATCCTGGTTCGTGATAAATTGCCGACCCGTGGATTGGGCGTATTCGTCCACTGGAACATCACCATCCGCGGAATCACGCGCCAAGCTGTATCGTGCGGCGTGCAACGGGGCATCGCGGTTTTCTTCTGTGTTGTGTCGTGGCATCCTTGGCTCCGCCGCCTTTCGAGCTGTCCTGCCACAAGCTTAACGAGACGGGCACCAGCGCGGCAATGACTTCACGCTTTCTGGTGCTTCTGGCTTAGTCCGATGGCGAGTGACGGGTAGCTTTGATGTCCATGAGGACCAATGGATCAGCCAATGCAGAAGAAACCCCCTCATGCGGGGCATCGGCAGCAGGAGACGGACGTTCAGTGGGGGACGCCTCGGACAAGCGCATACTGGTGACCGGCGCGAATGCCGGGATAGGTTTCTGGACCAGCCTTCAACTGGCCCAACGCGGAGCGGAAATCATCATGGCCTGCCGCAATCCCTCGAAAGCTGAGGCCGCGGCGGCGGCCATCAGGTCCAGGGTGCCCCAAGCACGGCTTCGAGTAGTTGCGATGGATGTCTCTGATCTTGGATCCGTGGCTGCGGCCGTGGAGGAGCTTGGCACGCTCGAGCGCCTTGACGTACTCATCGCCAATGCCGGAATGGTGCACACCCCACGCCGCCGGCAGCAGAGCGTGGATGGACTTGAGCTGGTGGCGGCCACGAACTACTTTGGACACTTCGCCCTTGTCGCCGGTCTTTTGCCACTGCTGGACCGGACAGCGGGCGCGCGGGTCCTCACCTTGGGTTCGCTGTCCACCCTTCTGGTCCGACCGCGCCTGGGGGATCCGCAATTGCTGGAGCATTACACCTCTTGGCGGGCCTATGCCCAATCGAAGATCATGGTTCAGTCCTTTGCTTTTGAGCTCGACCTGCGGTTGCGGCAAACCACGAGCACGACGCGCGCCCTGTGTGCACATCCCGGCTACTCGATTTCTGGTCGTACGCCTGCGGTCCCGGGGGTTAATGAGCCAAATCCGTTCAAACGCGTCATCGGCACGCTCCAGACCCCTTTCACCCAAGGCAAGAACCA
>JAUNVO010000086.1:1255-6207 GCA_030540695.1 Micrococcaceae bacterium | reverse complement strand
AACGGTGGAAACCAGCCACGGACGGCCGACAGCTGAAGGGGCGCCCGGCGTGCGATTGGTCTCTCTTTGGGCGTGAAATATACCGCTGAGCGCGAAAATCAGGGAAAACTTGAAAAAATTCCCGGGATTTCGGCCCATTTCGGGCGTTTCGCGCAGGAACATTTGGTAAGTTCTCACACAGAAGTCCCCGCGAACGCGAGGCGACCCGATCCGAAACCGGTCGGGAAGATGAAGTCCAGGAGGACATACTTTGGCTATGAACCGTAGTGAACTTGTTGCAGCTGTCGCAGAGAAGACGGGCAACTCCCAGGTAGCCGTCAACGGTGTTTTGGATGCAGTGTTCGACGTATTCGTTTCCCAGATCTCCCAGGGCGAAAAGGTCTCGATCCCGGGCTGGCTCGCAGTTGAGCGCACCGACCGTGCAGCCCGCACCGGCCGTAACCCGCAGACCGGCGAAGCCATCCAGATCCCAGCCGGCCACTCGGTCAAGCTGACCGCCGGTTCCAAGCTGAAGGCTGCCGTCACCGGCAAGTAGTCTGCACCGCAGAAAACGGCTTTCAAGCCGCCCGGCGTGCAGGGTCCACGGACCCGTGCACCGGGCGGCTTTGGCGTTAACCGCCGGGAATGCGCCGGCATGGGTTCTACCGATCGTAGAATCGCGTAGACTTGCTAGCTGAACCAGCGGGCAGGATTTCGAAATTCCCCACGTGGAGGAAAACGGCATGAAGGATCACGGCTTACGCATCGTGCGTGGCTGGATTGGTGCATTGGTCTGCACCGGCCTTGCCGCTGCCTCGCACGCCCTGGCCGATGGCCAGCTGCCTCCCCTTCCGATCCTTGGTTTGCTGCTGTGTTTGAGTGCAGTGGTGTGCACGGCGCTGGCGACGAACAAGATTTCATTGTTGCGCACCAGCCTGGCTGTCGCCATGAGCCAAGGTATCTACCACAGCGCCTTTGCCTTGTTCGGACACAACCACCAAAGCTCGGCGCTGACCGGTGGCGGCGGAATCCATGCCGGGCACGCGGCTCACGGCATTTCACTCGGCCTTGATTTTCCCGTGACAGCGGCCGCTGCCACGGACGTTCACGGCTCCGGCCTCATGGCGACGGCACACCTTGCTGCCGCTTTACTGACCGTCATGGCCCTGCGCAAAGGCGAAACCGCCGTTCGCGCCATTGCCGATGCGATCTTCCTTTACGTTCCGCGACTCATACTCTTTGTCCGCGCCATCCAAGCCGTGCGGGGAAAACAGCCCCTGCTTGATGTCGCTTATAGGTCCTTGGTGCTTCGGGACGTCTTGCGTCCCGCGCTTCGCAGACGCGGCCCACCGGTGGGTCCGGCTTTCGCGATCCTGTAAAAGCACACCACCTATCCGTGATGCGCCTGCATGACGGAGAACAAGGACCACACATCTCCATGACATATTCAATTCATTCCCCACGAAGCGTCACCCGCATTGGCGTTCTCTTCGCAGCGCTCTTGCTGTGCCTGATGAGCTTCGTCGGGGTATCCAACGCCAACGCCCATGACGAACTTATTTCCTCCGTGCCCGCCACGGGAGAAGTGCTCGACAGTGCCCCGAAAACCCTGGTGCTCACCTTTAGTGGCGACATCAAGAAGATCGGCACGATTCTTGAACTGAAAGGTTCGGATGGGTCGGAGATCGGCACCTCATTCGCGATCAACCGCCGCGAGGTCGTCGTCACCCCCGATGAGGCCCTTGGCAACGACGAATACACACTTATAGCCCGGGTCGTCTCATCCGACGGCCACCCGATCGACAAGAAGATCGGGTTCGAGGTCAAGGCTCCTGTGACCGAGTCCAGCTCTGCCCCGGCCACCGAGTCAGCGTCAAGCCCCGCAGCATCAAACGCCACGGAAAGCAGTGCAACGGCAGCGGCCCCGGCAACCACCGACGCAGCGAGCCCGGAACCCAGCGCACCGGCCGATGACGCCAGCAAGAGCGTGGCGGGTATGCCTGCCGGCTTGGTGTGGACGATCATCGGCATTGCCGGGATCGGCATCATCGTGCTCGTCCTGCTCAAGGTCCGCCGCCAAACCAAGTAGCGCGCCAACGCACCTTCCTTCGCCGGATTCGGGCATCAAGCCCGGCCATCTGTGCCGAGCCCCGTTCCGGTTCCGAAGGCGCCCATTTCCAACCCCATGCATCGGCGTGGCTTTCCTCCCATGAGGTAGCGATGCCCTGCGGGCGCTGCACATAGCTGCATCCGCCGGACCCCGGCGTGCCCGCTTACAAAGAGAATTCTGGAGTATTTCCCATGATGAAAATTCGTTCCTTCCGATATGCCACACCACTCCTGGCCGCGGGATTTGCCACGGCACTGCTAAGCGGCTGTGCAACCGCGAACCCGGCGGAGCCGGCATCAACGGCGAAGGAAACCGCCACCCAGGCGTCCTCGGTGCAGGTTTCCGAAGCCTGGATCAAGGCAGCCGGCGACGGGATGACCGGTGGCTTCGCAGTCCTTGAAAACACCGGCGACGCGGATGCCGAACTGGTCAAGGCCGATACCGATCTGGCTGGGAGCGTCGAGCTCCATGAGATGGCGGGAAGCGGAACCGCGATGACCATGAAGGAACTCGACGGTCCGCTGAACATCCCGGCGCATTCGACGGTTGAGCTGGCACCGGGTGGCAACCACGTGATGCTCATGGGGCTGAAGCAAGAGCTGAAGGTCGGTGAAAGCCCCACGCTTGTCCTGACATTCGGGGACCAGAGCACCAGCGAGGTCCCCTTTGAGATCAAGAGCTACACCGGTGCGCAGGAATCCTACGATCCAGATGCGGAGCACTCGGAGGACATGGACCATTCCGGGCACACGGATGACTCGGGCCATGACGGACACTAAGCCGGGGGATCCGCGGGAGAACATGCACAGGCCTGCGCCCAGCCGGCGTGGGTTGCTTCTTGGCGGGGCTGCCGCTGCGGTCGGCGCGGCAGCGGGGTTTGCCGCTGCCGGCCTCCCGGACGGCGCCAAGGCCGTTGAACCCCAGGCCCTGCCGAATGGCGGGGACACTGTGGCGTTCCACGGACACAGGCAACCCGGCATCACCACCCTTGCCCCGGCCTTCGTCACCTTCCTCGCCATGGACCTGGAGACGGATTCGGCGGACGGACGTGCGGAACAACGCGATCTGCTGCGACGGATCCTAGGCATCATCAGCAAGGATGCCGCCCGACTGATGGCAGGGCGTGGAATCCTTGCTGACACGGATCCCGAGTTGGCCGAAAACCCGGCGCGACTGACCCTGACGGTTGGGCTGGGGGCAGGCCCGGTGCGCATCGTGAACAAGTCCCTGGTGCCGGACTGGCTCAAGGACCTGCCGGCGTTCCCCATCGACAAGCTCGAGAAGGCGTGGGGGCAGAGCGATCTGCTGGTGCAATTCTGCGGGGACGACAGGGTCTCGCTTTTGCATGCACGCCGGTCGATCCAGAAGGATTTGCGGACCCTGGCCAAGACCGTCTGGATACAGGACGGGTTTCGTCACTCCCGCGGCTCCATGGCGGAGGGAGCGACAATGCGCAACCTCTTCGGCCAACTCGACGGCAGCGGTAACCCTCGCGACGAGATGGCCGAGCGGGCAGTATGGGGAGGGGAGAACCTTGAGCCCTGGATCGCCGGGGGCACCTCGCTGGTGTTACGGCGCATCGAGATGGACCTTGATACGTGGGATGCGGTGGATCGACCGGCCAGGGACTTTTCCTTGGGCCGGCGCCAAGACACCGGGGCCCCGTTGACCGGACACCACGAGTTCGACACCCCCGACCTGCGGGTGCGCGATGATTCGGGGTTCCCGGTGATCTCCGCGGATTCACACGTGGCCCGCGGCCAGGCACGTGAAGCCGATGAGCACATCCTGCGCCGTGGCTACAACTACCTGGAGGGTGAGAAGGCCGGATTGCTTTTCGCTTCCTACCAATGCGACGTGCAACGCCAGTTCCTTCCCATACAGAAGCGAATGGCCGAACGCGACATGCTCAATGAATGGACAACTCCGGTGGGTTCGGCCGTTTACGCGATCCTGCCGGGTTGTGCAGAGGGCTCGTTCCTTGGCCAGGAGATGTTTGACGCCTAGCCGCGATCGAATGCAGACGGGGCGCCGAGGTGGTGTGTGCCACCACGGCGCCCCGGAGCCGGGCCATTGGTGGGAGAATGGACGGGCGAGGAAGCTGAAAGGACATTGTGAACAAGTCACGCACTACGTTGGCGCCGGCCCCGCGAGGCCAAGCCACGACACCCGCGCGGTGGCTGTGGCCGCTGCTGACCCTGCCCGCGTTGTTGGTGGGGGTGCTGGTCTTGATTGGCGCCAGCTACTTTGCCGGAACCGCGCAGGCGAGCGAACTGGGGGATGCCGGGGCACTTGTCCGCTGGGCCCTGCCGTTGTCAAAGGCGTTGCACCACTCCTCGATGGCTATCACCATCGCCGCACTGGTTTTCGCCTCAACCATCCTGCCGCGGTCCACCAGGCCCAAACGCCCGGGCCCCGGTGAACACAACACCGACGGCGGTGCGGTGCATCCCGCATTTGCCCGTGTGATGAATCTTGCTGCCGCTTCCGGCATGGTCTGGACCGTATCGGCGGCGGCCGTGCTGATCTTCAACTTCTGGGATCTGGCGGGCATACCCATAAGCTCCGATCCCAGCTACACCTCCGCGATGCTCGACTACGTGCTGAATATTTCCGTGGGTCGGGCCTGGGCGTGGATGATCGTGATCGCCGCGATCGTCTCCTCTCTTGCACTCGCGGTGCGTTCCTCCACATGGGTGGGTGCCACTACGCTATTTGCCTTCGTCGGCATCCTGCCGCTTTCCCTGATTGGCCACGCCGCCGGCGGGGATGACCACTGGGGAGCGGTCAACTCGATCATGCTGCACCTGGCCGGTGTAAGCCTCTGGTTCGGCGGAATCGTGGTCCTTGCCGCGCTGGCGCC
>JAUNVO010000086.1:0-1155 GCA_030540695.1 Micrococcaceae bacterium | reverse complement strand
GTGATCCCCGCGCTGGAGGCAGGCAAGATCGCGGCCACCCGTGCAGCCTGGAAGGTGGTCGGCGCCGAAGCGATCATCATGGCAGCCGTGATGGCCCTGGCAACGGTGCTCGCCCGGACGGCGCCGCCGACTCCGGATACCCCACCCGTGGAGCCCACTCCGGCGAGACTGCTCACCGGGTATGAGCTGCCGCCCCCACTCACCAGTGCCAGCTGGACCGAGGTCTGGCGTTTTGACTGGCTGTGGATTGCCATCGTCGCCTTCTTGGCCATCGCCTACCTCTGGGCTGTCATCAAGGTCCGCAGGCGCGGAGACAAATGGTCGATCATGCTGACCATTTCCTGGATGGTGGGCTTGGCGGCACTTTTCTACTTCACCTCCGGCGCCATGGCCGTTTACGGAAAGATCCTGTTTTCCGTCCACATGCTCGACCACATGGCCCTGACGATGGTAGCTCCCTTGTTCCTTGTCATCGGTTCGCCGGTCACCCTGGCACTTAAGGCGTTGCCCTCGCGCGCCGATGGGACTCGCGGGCCGCGTGAGTGGATCCTGATCTTGGTCCACTCGAAGTACTCGGCCGTGATCACCCACCCGTTGTTCGCTGCGGCGAACTTCGCCGGATCGATCATCATCTTCTACGGAACCGATGCCTTCGGTTTCGCGTTGCGCCAGCACATGGGGCACGAATTGATGAACGTGCACTTCCTGATCACGGGGTACCTCTTTGCCTTGAGCATGATCGGGACCGATCCCGTCCCCAAACGTGCCCCATACCCGTTGCGCCTGGTGATTCTGCTGGCCACCATGAGCTTCCATGCCTTTTATGGTGTTTCCATCATGAGTTCGACCTCGCTGATCCAGGCCGACTGGTTCGGCAACATGGGACGAACCTGGGGGGAGACCGCGTTGGAGGACCAACGCCTGGGCGCCGGGGCCATGTGGGGCATCGGGGAGGTGCCAACGCTGCTGATCGCCCTTGGGGTGATGGTTTCCTGGAACCGGGATGACACCAAGGAATCCAAGCGCAAGGACAGGCAGGCTGACCGCGACAACGATGCCGAACTGCACGCCTACAATGACATGTTCGCCCAATTGAAAAAGCAGGACGAGGAGATTGCGCGCCATGGCCGCTAGGACCAAAAAGAGCGGGCTACG
>JAUNVO010000395.1 GCA_030540695.1 Micrococcaceae bacterium | reverse complement strand
GAAGCCGGCCGCGCAGGCCGTGGCCGGTTATGACCTTGTGTTTGCCCCGGCCAAGTCAGCCTCCGTGCTGTGGGCCGTGGGTGGCATTGAGGCTAGGAAGGCCATTGAGGCCGCTCACCATGAAGCCATTGAAGAGGCCATGTCATTCCTTGAATCCGAGGCCATTTACACCCGGCGCGGGCGAAACGGTGTCCGCCAAGAGGACGTTGAGGGCGGCTTGGTTTATACCACGTTCCGTCACTATGACTCGCGCAACGGGGACCCGCAGCTTCATGACCACGTGGTGGTTTCCAACAAGGTCATGGGCAAGGACGGCAAGTGGTCATCGATCGATGGGCAACCCTTGCACCAGTACGGTGTCGCCGTGTCGGAGTACTACAACCGCCGGGTCATGGAGAAGATCACCGAGTCCCTGGGAGTGGGTTTGATCGAACGCCAGGTCGCGGGCAAGCGTCCCATCATGGAGATTGCCGGGGTCGATATTGCGGCCATCGAAGCGGCTTCTTCCAGGCGCACGGCGATCAAGCCGGCGCTCGATGAACTGGTGGAAAAGTTCACCGAGGACCACGGCTATGCCCCCAATTCCAAGCAGCTGATTGACCTCTCTCAGCAAGCAACACTGACGACTCGGCCGGTGAAGAAGGAAGCCCGGCAACTGTCGGTTTTGGTGCAGGAATGGACCCGGGACCTGGGCAAGGTTCAGGGCGTCACGGTGGGTCCGCAGGCCCTGGCCGTGGCCAAGGAACACCGCTTCGATGCACGGATCAAGGCGGAGCAGGAGAACCCGGGGTGGATGGTCACCACCGCCGATGAAATCGATCCGGCGCAGGCAGCCCAGCACGTGATCGGTGTGCTGGAGCGTTCCCGAGGCTCGTGGGGAGAGCATCATATTGATGCTGAAACTCGTCGTCTGCTCGGTTCCCGGTTCGGGGATGTGGCGATCCCGGCGGACCTTCTGGAGCAGGTCAAAGCCCGCGCCATAGACCAGTATTCATTGCTGCTGACTCCGGGGGAACGCGCCCCCTTGGTGGACTCTTTGACTCGCCTGGATGGGTCCTCAAAGTACGCCAAGGCGCACCGGGCAATCTATACATCTGTCGGTGTTCTGCACAGCGAAGACCGCTTGTTGGAGGCAGCACAGAAGCAGGTGATCCCTGCCGCAACCGGCGAGGCATTCGAACGCGCCCTGGCAATGCAGGGCAAGAGATTCGATGCCGGGCAGTTGGCCATGGCACGTGAATTCGCGTGCTCGGACAAGCTGCTGCGGGTGGGCGTCGGCCCGGCAGGTGCCGGTAAGACTACCGCTTTGCGGTTGGCGGCCGACACCGTCACCGAGGCCGGCGGCAAGGTCATTGGCCTGGCCCCGACCGCCGCTGCGGCCGCGGTCATGTCCGGGGAACTCGGGGCCGCGGCAACCACCATTGACTCCTTCGTCCTGGCACACCAAAACGGATCGGCAGATGCGATCATCCCCGCGCCCGGGGATGTGATCGTGATTGACGAGGCCGGAATGGTCGGCACCGGGCTCTTCGCCCAGGCGGTGACCATTGCCGAGCAGCACGGGGCCGTAGTCCGCGCCCTGGGGGACGACCAGCAACTCTCCGCCGTGGGGTCCGGTGGTGCATTGCGCTTGATCCGCAACGAGGCCGGGGCCGTGCACCTGGAGGATCTGCACCGCTTCCGCCATCCAGACGGGACAGCGAACGAAGACGAGGCAGCGGCAACCCTGGCACTGCGCGAGCCG
>JAUNVO010000394.1 GCA_030540695.1 Micrococcaceae bacterium | reverse complement strand
GGCCAGGATCGGGGAGTGGCCATCTGCGTGCTGCAGGCCCTCACCGGTCAGCGTGGTGCGACCTGCGGTGGCACCGATGATGAACCCGCGGGTCATCTGGTCCCCGGCCGCCCAGAAGGCGTCCCCGGTGCGCTGGAAACCGAACATCGAGTAGAACACGTAGATCGGGATCAACGGCTCGTCATGGGTGGCATAGGAGGTGCCCGCTGCGGTGAATGCCGCGACGGCCCCTGCCTCGTTGATGCCCGGGTGGATCAGCTGTCCTTCCGGGGATTCCTTGTAGGCCAACACCAGGTCGCGGTCCACCGAAAGGTAGTTCTGCCCGGCCGGGTTGTAGATCTTGGCCGTCGGGAAGAAGGCATCCATGCCGAAGGTGCGCGACTCATCGGGCACGATCGGGACCACGCGCTTGCCGAATTCCTTGTCGCGCATCAGGTCCTTGAGCAAACGCACGAACGCCATGGTGGTGGCGGCCTGCTGCTTGCCCGAACCGCGCGACGCGGTTTCGTAGGCCTTGTCCTCGGGCAGGTGGATCTCCGTGGACGTGGTGCGGCGGGCCGGAACCGAGCCGCCCAGTGCAGCACGACGCTCCATCATGTACTTGTACTCGGCCGAATCCTGCTCCGGGCGGTAGTACGGCGGCAGGTACGGATCGGCTTCGAGCTGCTCGTCGGTGATCGGGATGCGCAAGTGGTCGCGGAAGTTCTTCAGGTCCTCCAGGGTCATCTTCTTCATCTGGTGCGTCGCGTTGCGCGCCTCGAAGTGCGGGCCCAGGCCGTAGCCCTTGACCGTCTTGGTCAAGATGACCGTCGGCTTGCCCTTGAACTCGGTGGCAGCCTTGTAGGCGGCGTACACCTTGTGGTAATCGTGGCCACCGCGCTTGAGGTTCCAGATCTGCTCATCGGTCAAATCCGCAACCATTTCCTTGGTCTGCGGGGACTTTCCGAAGAAGTGCTCGCGGACAAAGGCGCCATTTTCGGCCTTGTAGGTCTGGTAGTCCCCGTCCGGGGTCTGGTTCATGATGTCGACCAGTGCGTTCTCGGTGTCATTTTCAAGCAGGGAATCCCACTCGCGGCCCCAGACGACCTTGATGACGTTCCAGCCGGCACCGCGGAAGAAGGCTTCGAGTTCCTGCATGATCTTGCCGTTGCCGCGCACCGGGCCATCGAGGCGCTGCAAGTTGCAGTTGACCACGAAGTTGAGGTTGTCCAGCTTTTCGTTGGCAGCGAGCTGGAGGAAGCCGCGTGATTCGGGCTCGTCCATTTCGCCGTCGCCCAAGAAGGCCCAGACGTGCTGGTCGCTGGTGTCCTTGATGCCGCGGTTTTGCAGGTAGCGGTTGGATTGGGCCTGGTAAATCGCGTTGGCCGGCCCGATGCCCATGGACACGGTGGGGAACTCCCAGAAGTCCGGCAGCGAGCGCGGGTGCGGGTAGGAGGGCAGTGCGTGGCCCTCGCGGGACTTCTCCTGGCGGAAGCCGTCCATGTCCTCTTCGCTCAAACGCCCTTCAAGGAAGGCGCGGGCGTACATCCCCGGGGAGGCATGGCCCTGGAAGAAGACCTGGTCACCGCCGCCGGGGTGGTTCTTGCCGCGGAAGAAGTGGTTGAAGCCGACTTCATACAGGGTTGCCGCACCGGCGTAGGTGGAGATGTGTCCGCCGACCCCGACGCCCGGGCGCTGGCCGCGGTGCACCATGACGGCGGCGTTCCAGCGCATGTAGGCGCGGTAGCGGCGTTCGACCTGCTCGTCGCC
>JAUNVO010000085.1 GCA_030540695.1 Micrococcaceae bacterium | reverse complement strand
TGGGGTGAATCCGATGTGGGCCATGACCGGGACCCCGGCTGCGACCAAGGCGCGAACATGCGGCACAAAGTATTGCCCGCCTTCGAGTTTCACGGCATGTACCCCGCCTTCCTTCATGAGTTTCACAGCCGAGGCCACGGCCTGTTCGGGAGACACCTCATAGGAACCAAAGGGAAGGTCGCAGACCACCAACGCCCGCGTGCTCCCCGAGGTCACGGACTTGGCAAAGACCACCATTTCCTCCATGGTGATCGGCAACGTTGAGGAGTAACCCATGACGGTGTTCGCCGCCGAATCACCCACCAGGAGCACCTCGATGCCGCAGGAATCGAAGATTCCGGCCATCATCGTGTCGTAGGCGGTGAGCATGGCAAATTTCCTGCCCTCGTTCTTGGCTGCCTGCAGGTGGTGGAGCCGAACACGGGCCACCGGTGCGGCGCCCTGGGAAGGAGGATTTTGCGGTGTGGAAGGATGAGCACTCATGGGCACGAGACTAGTGCACAAACGGCGAAGATGCCGTTCCGTGTCATTGGCGCGGTAACGTATAAAGTGAGTCAGTGGGGGCGGGATTCGCCGCCAAAGAAAGCTTGTGGAAGGAACCCGCCGTGGATCGCCAGCAGGAATTCGTCCTGAGAACCATCGAAGAACGGGACGTGCGATTCGTGCGCCTGTGGTTTACCGACGTGGTGGGTTCCATGAAATCCGTCGCGTTGGCACCGGCGGAGGTCGAGGGGGCGTTTGACGAGGGACTGGGGTTTGACGGTTCCTCCATCGAGGGCCTCTCGCGCATCTATGAATCGGACATGCTGCTCCAGCCCGACCCCTCGACGTTCCAGATCCTGCCGTGGCGGGGGGAAGTGGAGCCGACCTCGCGGATGTTCTGCGATATCCAGACTCCCGACGGGCTGCCCTCCGCAGCAGACCCGCGTCACGTGCTCAAACGGCAGTTGGCCGTCGCCTCCGAGATGGGCTTCACCTGCTACACCCACCCGGAAATCGAATTCTATTTGTTGCGCTCCTCCGAACTCAGCGCCGACGGGTACCCGGTCCCGGCCGATCGAGGCGGATACTTCGATCATGTCACTGGCGGTGTTGCCCAGGATTTCCGGCGCAAGGCGGTGACGATGCTTGAGGCGGTGGGCATCTCCGTGGAATTCAGCCATCATGAGAGCGGCCCGGGACAAAACGAGATCGACCTGCGCTACGCCGATGCGCTGCAAACGGCCGACAACGTCATGACGTTCCGCACGGTCATCAAGGAAGTGGCGATCCAACTGGGGCTATACGCCACCTTCATGCCCAAGCCGTTCTCCGATGAACCCGGCAGCGGCATGCATACGCATTTCTCGCTGTTCGAGGGGGATACCAACGCCTTCTTCGAGGCAGGACGCGAATTCCAGCTCTCGGACACCGCCCGGCAGTTCATCGCCGGTA
This sequence comes from Micrococcaceae bacterium, assembly GCA_030540695.1. Lineage (GTDB taxonomy): Bacteria > Actinomycetota > Actinomycetes > Actinomycetales > Micrococcaceae > Paeniglutamicibacter. The sequence continues at coordinate 10,979 of JAUNVO010000085.1, read as the reverse complement.
TCCTGCATCACGCCTCGGAGTTCACCGCGGTGACCAACCAGTTCGTGAATTCCTACAAACGCCTGTGGGGCGGGGGAGAAGCCCCGAGCCACAGGTCCTGGGGCCACAACAACCGCTCGGCGCTGGTCCGTGTTCCCCTGTACAAGCCTGGCAAGGGCCAGAGTGCGCGCGTGGAATATCGCGGGATCGACTCGGCCACGAACCCGTACCTTGCCTACGCCTGCCTGCTGGGAGCCGGGTTGAAGGGCATCCAGGAAGGATATGAGCTTGAGCCACAGGCCGAAGAGGATGTCTGGGGATTGAGCACCGCCGAACGCCGTGCCAGCGGGCACGACCCGCTGCCGGGTTCGCTGCATGATGCCATCCGTGCCATGGAGGAATCAGAACTGGTGGCGGAGATCCTCGGCGAACAGGTTTACAACTCGTTCCTGCGCAACAAGAGAGACGAATGGGAAGCCTACCGGCAGAACGTGAGCCCGTTCGAACTTCGGCGATACCTGGGGATCCTCTAGGTAGGCAGGAGGGAAAGCCCTTGCAGATTTCCACACGCCAGCTGATCTTTGCCGGTTTCGATGACCTGGAGCGGGCCAAGCGGTTCCTTGCGGACAAGGATCTTGTGGCTGTCGACACGACCGCCCTGGTGGGGCACTTGGCCCATGCCGCTGATCCGGACATGGCGTTGCTGTCGCTGCTTCGGCTGATTCCGCACGCCCCGGTGGTGCTGGAACTGGTGGCCAGTTCGCGCACGGCGCCGGGGCTTCTGCGGGTGTTGGGCGCCTCCGACGCGATGACGAACTTCCTGATCCGGGAGCCCTGTTCCCTGGAGGTCTTCCGGAACCCGGCACCCGAAACCATGCAGGGAAGGGACGGGCAGGAGCTGCGTGCCGAATTGTTGCGTGCTGTGGGAGCCGATCCGGCGTCCGGGATTCCCCCGGTGGCCAAGAAGAGCGGGGAGGACGGCTACCGCGCCCTGCGCGTCGCCTATCGCAAGGCGATGCTTTCGCTGGTGCACAGGGACCTCGGGGCCACCGATGCACTGGTAGCCATGCCGGCGGTCGGAAGGGAATTGGCCGACCTCGCGGCAGCCGCCATCGAAGGCGCGTTGGCCATCAGCAGGGCCGAGGCTGCCCAGCGTTTTGACGCTGCCGACATCGCTGACCTCCGTTTGGCGGTGATCGGCATGGGCAAGTGCGGGGCGCATGAACTGAACTATGTCTCGGACGTTGATGTCATTTACGTCCACTCCAGCGAACGGCTTGACACGGACCTCGCCCATGCCCTGGCCCGGGAGCTGGCCTCGGGCATTTCCCGGGCCATCGACACGATGGGAACCGAGCCTGGATTGTGGGAGGTCGATGCAAACCTCCGCCCCGAGGGCAAGGACGGTGCCCTAAGTCGGACCCTGGAATCCCACGCGGCCTATTACGAGCGGTGGGCCGCCTCATGGGAATTCCAGGCATTGCTCAAGGCCAGGGCCATCGCCGGGGACGCCGAGCTGGGCGCCGCCTATGAGGCCATGGTGGCACCCCTGGTCTGGTTCTCCTCCGAACGCGAGGGGTTCGTTGACTCGGTCCAACGCATGCGCCGAAGGGTCACCGAAAATATCAAGCCCGCCGAGTTGTCCCACCAGCTCAAACTGGGCCCCGGCGGCTTGCGGGATGTCGAATTCACCGTGCAATTGCTCCAGCTGGTCCACGGCCGTGTTGATGAGACGCTGCGTGTTAGATCGACCACCGGCGCCATCGCTGCACTGAGCATGGCCGGATACATCGGACGCGATGACGCCGAGAAATTTGACCGTTCCTACCGGTTCCTGCGTGTGCTCGAACACCGCATCCAACTGGTGAACCTGCGCCGCACGCACCAAATGCCGCACAAGGAAGCAGACCAGCGGGTGCTCGCGCGATCGGTGCGTTCCACCTCCGGGGTCAAGCTGACCACAGCAGCCGGGTTGATGCAGCGTTGGGGCGAAACCAAACGGCTGGTGCGCCAGCTGCACGAGCGCATCTTCTACCGTCCGTTGCTCTCCAACGCGGCGAACTTGTCGGCCGACGAGGTCAGGCTCTCTCCCGAAGCCGCGCAGTCGCGGCTGCGGGCCCTGGGGTATGTGGACCCGAAGGCCGCCATGCGCCACATCGAGGCGCTGACCGGGGGCATGCGTCGTCGTGCCGCGTTGCAGCGCCAGCTGCTCCCGGTCTTGCTGGGCTGGATCGCCGAGGGAGTGGACCCGGATGCCGGGTTGCTTGGCTTTAGGCGGCTCAGTGAATCCCTGGGTGAATCGCACTGGTACCTGGGCATGCTGCGCGATTCCAACGCGGCAGCCGAGCGACTGTGCAAGATCCTTTCCAACTCGCGCTTCATCACCGACCTCTTGGAAGTCTCCCCGGAGTCCACGGCGTGGCTTGGATCCAACAAACTGCTCCAGCCTCCGGGATACGAGGCTCTGTGGGGCGAAATCTCTTCGAAGTTGCAGCGGAACCTGGGTCCCGACCAGGCAATTCGGTTGATCAGGGTGATCAGGCGCCGCGAGATCTTGCGTACGGCCCTTGCCGACGGTGCCGGGGTGATTGACCAGGATGCGGTGGGCAGGGCGCTGAGCGACAACGACAGGGCGGCAGTGCGCGGAGCCCTGGAAGTGGCGCAGCGGACCGAATTCGCCGCCACTGCACAGCAGGGCGAGTTCCTGGTTGTGGCGATGGGCAGGCAGGGTGGCACCGAGATCGGCTACTGCTCCGATGCCGACGTGATGTTCGTGCAGCGGGCATTCGAGGGCGCGGATCCCCAAGCAGTGCAGGAGCAGGCGCTGCGTATCGCCGCCGCGCTGGGGTCGTTGCTTGGCAAACCCATGGTCCCGGCCATCCAGGCCGAGCCGCGACTGGAGATTGACGCGGCGTTGAGACCCGAGGGCAAGAGCGGATCCTTGGTGCGATCGCTCGTCGCTTACCAGGAATATTACGGTCGCTGGGCACAGATATGGGAGTTTCAGGCCCTGTTGCGCGCGGCCCCGATGGCAGGATCACCCGAGCTGGCCGAGGACTTCATGGAGATGGTGCGGCCCCTGCGCTATGAACGGGTGATGAGCGAGGAACAGCTCTTGGAGATCCGTCGGATCAAGGCGCGTGTGGAAGCGGAGCGGTTGCCTCGCGGGGCGGAGCCGGAACGCCACCTCAAGCTCGGCCGTGGCTCACTGAGCGATGTCGAATGGTTGGTGCAGATGATGCAGCTGGTCCACGCAAAGGACCACCCCGACCTACGCACGACGTCCACCCGTCCTGCATTGGCTGCCATCGCCGCGGCCGGAATCATTCCAGTCGAGGAAGTGCAGCTGCTCGATGATGCATGGTCGCTGGCAACCAAGATCAGGAGTGGCGGACTGATTTGCACCGGGCGTGTCAGTGACGTGCTGCCCAAATCCTGGCGGGACATGGAAGCGGTCGCCCGCTGGTGCGGATATGCACCGGGGGAGGCCTCGATGATGGAAGACGACTACCTCAAAGCCACCCGCCGGGCCCGTCAGGTCTTTGAACGCTATTTCTACGGATTCGAGGACTGAAACGCCTGGGCTGGTTGGATCCGGCACAGGCCAGGAATTTGTTGTTGTCATTCAAGGGCAGGAGAAACACCATGCACGTCACGAGCGCTGAACTCGATGAACTAGTCACCAAGGAATGGCAGAAGGCGTCCGCGGCGCAGAACGGCCGAAGCGCCGTCGCCGTGCTCAAGGACGGCCGTCTGCGCCATACCCTGATCACCTTGTTGAAGGGCTGCAAGATGAACGACCATTCCAAGCCCGCATCCGCCACCCTCCAAGTGCTGCGCGGCAGCATCGTGGTCAATTGGGAGGGCGAATCAAAGATCATCGAACACGGAGGACTATTCGTGCTTCCCGATGCGGTGCACAACGTGGTGGCCACCGAAGACTGTGCCTTCCTCCTCAGCACGCTGGCGGGATAGGCTGCTGCGCCGCACGGACAAGCGAATAGCGACCCAGGCCGGTTCGGTGTTGGCCACGGCTGCAGGTTCGATGCAACGTGCCAATCACGGGGTAAGCCCCGTGGCGGTCAGCAGGATTCCTTTACGCGTCCCTTACCGGCCGGACTGCTTGCTGACGACGTCCACCCGGACGTTTCTTTGGCGTTCCCATGATGTTCACGCTTTCAGGGATTCAACACCGCCCGCTAACCCCGGGGAGGTTTCGCCACGCCACGCAAACAGCTACAGACAATACGCTTTAGGTGCGAAACCCGTCTCGTCGTGAATGAGTATGCGAAACGCCCGTGGGTACATGCTCCCCGGACATGGGGCCGGTACGTGAGGGCCGTTGGTGACGTGTTTGGGGAGCACCGGAACGCAGCGCAGGCCACGGTTCATTCTGGTGTGCGGAGCGTTCCGGTCTGTAGCCCGGAACGCCAAGAGGGAGCCGGGAACAATGCGTTCCCGGCTCCCTCCTTGCCTGCATCCGGTTTCTTCCGGCCCGTAGGCGCGCTAAACCCTATGTAGGCGCATGTTCGTGCTAGCAGCCGTAGTAGAGCTCAAACTCGTAGGGGTTCGGGCGCAGTGAGAGCGGCTTGATCTCGTACTCGCGCTTGTAGTGGATCCATGTCTGGATCAGGTCCTCGGTGAACACGTCTCCCTCGAGCAGGAACTCGAAGTCGGCTTCCAACGCCAACAGTGCCTCGTCAAGCGAAGCAGGGGCTTTCTGGATGTCCTTGGCTTCCTCGGCCGGGAGCTCGTAGAGGTCCTTGTCGATCGGGTCCGCGGGTTCGATGCGGTTCTTGATGCCGTCAAGCCCGGCCATGAGCTGGGCTGCGTAGGCCAGGTACGGGTTGGAAGCGCCGTCCGGCGCACGGAACTCTAGGCGCTTGGCCTTCGGGTTCGAACCGGTGACAGGGATACGGATGGCAGCGGAGCGGTTGCCCTGCGAATAGACCATGTTGATCGGGGCCTCGTAGCCCTTGACCAGGCGGCGGTATGAGTTCACCGTCGGGTTGGTGAAGGCCAGGACCGCGGAGGCGTGCTTGAGCAGGCCGCCGATGTACCAACGGGCGGTATCGGAAAGACCGGCGTAGCCCTTCTCGTCGTAGAACAACGGCGAGCCGTTGGCCCACAGTGACTGGTGGCAGTGCATGCCCGAGCCATTATCGCCGAAAACCGGCTTGGGCATAAAGGTTGCCGACTTGCCCCAGGCATCAGCGACGTTCTTGACGATGTACTTGAACTTCAGCAGATCATCGGCGGAGTGCGTCAGCGTGTTGAACTTGTAGTTGATCTCGGCCTGGCCGGCCGCGCCAACCTCGTGGTGGCTGCGTTCGACCTCGAGACCCGCGGCTTCAAGTTCAATGCAGATCGCGTCCCGCAGGTCGGCCTGCTTGTCGGTGGGGGCAACGGGGAAGTAGCCGCCCTTGAAGGGGGTCTTGTAACCCTGGTTGCCTCCCTCTTCCTTCTTGCCGGTGTTCCAAGGTGCTTCGATCGAATCGACCTTGTAGAAGGACCCCTGGGGCTTTGACTCGTACTGCACATTGTCGAAGATGAAGAACTCTGCCTCGGAGGCAAAGAACGCGGTGTCCGCGATGCCTGTGGAGCCCAAGTATGCCTCTGCGCGCTCGGCGACACCGCGGGGGTCACGGTGGTAAGGCTCGCCGGTGCGGGCATTGACGATGGAGAAGTTGAAAGCCAACGTCTTTTCCAGACGGAACGGATCCAGGAAGCCGGACGTGACGTCGGGGATGAGCTGCATATCCGAATCCGCGATGCCGGAGAAGCCGTGGATCGAGGAAGCATCAAAAAGCTGTCCGTTGACGAAGAAATCCGCGTCTACGGTGCGTGCCGGGACGTTGAAGTGCTGTTGGATGCCGGGAAGGTCGGTGAATCGGATGTCAACGAACTTGACCTCTTCTTCAGCAATGTATGCGATGACTTCTTCTGGACTCTTGAACATGCTCAGGGACTCCTGTGTGGGGTTTCTGCAATGCCGGCCTTGGTGCCGCGCAAGGAAACGGTTACAAACGTTTTTTCCTGTGTTATCAACCCTAGCCCTAAGCGATTACTCTCCTGTGTCTCAAATGTTTCGGTTACGTTACGCGGACGGCGAATACACCGGAATCCGTGTCAGGTAAATCACATTTTTGTCCGTCTGTGAGTCGAAGCACCATGCGCCGGGTACGGAATGGGCCCCTGGACAGGTCCGGCGCCAGCCAACCCCGGTAGTCTGGAGGGGTGGAAAGAAAAGATTTCGGCTCTTGGCTTGAGGGCCCGCCGCAGCTCAGTAACCAAGAATGGCCCGGCAAGCGTTTGGGACGCCCGGAACATGGCCCCGGATCGGTGGCCCGGATCGGCCGGCGCGTGTTGGCCTTGCTGCTGGACTGGGGAATCGCGATGCTGATCTCGTTCTTCTTCTTCAAATCCGATCCCACGGCCAATCTCGTGATTTTCGCCGCCACGCAGATGCTCTTCGTGGGGATCACCGGGCACTCCATCGGACACAGGGTTTTCAGCATGCAGGTCCAGGGGCTCGATGGCAGTGCGGTCAAACCGTTGACCGGCATCATACGCACCGTGCTGTTGTGCCTTCTTGTTCCCGTGCTGTTCAGCGACTCGGACCAACGCGGTTACCATGACAGGTTTGGCAAGACCGTTCTCGTACGTATCTAGGTTTTTGCACCCGGACGCAGTGACCCACTCAGGGGAGGGATTCGGCCAGCCGCCGGGCGGAACCTGGCTTCGGAGACAAAAATAGGGTGGGTGTTGGAAACAATTGGTTCCAACACCCACCCTATTTTGTCTGGTGTTCCTGCTTTAGCGTCCACGCATGGATTTGCGATCCGGACGCGCCTTGTTCGGGTCGATGCCCTTGGGGATCGGTAGACGTGCGCTGCCCAAAGTGCTCAAGCGCTTGTCCACGACGCTGATCTCCAGCTTGGTGATCGACTTCGGGAGCTTCTTCATTTTCTTGCCAACGGAGGCAAGCGGTGTTTGGCCCTCATCGTTGCCGGCGTTGATGACGTGGATCGGGACGTTTGGAAGAATTCGGCCCATTCGCTTGCGCTCCGCGTCAACCAGCGTGCGAACGCGGTTGTTGGGGCCCTCGGTCACAAGTACGACGCCTGCGCGACCGATTCCCAGGAACACGAGGTCCTTGGTGCGCGGGTTCACCGCTACCGGTTCATCCTTCAGGATCCAGCCACGGCGCAACACGCTCATGGCTGCGCCCGCCGCCCCGGCACGTCCTTCAAGCTGCGTGAAGGCCGCTTTCTCGGCACGTCGGGAAAGGATCAGGGTAGCCGCCAGTAACCCAAGAGGAATCGCGATCAGTAGCGCGGTGACCCAGTTATTGAGCAGCAGGCCAATGATGAGGCCCACGACAAGGACGCCAAGGAAAGCCAGAAGCATCAGCCAGACGACCATGGGGTCGTTCTTGCGAGTCATCTGGAATACCTGACCCAGCTGTTTCAGCCGGCCCGGTTCCTTGTTGGCCTTCTCGGCCTTCGGCTTGCGCGAAAATAGTCTGCGCTTAGGACTTGCGGCCTCAGACGAGGCGTTATCGGTGTTTTTGGCCATAGTGATTCAATTCTACGTGATTTGGCACGGGCTAGGCACCTACCAGCGACGAAGCCTCCTGGCGCGTATCCCCGGAGCTGGCAATGTGTGCAAGTGCCTCGGGAATCGGAAGTCCCTTCTTGCGCATGGCACCGGCCCACAAGCGGCCGGCACGGTATGAAGAACGCACCAACGGACCACTCATGACCCCTAGGATTCCCAGCTCTTCAGCTTCCTGCTGCAGCTCGACGAATTCCTGGGGCTTGACCCAACGATCCACCGGAAGGTGGCGTTCGGTGGGGCGCAGGTATTGGTTCATGGTCAACAGGTCGCAACCGGCCTCGACAAGGTCCTTGATCGCCTCGGTGACTTCCTCGCGGGTTTCGCCCATGCCCAGGATCAGGTTCGACTTGGTGATCATGCCATTGGCCCGACCCTGCGAAATGACGTCGAGGGAACGCTCGTAGCGGAAAGCCGGACGGATCGATTTGAAGAGCCGCGGCACGGTTTCGAGGTTGTGTGCATAAACCTCCGGGGCGGAGGAACAAATCTCATCGAGGTACTCGGATTTTCCGGAAAAGTCCGGGATCAGCAACTCGACGCCGGTGCCCGGGTTCAACTGGTGGATACGGCGGACGGTTTCCGCGTAGAGCCAGGTTCCCTCGTCTTCGAGGTCATCACGGGCCACGCCGGTGACCGTGGCGTAGCGCAGTTCCATCTTCTTCACACTCATGGCCACCTTGAATGGCTCCGCGCGGTCGATTGCCTGCGGCTTGCCGGTGTCGATCTGGCAGAAGTCGCAGCGGCGCGTGCATTCGGAACCGCCGATGAGGAAGGTCGCTTCCTTGTCTTCCCAGCACTCGAAGATGTTCGGGCAGCCGGCTTCCTCACAAACGGTGTGCAACCCCTCGGACTTGACCAGCTTCTTGAGGTTGACATATTCCGGGCCGATGTCGACCTTTGCCTTGAGCCAAGACGGTTTGCGCTCCACCGGCGTGGTGGAATTTCGCTGCTCGATACGCAGCAGGCGGCGTCCTTCGGGGGCGGCACTCATGAATTGACTCCTTCGGGGATGGTGGATGTCATCGACACGATCGGGCTGAGCAGCGCATCGAGCTCTTGCTCTACACGGTTGAGGACATCAGCGGGCGTGACGGTGATCCCGGTTTCTTCGCTGATGCTTGTGACTCCAGCGTCGGTGATTCCACAGGGGATGATTCTCGAATATGGTCCAAGGTCATTTGAACAGTTCAAAGCGAAACCATGCATGGTCACGCCATGGTCGACACGGATTCCGATCGCGGCGAGCTTGCGGTCCTGTTCTCCGTCGGTCCCGGCTACCCAGACGCCACTGCGACCCTTGATACGGATCGCGGGGATGCCGAAACCCAACGCAACATTGATCAGGGCTTCCTCAAGGATTGAGACGTATTCCCGGATCCCCTTCATGTCCAGCAAGCGTGCGATCGGGTATCCAACCAGCTGGCCGGGACCATGCCAGGTCAATTTCCCGCCACGATCTACATCGATCACCGGGGTGCCGTCTACAGGGAGGTCCCCGGGCTCGGTGGTGCGTCCGGCTGTGTATACGGCGGCGTGCTCGAGCAGGAAGACGGTTGGCCCCGTCACGCCCTTGGCTACTTCGTCGTGGACGCGGCGCTGCATTTCCCATGCGATGCGGTAATCGACCAGCTTGGGGGCGCGGCCGATGTGCTCGAATTTGATGGTCATGGCGATAACAGTACGCGGTCGACGTGTCGTGCCCGAATCGTGAAACGAAGTGTTGCTTGTGGATAACTTAAGCGCATAAGTTCTATTCAGCGTAGAAATTACTCATGGAATCCGATGAAGAACCGCTGACCTTCCCGCAGATAAAGGGATACCGGGCCGTACGGCACCTAGATGACGGTTCGGGCAGTTCCGTCTGGGTCGTCGAGAATGTTGCCACACATGAAGAACTCGCCCTGAAGATCCCCGGAGGCGCCACGGATCGTGAAACCGGCATTGCCGAATCGCTACAAGTACGGCACGAGTTTCTCGTGGAGGCGGTCGGCAGGCTGGAAACCTCGTTGGGCCAGGGAATACTGATGGAATATTGCCCGGCAGGATCGGCCGCTCAAGTCGTGGCGGTGAGAGGTCCATTGAGCGTGGGGGAGACCATTACGGTTATTGCCCCGATCGCCGGGGCCTTGGCATTCCTGCACGGCCAAGGGATGACCCACGGTGACCTGAGCCCGCGAAACATCCTGTTTACTGCCGAGGGGAAACCGAAGCTGGGGGACTTTGGTACGCACCGGGAAGTTGGTCAAGTTCCGGGGAGCCATGGCACCCAAGGTTTCTGTGCACCGGAAACGGGCGACCTTCCGGAAGCCTTGGAACTGGAACCCGCCAGGGATGTCTACGCGTTGGCCGCCTGTGCTTGGTACCTGCTCACCGGGCGTGCACCCAATGCCACGGCCAACAGGGTGCCATTGGGCTCCATGGTGCCGGATGTCAATGACGAATTCGCCCGGCTGCTTGAGCAGGCGTTGGACCTTGATCCCGGGAACCGTCCCAGCGCTGAACAGTTCGGGCAGCGCATCTTCGTGGCCGGTGAAGCTGTGCCGGTGGAACTCAGCGGGGCCATAGAACATGATGCACTCAAGCATATGCTCACCACCAGGCAAGCACCGGCAGGCGGCCAGCCTCGCGCTGGCTATCGACGCCGGGGCAATCCCACGGCTGCGGACAAGGAGCTGTTGAAGCAACGACGGGCCCAAATCAACGCCCAGGAGAAACCTGCCCCTCGACGACTTCGGGTGGATTCGAAGGACAGGCGAAACGCGCCTACGGAATCACGAGAGCGGGTAGTAGGAGCGCAGGGCGTGGGAGAACACCGGATACGTCGGCTCAAGTGCGGGAACAGGCGGGTTGTGGCGGGACTGGTTGCCGGCGTCCTGTTGGTGGGTTCAGCGGCTGCGGGAGCAATACTGAGTGGACCCACTCCGGAACCTGCCATAGAGGGCGTGGCAGGAAGTCAGAAGGAGGCGGCAACCACGGAGCGAAGCGCAGACTTGAAACCGGCACCAGGGGTTGCCGGTCAACCACCGAGCGACCTTGAACGCCTCGTGGATGGTCTGGTCGCTTCACGCGACAGGGTATTGATGAGTGGAAACCCGAGCGATTTGGAGAACTTCCACGCCGCGGGATCGCCGGCCCTGGCCGTGGACAAAACCGTGATGGCAAAGATGAAGGGCCTCGGGGTGCGTTTGGAGGGCCTGGCCACGAAGCTTAGCGCCGTGAAGGTGATCCCCGGGCATCAGATGCGGCAGGCAACCTTCGAAGCGGACAGCAGTCAAAGCAGCTACCGATATGTGGATGTCGAGGGGCGGACTGTGGTGAGCATCGCGGAACCCGCTACCGAACGTGTGCGAATGACCTTGAGGTATGACGACGGCCACTGG